>NZ_PTRA01000001.1:3096310-3405941 GCF_002943425.1 Siphonobacter curvatus
AATGGTACGATTAGGTTGATGCACCCGAACTTTCGCTCCGATTCCATTCCGGTTCTGGTCCGTTCCTTTCAGCTTTACGCGTAAAAAATGCTGGTGATTCCGGTCACTGGCGTGATTGCGGTATACCGACAAGGGTTGATTGACATTACTGACAATCAGATCCAGATCGCCGTCATTATCCAGATCGCCGTAAGCCGATCCGTTCGAAAAGTTGGGCTCAGCCAATCCCCACGCCTGAGCCTGATTACTGAACTTTAGATTTCCTTCGTTGCGGAAGGCATAATTGGGAATCGGTTCCGAGGGCATCTTGGGTAAAAATTCCGCGAAATTGAAGCCCTGGGTCACCACTTGCTGCATGGTATGATCGTCGGAAAAAAAGGAGATAAAATCCTGATCCGAGATGGTTTTATACAGACCGTTCGCCACGAAAATATCCTTCTGCCCATCGTTGTCCATGTCGAACAGCAAAGCTCCCCAGCTCCAGTCGGTGGCGGCTACTCCCGCGTACTGCCCCACATCACTGAACGATAGTTTTCCCTTCGCGTCCAGACCGTTGTTCAGGTGCAGCATATTTCGCATGTACTGGTAATGGTAGTCCTGACTGAGCTTGAACTGTTCCAGCTCGTAGCTTTCAAACAACGTGGTGGTTTTCAGTCGGCGGTCGGTACCGGGCAACATCTCCGTTACGAAAATATCCAGTCGTCCGTCGTTGTTCACGTCGGCGACATCCGCTCCCATCGAAGACAGACTGATATGCGGAAAGGTTTCTTTGAGTGATTCGCGGAAGGTCCCATCCTGATTGTTCAGGTACAGATAATCGTGCTCGTAGAAATCATTAGAAACGTAGATGTCCGGCCAGTCGTCGTCGTTCACGTCCCCTACCGTAATGCCTAATCCAAAACCAATGACACTTCCATAAATGCCCGCTTTCTCCGAAATATCCACGAACTGCGTCGTTACCGGAGCCGCATCTTTGTGAATGATTCGGTTTTCAAAGAACTTGTGACCGCCGTCGTAATCCCGTTGGTTTCGCAGGTTTTTATAGCCCAATCGCCCGACCGGCATGAAGCTGTTGTTAAGCAGAAACATGTCCAGATCACCATCGCGGTCGTAGTCAAAAAAGGCAGCGTGCGTCGATACGCCGCGGTCGTCCAGCCCAAATTCTTTGGCTTTTTCGGTAAAGGTCAGGTTACCGTTGTTGATAAACAATTCGTTGGCCCGGTCGTCATTGGGACGATTCCCTGCGTTACAGATGTACAAATCCAGAAGACCATCGCCGTTTACATCCGCAAACGTGGCTCCGGTGCTCCAGGCGTGCTTTCCCTTGATTCCCGCTTTCTCGGAAATATCCTCAAACTTGAAATTGCCTTTGTTGAGATACAGTTTATTATCACCCATGTTGGACGTCAAAAACACGTCGGGCAAACTATCATTGTTGATGTCGCCGATGGCTACGCCGCCGCCGTTGTAGAAGTTCCGGTAATTGAAAATGTTCAGTTCCTTGTCATCTTTCACTTCGTTGACGAACGCAATCCCCGTTTGTTCCGCCGGGAGCGATTCAAACAGGGTTTCTTCCTGCTTCTTCCCGCACGCGGCCAAGACCAGAATCAGGGCCATTATCCGAATAAATTGCTTCATGGGGTATAGAGAATTCACTGAATGGGGTGCGTGTAGGTTTTGAATACAAGAAGTCGATCATTGTTCCGGCTAACCAGCCAGCGGGTTCCCGACGCCGTTCGGAGGACCTGTATATCCCGAATTTCGCCGGTTACTGAAAACCCGGAAAAAGGTCCGGGGCTGGCTCGGAAGTTCCCTTTACCATCGTTGAATAGTACCAGACCGGGGTTTGCATTATACTGTCCCTGAGCCGGATTAACGCTATAGAGGTTGCCTCCGGTCAGTACGTCTGGTGTCCCGTTACCATCCACGTCGCCAATCGCGAATGCGTAGAGTTTTGACCATTGGGCCGGAGCCGGCAATTCGTGAATGACAAACCGAAGGTCCCCTTTGTTCTCCAGCCATACGGAACTGTAACGATTGATTTCAAATTCAGTGGCTCCGTTCAGCTCGCCTTTATTGAAGATGTCCTCTACGGTTTTTCCGGCGAAATCAGCGTAGGTGGTGAATTTCTTGTTGATGACCGAAGGAAGCTGTTTGCCCAGTTCGTCTTTGCCCGCCAGCGGATAGTACGAGCCGGACTGATCTTCGTACGCCAGAATTTGTTCAGCCTGCCCATTCGAATCGATGTCTTTCACCCACATTTTCAAATGATCAGATCCTTTTCGCCGAAAACGACTATTCAGCCCCAGATTACCGAACACCCCATCTTCCCGCCCGTCTTTATTGAGATCGCCCCAGGCCATACGACTCCAGAAACCTTTCATACGGGTGGATTCTGTACCGTCGGCTTCTTCCATCCGAATGGGTTTTCGGGTGAATTTTCCGCCTTTTTGTACAAAGAGTTGGGGCTCCATCCAATCGCCGATCACCAGTAGATCGGGCTTCTGGTCGCCGTCAAAGTCGCTCCAGTGGGCATCCGTCAGTAAACCCGCCAACCGTAACTCCGGAGCCAGCCGATCCGTTTGATCGCTGAAATTCCCTTTCCCGTCATTTACCAACAGGAACGACCGGGGTGGTTTTCCGTAGGCATAAGCTGTCACGCGGCCCGAAACAAACAAATCAATATCCCCGTCTTTATCGAAGTCCGCCGGATACACCCCCGACTTGTTTTCCAGCATTTTTGGTAACGCCGTACTGGCTTTGGTAAAAGAACCTTTTCCGTCATTGAAGTACAACAGGTCTTGTAACTGACCCATTTCGCCGTAGTACTCATTCCCCCCCGCAACAACGTACAGATCCAGATCACCATCTCCATCGGCATCAAAAAACGTAGCGGCTACGTGTTCAGCCGATGAATCAGCGTCGAATGTGGGTTGCATGCTACGGACAAACTGACCGTCGGGTTTTTGCGTGAATAACTGCCCGACCTTGAGTTTAGCCCCGGGAATGTAAATATCTTCCAGGCCATCGCCGTTCACGTCACCTTTGGCCAGTCGTGGGCCTTCCGTCGAAAGCTGAAAAGGCATCAGCGGTTCGCGGCTAAAGTCAAAATAATCCTTGTTCTCGTAATGCGTGTAGGGGATGGGACCGGGCTGTACTTCCTCCAGTACGGGCGTCTCGGCGTTTTTCCACCATTGCGATACTTCCTGATTTTTGGCAGAAGCATACCGCAAGGTCAGGTTTTGGTTTGTTTTGATATTCCGCAGGGTTTCTGATTTCCCATCCGGCCAGATGACCAGCAGGCTGTCGATAAGGGCTTGTTTGCCCAAACCAAATGTTAATGTAGGTTCTACTGACGATTGAAAACCGCGTACGGGGCTGTTTTGCTGGTAAAACAACTGGGTACTGTCCCGCATCAATACTTTCGCTCCAACGCCAAAAACATTCGCCTTTTCTCCCTTGAAATTTACTTTCAGGTAATGGTTCCCCAGCGTCTGGCGGGCTGTATTTCGATACACGCCTGCGGCCTCATTGATGTCGTTACTGATCAGATCCAGATCGCCATCGTTATCCAGATCCGCGTAGACCGCTCCGTTACTAATATTTTCCTTAGCAAATCCCCAGTCCGCAGAGCGATTTTTGAAATTAAAATCGAAAGGCCCTTTAACTACGCCTTGGTAGAGGTAATTGTGCGTTTTGCCTTCGGGCATGTGCTGAATAGATCTACGAACGGCATCTTTCACCCGTTTATCCAAGGCGGCGTATACGGAGTCCTGAAAAACGTATTTGATGTAATCCATATTATTGGGTCGCCGGACGATGCCATTGGTGATAAATACGTCCTTCACGCCATCGCCGTCATAGTCGGCCCAGAGCGGTGCCCAGCTCCAGTCCGTAGCGGCCATGCCGAGTTGGGCGGCAATGTCCACGAAGCGTTTACCCTGTAAGTTTAATTGTAGACAATTGCGGGCATACTGATAGTGATACCCATAGCTGAGTTTGAACGAAAAAACGTCGAACGCATCTTCGCCCGCCGATGATTTTTCGACCTTTTCATCTTCGGGATACATATCCAGCGTCATCACGTCCAGCCAGCCATCGTTATTAATGTCGGCCACGTCATTGCCCATCGAAAAGCGGCTGGTATGAGCAAACGTCTCTTTTAGTTTTTCGGTAAAGGTGCCGTTTCCGTTGTTGTGATAGTAGTAGTCGTCTTCGTGAAAGTCGTTGGAAACGTAAATATCTTCCCAGCCGTCGTTATCCAGATCGCCCACGGAAATTCCCAGACCGTAGCCCATCGGTGCTCCGTAGATACCTGCTTTTTCGGATACATTCACAAACCAGGGTTTCGCCTGGTTTCCCTTATCAATGATTTTATTTTCGAAGAGATAATCCCCGGCTTCGTTATCCCGCAGGAACCGGGCATTTACGTTGTTGTACGAAATGGCTTTATGAATGGCGTGATTGAGCAGATAACAATCTAGATCACCATCGTGATCGTAGTCGAAAAAAGCCGCCTGCGTTGAAAAGCCTGTAAAATCAAGTCCGTATTCAGCGGCCTTTTCCGTAAAGGTTCCGTCGTGATTGTTAATATAGAGTTCGTTTGAGCCTTCCAGTCCCCGGTAATTTCCGACAGCACACACGTACATGTCCAGCCAGCCGTCACCGTTGACATCGGCCATACTCACGCCCGTCTGCCAATCGGCAAAACCGCCTACGCCCGCCTGCTCGGTAACGTCTTCAAACTTCCAGTTTCCTTTATTAAGGTATAATTTATTTTTGCCACGGTTGCTAACGAAATACAAATCCGTTAGTCCATCGTTGTTAATATCTCCTGCCGCTACGCCTGCTCCATTATAGAAATACAGATATTCGACAATATTCAGGCTGTCGTCGTCTACAACGGTATTCTGAAACGCAATACCCGTTTGGGTCGAATCCAGGGTTTCAAATAGGGGTTTTTCATGGGAAGAAGTACAGGCCGTTAAGCCTATTAAGAAACCACTCGCTACGATTAGTACTTTCAGGACTACGTTACACTGATCACGCATTGACTAGTTGTTTACTGGGGCCAGTATCAATACAGGCCCCTTCCCAACCTGGAAAGGAGCCTGTAAAATAAGGTAAAGCATCTAAAATTAATAACCCGGATTTTGCTTCAGCAAAGGGTTACTATTCATCTGGGTAGCTGGAATCGGCATCAGATTATACTTGGCATCGGTTACCGGTTTAAACTGCCAAGCTTTCTGCGTGAAGGATTTGAAACGAATCAAATCCGTCCGACGGCGACCTTCAAAGGCAAACTCCCGTCCGTATTCTTTCAGCAGGTTATCCAGCGTCAGATCCGCAGCGGTAAAGTCTGCTACGCCTGCCCGCTTCCGGACCTGATTGATATACGGCAGAGCCTCCGCTGTTTTTCCCTGACGAATCAATGCTTCTGCCTTGGTCATCAATACTGAAGAATAGCGGAAAATCGGGAAATCGTTATCCTGATGTTCAATCAGGTTGTTCGCCTGAATTTGGAATTTTTGGAACCGTACGCCCTGATAGGCCAATGCCCGTTCGAGTGCATTGATTTCGGGGGTAAAGTTCAAGTCGTGCCGCTGCCCATCTACGCGGTCATCGTATTGAATCACCCGACCATCAGGGCCCGTTTGCGGACCCGCTAACCACATTTTCTTACGAGCATCCTGATCGGTAAACGTGGAATAGAAATCAGCATAGGTACAATACCCATTCCAAGGGCTAACCCCTAACCCATACTTCGATTGTAGAGCATAGTGTAGCGTACGCATATGGAAGGTGTTACCCGTAGCAAATACCTTGTCGTAAGGAATGACGAAGATGTTTTCCATCATCGAGCCATTCTTGTCGTTGTTTACCGTAAAGTTATCCAGGAAGTTGGCCGACAACGAATACAACTTGGAGTTAATGACCGAATCCGCTTCTGCAGCAGCTTGAGCCCAGCGAGGCGTACCTGTGAATACCTCCGCGTTCAGATACACGTGAGCCAGCAGAGCATGTCCGGCACCGCGAGACATCCGTCCGTACATCGCAACGCTGTTCTCATTCCGCATGGAAGGGATAGCCTCTTTGAGTTCTTTTTCAATAAAATTGAAGACTTCAGCCCGGGTATTCTGTGCTGGATTTCCAGCAGGAGAGTCTTCCGTTAGAATGGGCACATTTCCGAACAAATCAACCAGATAGTAGTAGTTCAGGGCTCGAATACCCCGTAACTCCGCAATCGTGTTCTCCTTATTTGCTACGTTGGACTCTTTCAGAGTACCAATATTGATATTAACGTTAGCAATACTGCGGTAGAAAGCCTCCCACGCTCCGTTGATGTTGGAGGGAATTACCGGTGTAAACTGATGCCGGGCTAGCTGCTGCCAGCGGCCATCATCGTACCAGTCGGGACCACGTGTGGGCACTACGACTTCATCCGTAGTGGTTTCCTGCAACACGAAGGGATCATCTACGAAAGACCGTAGCGTTCCGTAGGAGGAACCAATAACGGCGTTTAGATCGGACTCAGTAGCTGGGAAATTACTTGCATCGGCCCGATCGTATACGGTGGAATCCAGATTGGTACAGGATTGATTGAAAATCATCATCCCCGTAAGCCCGAGTCCGTATAAAATTTTAAGCGTTTTCATAAGAAAGTATGATATTCTGTAAATAAGCGTAATGCTTATTGCTGATTACGTAATAGAAATGGTGTTACTTATCTACTAAGTTAGAACGTTAACGAAACACCAGCTACCAGGGTACGAGCCCGTGGATAGTACGAAACGGGATCTACACCCGGTGAAAGGTTCACCGCCCGGTTATCATCGCTAATCGAACCATACTGGCTACGCGAATCTCCGGTACGCACTTCGGGATCAGCTCCACGGTACTTCGTAATAACGAAAATGTTTTGACCAGAAACGTAGACCTGAGCATTCTGAAGAACTTTTTTCAGACCCGGAATACGGTAACCCAAGCGGAAGTTGTCCAGACGAACAAAGGAGGCATCCTCCAGCCACAGATCAGACCAGGCCGAAGACACGCCCTTACCAATACCCGTTGTAAACGCATCTTTCAGCAAGTTTTCGCCGGGGAACCGGTTGGGGTTCGCAAAGTAGATGTACATCCCGTTGGCAACTTTCTGACCTAAACTTCCGCGGAAGAAGAAGGACAAATCCCAGTTCTTGTACGTGAAGTTGTTTTGCCAGCCTAAGGTCAGCTTGGGTTGAGCATTACCCAGGTAGGTACGGTCGGCACCGGCGGGTTGCGTTCCTCCACCCCCGAAGTCC
Organism: Siphonobacter curvatus; assembly: GCF_002943425.1. Taxonomy (NCBI): domain Bacteria; kingdom Pseudomonadati; phylum Bacteroidota; class Cytophagia; order Cytophagales; family Cytophagaceae; genus Siphonobacter; species Siphonobacter curvatus. Next base: position 3,103,609 of record NZ_PTRA01000001.1, read on the forward strand.
TGATAAATGTACTCACCACGGTCATTAAAACCGGTAACCCGGGGACCGTAGAACGTACCGATGGCGTAACCTTCCTGCAACACGATGGGTGATGCAATACCGCCCTGTCCGCTACCAAAACTACCGTATAAGAGAGGGCTGTTGGAGTTGTACTGGAACAGGTCGTTACTCAACGAGACGATTTTATTCGTATTGTGGGCCAAGTTCAGGGTCGTACGCCATTCGAAATCCTGCTTGCTGATCGCCTGGAAATCCAAAGCTAATTCAACCCCCTTGTTGGTCACGCGGCCTACGTTAGCCAGCACGTTGTTCGTTCCGGCAACGATTTGCTGCGAACCATAGCGAGAGCCAATGGCAACGGGATAGTTAAACAACAGATCGCGGGTGTCTTTGTAGTAAAATTCCAGCGAACCCGTCAGTCGGCCTTTCATGAAACCAAAGTCTACCCCAACGTTGGTCATGGCAGAAGTTTCCCATTTCAAGTCCGGGTTTGGGTTTTGTGAGTAGAAGTAAGCCGTCTGGAAACCACCGTTAGTATAATACGATCCCTGTGAACCGTACAAACGCCGGGCTGCGTAATCCGCAATACCATCCTGGTTACCTGTGACGCCGTATCCGGCCCGCAGTTTCAAATCGCTGAAAAGGTTACTACTTTTAATGAAATCCTCTTCAATTAAACGCCAGCCCGCCGACACGGAGGGGAACCATCCCCAACGGTTATTCGCACCAAAGCGGGACGATCCATCGCGGCGAATGTTGGCTGTCAACAGATACTTTTCGTTGTACGAATAGTTAAGGCGACCAATCAAACCTACCAGAATCGCTTCTGACTTGTACGAGTTTACACGGCGGTTAGTAGAACCATCGGCGTTGTCATTACCCGCTTCCAGGTTGTTATAGCCAAAGGCATCGGGGAAGTTGCGGTGTTCGGCACCAAAACCCTCGTTACTAACTTTTTGATACGTATGGCCCAACAGAACGCTGAAGTTGTGTTTATCAATCGTATTTGAATAGTTAACGGTGCTTTCGATCAAGCGATCCAGTACTTCCTGCGTTTCCCGACGAGCCCGTGAAATACTGTTTCCACTACCCCGGAAATAGCTAGGAATGAAGAAACCGTACAGGTAATCAAACGTACTCTGCGAAGCGTTTACGCCTACTTTTAATCCCTTAACAATTTCGTAACTAGCTTTGGCATTCAACAACGTTTGACGCTCTTTGCCTTCATTGGTCAACTGCATCAGACGAGCCAGTGGGTTTTCTACTTCAAACTGTCCCTGGGGTTGGTTGAAAGTTCCATCAGCATTGTAGATGGGCTGGGTTGGGTTAAACCGTACCGCTGAACGCAAGGCTCCGTAATCAACAAACTTTTTGTTGTTGGTTTGATGAGAAAGTAACAGTTGGATTTCCAAGCGATCATCTAACGCCTTTTGTACCAAGTTCAAGCGGGCATTAATCCGGTTAAATCCTGAATTCTTGATAATCCCTGGTTGATCCAGATAAACCAGTGACCCCCGATAGCTGAACTTTTCAGCTCCTCCACTAACGGCTACAGAGTGGTTTTGCGTCCAGGACGTCCGCGTCACCTGATCGAGCCAGTTGGTAGATGCTCCATAATCTTGGCCCGTAACATTTTGTTCTGTCAATTTCGCCCGAAATTCGTCTGGCGTCAGGAACCCAGGACGACGTACTTCTTTACCCATCGAAATGTAGCCACTGTATTCAACGGAGGTACGCCCCGCAGAACCTTTCTTGGTGGTAACAATGATGACACCGTTTGCCCCGCGTGAACCGTAAATAGCTGCTGCTGAAGCGTCTTTCAATACGTCAACCGACTGAATATCTTCCGGAGCAACGCTGTTCAACGGAGCACCCGCTACCCCATCAATTACAATAAGAGGCTCAGAGTTGGCTGACAACGATGAGGTTCCGCGTAAACGAATGGTAGGACGGTTATTGGTAGGATCACTATTAGGAGCACTGATGACCAGACCAGATACTTTTCCCTGTACGGCTTGTAAGGGGTTATTCAATACCCCCGCGTTAAAGTCTTTCGAGGTTACCGTAGCGGTGGCTCCAGTTACGTCTGCTTTCCGCTGCGTACCGTATCCGACTACTACTACTTCCGAAAGCGACTGAGAATTAGGCTGTAACGTTACATCGAGTGTGGTCTGATTAGTAATATCGATTTCCTGCGAAATCATACCAACGGACGTAAAGCGAAGTTTTGAACCGGACGTAACGCTAATCTTATACGTTCCATCGGCAGCAGTTTGTGTACCATTAGAAGTACCAACGACTAGGATGCTCACACCAGGGAGTTCGCTTCCATCTTCAGCTGAAGTAACCTTTCCGGTAAGGGTCCTTTGCTGAGCCCAGGTCGTCATGTTGAGAAGAATCATTAAAAGACTCAGACATGTGGTAGACCACTGTCTGAATTTACTTTTTTGACCCAACGAGCTACGCTGCAAGTAAGTCTGTTTCATCATTTGTAAGGGTTATGTATTGTATTAGTAAACTTGGTTAGAGTAAAGTGTCCATCTAATCTAAAAAAAACAAAATGAATCTATCAAATTTGTCTAGTATATTATTAGATGAATACATTTTTACTAGTTTCCGGTACGCAAACTACAATATTTAATTTACATAATACAATTTCTACCTTAAAGTTTAGAAAAAAACAATTTAAGCTTTTATACTTAGTAAAAAGTCTAAATCTATTGTCCTATGATTGTACTAAACGCATAAGTTTTTTGCGGATGAGTATTTATTTTACTGCCTGGTCTTGATTTTATTCAAAATCCAGGTTCCCACGGCATCTCCCTGATTAAAGCCATCGTCAATCGCTGTTTTAAAGTGAATTCCGCCGTATAGTCGGCTAATTGCGGCTTCGGTTGCCGCCGCTTTAAAGGAAGTATACTGACGCACGGGTAATCCATAAGCTATTTCAGAGGAATCCGCAAAGGTTAAATGATCCCCCAGTAAGGCCGATAACGTAACCGCTGAAGCAGCGGAAACGACACTATGCCCGGATGGATATTCAGGAAAGGGTGGTGTTTGTAACAAAGGCTGCCACTGATCATCGATCAGGTTATTGATGTACGTTTCTGGTCGAATACGAACTGTACGGTATTTTTCATCCCAGCAAGCGATAAATCCATCAAATAAAGCGATGGACGTAAGCAGATACGCTTCGGCAGTTTGCATGAAATCTTTCTGGGTTTTTCGGGTGGTAAGACCCACGATGCTCATCCAGTGCCCACCTGGGGACATTTTCTTCGTAGCGAAAGCGGCGTGCCCCTGAATGTTCATTTTGAACGGATTGCAATCCCAGAAATTTGCGATTTCCTTCTCCTCTTCGGTGCTGAACTTTACGGCTTCGTATACCTCTTTCGCCTCTTTGTAACAATCGCTGGCGGGATTATCGCTGAAGGCTGGAAAACCTTTAAGCCGGAATTGAGTAGCCGAATCCAGGGCTAAAGGCCGGATTTTGGCCCAGAACGGTTCTAAAGCATCCATATACGCGGGTGGCGTAGGAACCCAGCTTCCTTTTTGATTCGTTACGGTATAGCGGAATCCCCGGGTTTCCTTATACTGGTCTTTTAATGAGTACGCAATGACGTGTTTGGCCACTGCCTCACCATACTGCATGGAGCGTTCGTAGACGTCCGTAGGCAAAGCCTTTTCAAACGATTCGTAAAAATCTTTTTCAAAATCATCAATCATATCGCCTGAGAAGGTCCACTGCCGACCGACCAGGAGAAAGGCCCGGCTACTGGCCAGAGGAAAGCAGTATTCCTGATCCGCTTCGGGCTTGGGCGTAGCCGTGTATTCATTCAACTGTCCTGCCATGCTCCGATACTGTGGATACGCGGGCAACAGAGCTTCATAGGCGGCTAAACTAGAATACGCGTAGATACGGGCGGCTACGGGCGGCCCGAATACATCGTGGATAATTACCTGCGTTAGTTTGCGTTCAGCCTTTCGTAAAAATTCAGGATTATTAGTAAGACGGGTGTATTCCTGCTTGTTTTTCTGACAGCTACTAAAAATCAGAACAAGAAGAAGTAAGATGAGGGAAAGTGGCTTCATTCGAACTTACTATCGTATTATTTTATTACAATAAATTATCACAAAAATAACAAAACTGACATCATCCTATGTTATTTTTCAGGAATTAACTATAATTTTATTTTCATACGATTTCCTACATGATCTGATCTCTCTAGATTTCGTGTTAACCTCCGTCAAACACAAGCATCCGTAGTATCTTTGCCGGAAACAGTCGTTCGCAACGCATTTCGTGAACGTACCGTACAGTCAGTAGCTTTCCAGCCTGCTTTAGAAACGGAGTTATTTCTGCATGAAACCCAACGTACTACACCTAAGTACCCTGCATCGGGGGGATGATTCGCGAATGGTTCTGAAGATGGCAGTTAGTACGGCTCTGCGTTACCCGACTATCGTATTAGCAACGCCACCGCTGGACGCCGATACTTCCATCACTTTCCTTCCGATTTCCTACGAATCTTCATTACTGAAACGGTTACTGTTTGTACATCCACGGGTTTTGTGGCATAGTTTACGAATACGAGCGAATATCATACACGTACACGCTCCCGAAGCCTTACCGATTGCGTTGTTGAATCAGTGGTTGGGATCGAAAGTCATTTTTGATGTGTACGAAAATATGGCGAAGCAACTCGCTGGGAAGCAGATCAACAATAATCGGCTGTTTCGCTGGTTTTTCCGATTCTTCGACCGTATCGCTCGGCGGAAGTTTTACTTCATTTTTGCGGAAGATTCGTACCTAGAATCGTATGCGGGCGTACGGAAGCCGTCCATCGTCCTGCATAATTTTCCGGATCTTTCTCTATTTCCTTCGTCTGCTTCTTCAACAACGAGTAGCCCACCCGCCTTTTTTTATCTGGGACAAATCAGTAAGGCCCGTTGCCTGGATGTCATGATTGAAGCGTCCCGCCTTCTGCGGAAAGAGCACCCGGATTTTCGTTGGCATATTTTCGGAAAACCGGGATTTGATCTTCGTTCCTTTGAAGAAATTGAACAATTAACCGGCTATGAGGAGGTTAAAGAAAACCTGATTTTTCACGGCCATACGCCGGCTCCGGAAGCGTATCGAACGGGAGCTGGATGTTTGGGTGGGGTCGCCCTATTACGACCGATCGGTGATTTCCCCGGATCGTATCCCAGCAAACTCTTTGAGTATATGGCTTTGGGCTTACCCGTTATTACCTCCAATTTTCCTTTGTATCAATCGGTAGTCGAGAAAAACGAATGTGGTTTTTGTATCGACCCTACTGATGCGGAGCAGTTGTACGAGTGCCTGAAGATTTTAATGGAGCAACCTGCCGTCCGAACCCAGATGGGTGAACGTGGCAAACGGGCCGTCCGGCAACGTTACAATTGGGCTCACGAACAACAGCGGCTGCTGGATTTTTACGAACACGTCCTGCAAAACTAAAAAGGTCCCTCTGAAGATGAACCTCTCTACCTCAGCGATTGTGTACCCAGACGGCCATTTTCCCAACGCCCCGGTGACTCCAGAGGTGGTACGGAATGGCGGTAAATTTCGTCCCGCCGGGGTTTTCCCCTTTGATGAGTACACTCGTGGTTATGAAATCCGGAGCGTTAACGGCTTTTAGTTTCGTCTGCTCATTAACGGAGATTTGCTCGACCTCACCACCGTTATCGACGCCCTCCACGCAGTATACAATCGGGCCGCGTTCGAGAGCAACTCGGCCCTGATCTGCTTTCACCTTTTCGTGAGCCAGTACTTTACGAATAGGCATTGGTAATTCCATTTCCACGACGTCCCCTTTCTTCCAGGTTCGCTGCAGTACCGCAAAGCCTTTTTCGAGTTGATACGTAGCTTTTTTTCCGTTGATTTTAATCGTGATAGGCTGAGCTCCGGCATTCTGATACCGGTATAGATCACCAGGCATGGGCTTGCCCTGAGCCCAGCCGGGAATTCGAATTCGTACCGTAAAGTCCGTAGCTTTTTCGGGTATGAGTGTCAGTTTCTGAAAGCCATTCCAGGGATAATTGGTCTCCTGCGTTACGGTAATCGGCTGATTGTTGAGCGACACGTTAGCGGTACCCGCCATGAATAGATTTAGATACAAATCATTATTCCGAACAGCGTACACGTAACCCGGCAGAGAAGGCATGACGCGGGTAACGTTGGTGGGACAACACGAGGTCGCAAACCATTCGACCCGGGTCGCTTCACCGTTGAACTTGGTTACGCCATCGGCAGCCAGTGGATTAGGATAGAAGAAATGCGTACCGTCCAGCGATACGCCCGACAGAAAGCCGTTGTACATGATTCGCTCGAATACGTCCAAATAAGCCGCATCGCCCGATTCCAAAAACATCCGGTAATTCCAGAGCATCTGAGCTACGGAAGCACAGGTTTCGGCGTAGGCTTCTTGATTGGGTAATTCGTAATCTTCTCCGAACCCTTCGTTCATCCGGTTGGCTCCTACCCCGCCCGTCAAAAACATTCGTTGATCTACGGCGTTGTGCCAGAGTTTATTGAGGGCTTTGCCGTAGGTTTTGGCTCCCATTACCGCATCTACATCGGTCATACCCGCGTACAGATAACCCGCCCGTACCGAGTGGCCCACTACTTCGGTCTGCTCCGTTACGGGAATGTGATCCTGGAAGTACAAACTATCGGCGTGCGAAGCACTGCCGTCGGGTTGTTGCACGATGAGAATCCGGCGAAGGTCTTTCCGACCCCGCATATCAATGAAAAATTTGGCCAGATCCAGGTATTCTTTCTTCTTAGTAGCCCGGTAGAGTTTAACCAGCCCCAACTCAATTTCTTCGTGGCCGGGTACCTCAATTAATTTTTCCGGACCGAATACCTTCAATAAATAATCGGCGTTTTTGGTGGCTACATTTAGTAAGGTTTTCTTTCCGGTAGCCTGGTAGTGAGCCACGGCGGCTTCGTACAAATGGCCTACGTTGTATAGTTCGTGCGAGCCATTTAAGAAATTAAACCGGGTATAGCCGGATCGCCAATCCCGGTCCATTATTTTATCGCCCAAAATAGTACGAATCGTGTACAGGTATCCATCAGGTTCCTGAGCCGCCGCGATTTTAGTGATGACCGTATCCAGGTACGCCTCCAGTTTAGGATCGGGATGGCTGGCTAGCGAATAGGAAGCTCCTTCGACCACTTTGAAAACGTCGGAATCATCGAATCGCTGCCCCCGAAACTCGCCTTTCTTCAACTTTCCCGCAATAGCAAAATTGTCAATCCGACCCGTTTCCTCGCACTTTTGAAAAGCAAAAGGAATGGTTTGCGTACGGTTAGTTTCAATCCGGGGCTGCCAGAAAGCCGAGGTAATTTTAACGTTCGTAAAGGGTACGGGTTGGATGGGATAATCCTGGCTCCGGGCGGAAAACGTCAGGATTGAACCGAGTATTGCAGTGGTCAGGAAGGTACTTTTTCTCATAAAATGCCAGCTTGGGTACGTTTAACAACGCATTCTCTCAAAAAAATAATACCTCTTCGCTTCAAACGGTCCAGAAAATGATCGGGCTTGGCTAAACAACTCAACCAAGACCCGCTTCTTACTTCTTACCCTACTGCTCGCTCAAAACCTACTCCATTTCCGCTACTTTTCCGCCATTCAGCTGAAGCATACGGGTTACGCATTGCGGGATTTCCTCGGTGTAATGCGAAACGTACAACAAGGTACGGTCCGTATTTTCGCACAGGCTATCGACGGTATCCCGAAAACGAATCATCTGATCCGTGTCCAGTCCCTGACAGGGTTCATCGAGAATAAGTAGGGGCGGGTTTTTGATTAAGGCCCGAGCCAGCAATACCAGCCGCTGCTGCCCGGTGGAAAGCTGAGCCAGTCGTTTATCATGATAAGCCTGTAGTTCAAACGCCGTCAGGAATTGTTCAACGTAAGCGGTCTGTTCGTCTTTGAGTTTTTTAAACAGACCCATGGTATCAAACAGCCCGGAAGCTACCACTTTCCAGACGTTTTGATCGCGGGGAAAGTACAAATGCAGCTCGGGTGATACGAATCCAATGTTTTTCTTAATATCCCAGATGCTCTCGCCCGTACCCCGTTTCCGGTCAAACAAGTCAAAATCATTGGCGTACGCTTGCGGGTTATCGCCCGTAATCAAACTCAGTAAGGTAGATTTTCCGGAGCCATTCGGGCCAAGCAAAGCCCATTTTTCGCCCCGTTTTACTTCCCAGTTTATTCCGTCCAGTACTTGGGTTTCTCCGTAGCGAATCGAGATATTTCGCATACGGATGGCATAGTCAAAAGAAACCGCGGGCGTCAGCGGTTCGGGTAATTGAATCTGGTCACGCCGCTTAGCTGCGGCAGGGGGTACATAGTTCCATCGCAGTAGGGACTTGCCTTCGGGTAAATCAAGTATATGCGTAATGGGGTTGGGAATATCCGTCGGCGGAGCGACCATGATCAATGTCGTACCGGTTTCGGCAATGTGCGTGAGAATGTCGTGCAAAGCGGCCCGGCTCGCTACATCCAGGCCGACAAAAGGGTTATCCAGTAAAAGTACCTGCGGATTTTTCAGAAAACTCAGCGTGAGCAACGTACGCCGGGTTTCGCCGTTGGAAAGCGAGGTAACGTGCCGATCCAGCAAATGACTAACCCGTAACCGTGTAGCCACTTCCTGCACATACGCCTCCTCGTAAGCCAGCGGCGGTAGCTGTATCGAGTGAGCGTCGACGGTACCTACGGGTTTCACCTGGTTTTGCAGGACTTCCCATACCGTTGGACTTTCCACCGATGCATAACTATTGAACCGTTGCTGATAGAAGGTGGCCGAAGCGGCGATGTTTCGGTTAAAACTAAAATCGTTGGGCACTAATTCGACGCTTCCTTTCGGTAGATCCGAACGAAACACGCCTCCCAATACGGATCGTTTTCCGGCCAGTATGGACAACAGCAAAGACTTTCCCGAACCCGTAGGCCCCACCAAAGCCCAGTGTTGGCCTTTCTCCAGCGTCCAGTTTAAGTTTTCGATCAGGGTTTCTCGCTCCCAACCGATGCGGGCATTTATCAATTCAAAATGTACAGACATTCGCTACTGCTATTGTAGGCCAGGTTCTATGCTCCCAGCCGCGTTACTCTTTGGTTATTTTTTCCACTTCAGGGTGTTCACCAGATGCATCACATCCTGCTTGATGTACTCGACCACCGGAGCCAGGGAATCATTTTCCGTAGCCGTTTGCAGATACATGGCTCCGCGTAGGAAATGCTTCGTGGAATCCGTCGTATAAAACTGCATATGACTGGGTACATCCCCAGCAATTTCCAGCAGGGTAAAGGTCTGTCCGGACTTGCCCAAGGCGACGGCATCTTTCAGAGCGTAAGCCTTTTCCTGATGTTTGGCAGCTAGCTTGTAGGCGTCGGAAATAAAGCCCCGCAGACGTTCTTTACTGCCCTGTACAGGCTTGTAAGTCAGTTGAACATTAGCTTTCAGGGACGGATACGTAATGAAAATCCAATGGGGCTCGGCCCCTTTGAATGTATCCGGTTTGATGACTGCGGCTTTGGAATACTCGAAGGTATACGGATGATTTTCCGTGAGGAGCTGATACGCGTGCGGAGGCAAATCAATCCGGGGGAAACCTTTGGGTTTGGGCGTATAATCTTCGCTACAAGACCATAGAATACTACTCATTAAAAACGTCAGTAAGCTGTAAGAAAGAGTTCGGAGCATCTTTTTAGTGGTCTGTTTTCCGTTTTCTGTTTCAGACCTTACGTTCAGGAAAACGGTAAACGCTATAACGAAAAGCGGGAATCCAACTGATGGATTCCCGCGAATTTATAATTATTTTCCTAGGAGTTGAATCCCGATGTTCGTTTACTCAAACAAGTTACCCAAGCCGCCCAGTACGGAACCACTTTCCTTGCCACTACCCGTAACACTGGTCATGGAACCCAGGGCATTCGCTAGTTTTACAATCGGCATCGACTGAATCCAGACCCGCCCCGTACCCGAAAGGGTCGCCAGGAAGATACCTTCACCGCCGAATACCATGGATTTTAAACCACCCGAACGCTGGATGGAATAGTTGATTTGTTGCTCAAAACCTACGATACAGCCCGTGTCAACCCGTAGTGTTTCATTATTCAGATACCGTTCGATGACCACCCCTCCGGCGTGGATGAACGCCAGTCCGTCGCCCTGTAATCGCTGGAGAATAAAGCCTTCCCCACCGAATAGTCCCGAACCGATTTTTTGATTGAACGTGATTGCCACTTTCGTACCTAAGGCGGCACACAGGAAGCTATCCTTCTGGGTAATCAGGGCCTGTCCGGGTAAATTAGCCAGATTAATGGGTAGTACGGTGCCCGGATACGGAGCCGCAAAAGCCACCTTACGCTTGCCGTAGCCACGGTTGGTAAAGTGTGTCATGAAAAGCGATTCGCCCATAAGAGTCCGGCTTCCGGCCTGCAGGATTTTTCCCAGAAATCCACGGTCAGGTTCCGAGCCATCGCCCATTTTGGTTTCGAACTGAATGCCATCTTCCATAAAGAGCATGGCACCAGCTTCGGCAATTACGGTCTCGTTCGGGTCCAGTTCGATTTCAACGATCTGAATGTCTTCCCCAATAATCTTGTAATCAATCTCGTGGCTACGCATGGTAGTGTTCAGGTTTTAAAGCGTTTGAGTCGTTTGATAAAGGGCCAGTAGCTAAAATAAAAGTTTATGGTTTTAGTGTCAATCACTGCTTTACACTATTCTCTTCCAGCCACTTATATAAAATCCAATGTACTAAATACGGCTTCATGCTGATGACTCAAACCCCGCAACCTGAAACGTTCCAAACGTGGTTACTCCCCTAATTCCCGTTTGAGATCGTCCGGCAAATCGAAATCCTCCTCCTCTTCTTCGTCCTCACGTTTACGGCCCGGCAACGCTTCCAAATCATCCCGATGACGAAGTTTTTTATCGTCTACCGTTCGGTTCAGGAATTCGTTGATCTTGTCGATGGGCAGAGACATATTCAGCTCGCCAAAGTTATTAATCGTAATATCCAGACCTTCCAAGTCTTTATGAACTCTCGGCTTTTCGGGTTGAACGGGCTTTTTTGGTGATTTCTTAGCCATGGCTTTTATGTTTTGAGTTTTGCGTGTCGGGTTTAGCGTTCAGATACGTACCTTGGATCGGATCTTTCTTTCTTTTTTTAGTGTTCAGTCTAACTTTTTCGACTTTTTGCCAAAAAGGATGGGCCAACTCCAAACGCTAAACCCAAAACTCCGAACGCTACAGGACTTTTGTTAATCGGTTGATGACTTCTGCTTTGCCCATGATTTCCATGGAAAGCATCAGATCTGGCCCAGCGGCAGCTCCGGTCAGTACCACCCGAAGGGGTTGCATAACTTTACCCAGTTTGATGCCTTTCTCATCGGTCACCTTATGCAAGGCTTCCTTAGCCGTTTCGGCGGTGAAGGGTTCAACGGCGGGCAGAGCTTCGGCGTAAGCCTGGACCACTCCGGCCACATCCGCGTTCCACTTACTGTTCATCACCTGCTCATCGTACTGCGTAGGAGCTTCGAAAAGAAATTTCGACTGCTCGACGATTTCCTGGGGAAACGTGACGCGGTCCTTCAACAAATGCACGATGCTCTGTACTTGTTCCGCTGTAGAAGCAGGGAATGACGCTTTCAGTAATTCGGCTATCGAATCATCCGAACGTTGCCGCAGATACTGCTGATTAAACCACTTGGCTTTCGCAATATCGAAACGGGCTCCGGCTTTGTGAATTTTATCCAGACTGAACGCCGTAATCAGTTCGTCCATCGTAAACATCTCCTGTTCGGTACCAGGGTTCCAGCCCAAAAAGGCTAAGAAGTTCACGACAGCCTCAGATAGGTACCCATCCTCGCGAAAACCGCGGGCCACGGTACCCGTTGCCGGATCTTTCCATTCGAGCGGGAATACCGGAAAACCGCCCAGATCCGCGTCACGTTTCGACAACTTGCCATTGCCTTCGGGTTTCAGCAACAGCGGCAAGTGAGCAAACTCAGGACGTTCCCAGCCAAAAGACTGGTATAATAATACGTGTAAAGGAGCCGAGGGCAGCCACTCTTCCCCGCGAATGACGTGCGTAATGCCCATCAAATGGTCATCCACCACGTTCGCCAGGTGGTACGTCGGCATACCGTCGGCTTTGAGTAAAACTTTATCATCGATCTGGGACGAATGCACGTTTACCCATTCCCGAATCAGGTCTTTAAAGCGAATTTCTTCTTTGGCCGGTACTTTCAGACGGATTACGTACGGCTCACCGGCGGCAATCTTCGCCTGTACTTCTTCCACGGGCAAAGTCAGCGAGTTCTTCAAACGGGTCCGCGTAATGCTGTTGTATTGAAAAGCCGAACCCTGTTTTTCAAACGTCTGCCGCATTTCGTCGAGTTCTTCCGGCGTATCGAAGGCGTAGTAGGCCTTGTCCGTAGCCACGAGCGTTTCGGCAAAGTCGCGGTACATGTGTTTCCGTTCCGACTGACGATAGGGTTCGTGGGGACCGCCCACGCCGATGCCTTCATCGATGGTGATACCCACCCAGGCCAAGGCTTCGAGGATGTAATTTTCAGCTCCGGGTACAAAGCGGTTTTGATCCGTATCTTCAATGCGAAGGAGCATCTTTCCACCCGTCTGGCGGGCGAATAGGTAGTTATACAAAGCGGTACGAACGCCGCCAATGTGTAAGGCTCCCGTGGGACTGGGAGCAAAACGTACGCGAACTTGAGTAGACATAGTAATAGTTTCGGATGGCGGATGTACGAGCGTTCGATGCTGTCTGATCGATTCGTAACCTGGCTCCGCTCCAGTTGCTGCGACAAAGGTACTTGTTTTCCAGGCGGCGTGTTTCGTTTTTTGCGTACGATTCGCTTTTCTTCCACCAAACGATGGCTGATTTCTCTTTTTTGAATTTCCATACCCACCGTATCGAGCCCAACGAAGGGGCCGAGAGCATTTATAATGCCCATTTTTCGGAAGCAACGCCTGACGGGCAACGCATCAGTTTGGGCATTCATCCCTGGTACATCCAGGAAACAGCCATCGATTCGCAACTAGGCCTGATCGAACAGGCTCTTCAGCAAAAGCAGTTAACCGCCGTAGGAGAATGTGGTTTGGATCGATTGACGGAGGCTCCCCTTTCCCAGCAACAAGCAGTATTTGAACGGCAGTTGCTACTGGCTAATCAGTATCAGATGCCCGTCATTATTCACTGCGTACGGGCGTTCCCTGAATTGATTGCGTTGGTCAAGCGTCTGAAGCTGAAGATTCCATTGATTGTACATGGCTTCAATGCCAATGAGCAGATTGCCCAGCAACTGCTCCAGCACGATTTCTATTTTTCCCTCGGTCATGCTTTACTAAAAGAAGAATCGAACGCTTCAAAGTGTCTGAAAATGATTCCGTTAGACAGACTTTTTCTGGAAACGGATGATCAGCAACTCCCAATTGACCGTATCTTTGTGGAGGCTTCCCGGCAGCTGAATTGCTCTGTGAATGAGCTACAAAATCAAATCTGGCAGAATTTTCAGCGGATTACGGCCTGATGAAGCGGTATCCTTAAAGAGATGAGTTGGTTATCAAGAACTGAATTATTAATCGGGCCAGAAGGGCTCGATTTGTTAGCAAAGGCCCACGTTCTGGTGATTGGCCTGGGGGGTGTAGGCTCCTTCGCCGCCGAATTTATCGCCCGCTCGGGTGTGGGTGAAATGACTATCGTGGATGGTGATGTGGTAGACCCCTCTAACCGAAACCGTCAGTTACCCGCCCTGGCAACTACGCACGGACTTTCCAAGGCCGATCTCATGGCCGAACGCTTGCTGAGTATCAATCCGGAATTAAAACTGCACGTACGCAAGGATTTTCTTTCCCCCGAAGCCGCCCGCGACATTCTCAATCAGCCGTTTGATTACGTCATGGATTGCATCGACTCGATTACGCCGAAACTGACGCTGCTGGAAACGGCGTATCAGAAGGGGTATCGCATCATCAGTTCGATGGGAGCGGGTGGGAAATTTGACCCAACGCAGGTACAGGTGGCGGATCTGTTTCAGACCAAGTCCTGTACCCTCGCCTATTACGTACGCAAACGGCTGCGTCGCCTTGGCGTGCAATCGGGAATCAAGGCGGTGTACTCAACCGAACTCGTACGAGCCGAATCGCTCATGCATACCGATGGTTCGAATTTTAAACGTTCGGCGTACGGAACAATCTCCTACCTTCCCGCTACGTTCGGAGCCGTCTGTGCTTCGGTCGTCATTCGGGATTTGCTGGGCGAACCCATCGCCGATTATGAAGCCTCCCAACTGGAGGCCCGGAAGAAAGAACAGCGGAAACGGGAAGAGTTTTTCCGTCTACAAGCGAAACGGAAAGCCAAACAGGCCTTAAAAAAGTAGGGCTGGACTAAAGTCCAGCCCTACGAAAAGGGTCGAGTTTACAGCTTTTATTGGGAACGTTGGGTTTCTATTTCATAGTTTGACTAACTATTAAGCTACCGTTTCTTATCAAAAAGAGCCGGTAGCTTGATCCCTATTCGAGGCTCTCGGACTAAAGTCCGAGAGCCTCGTCCGTTCAATTAATAACCTGAATTTTGCGGGAAAGCTGAGGCACCGCCCGTGGTCCGGTCAATTTGCGTTTGCGGAATAGGCCGTAGTGTATGGAATTGCTGAATGTTAGCCGCGTCCGGATTGTACTTTTTCACCCGCTCTACTAAAACGCCCCAGCGTTTTAGGTCGTACCAGCGGAACATTTCGCCGGCTAACTCGCGTTCGCGTTCTTCCATGATGAACTCCATGGTCAAATCAGAAACTTTGATCTTCATCGCTTCCTGCTGCCCAGGCCAGGCGGCCCGTACCCGAACGACGTTGATCGCGTCGGTGGCTTCCTGCATTTTACCGAGTTTCAGGTTTGCTTCGGCCAGAATCAAGTACGTTTCTGCCAGTCGCATCACGAACCAATCGCGGCTCCCCCACTCCGCCGTTACGTCCTGCCGTAGCGGATCGAAGAATTTCTTTAACGGAGGAAACAACGTAGGTCTGTACTGGCTCGGTACCAATATTTGGTACGGTTTAGCGGCTCGTTGATCCTGTGTCCATTCCACCCCAGGAATAAAGATGGCCGTATCTCCCGCCGCGAACGTAACTTTCGTTTTCGAGTTGTCGAACACGTTGGTAAACGTACCCGGATTATTCGCATACCAAGTGTCCTTGAACGTTTTCTTATACCGCGAATCTTTGTTACGGTCCGCCGGATTAAAGACTACGTTCAACATATAATTCGTCGGCATATACCGTTTCCAGGGCCGACCGTTGGCCAAATCCCGCTTCATCCCCGCCTGTACATCGTACTCATTCCCGAAAAACAAGTGGGTTTGATTCCCATTGTAAATTGTTCCCGTGTTGCTGGAGCTAGGCCCAATGTCCGTCAAGGCATCATTCGTGTACTGAACGGCAAAAATGATTTCACTATTGACCTGATTCGCCTGATCGTAAACACTGGCAAAGTCGTTTAACAAGGCGTACGAGTAGTTTTTCGTCACATTCTGAGCGTAGGTCGCAGCCTTGGTGTAATCATCCGCCGCCGCCGCTTCGGAGGTGGCTTTGGTCAGATAAACCCGGGCGAGCAAGTGTTCGCAAGCTCCCTTTGTAGCCCGACCGTAATCGGACGTAGTGGTAGGCAACTGCGTTACAGCCGCTTCCAAATCAGCCGTGATCGCCGCATAAATGTCCTTAACCGGAGCCCGGTTAAAGTCTTTTTTCGCTTCTAGGTTTCCCGTTAGCGTTAAAGCAACCGGCCCCCAGTTTTGTACCAATAGGAAGTAATGATGAGCCCGTAGAAACCGTAACTCAGCGATCCGTGTGTTTTTACTGGCATCCGCCAAACCAGCCACCTGACCTGCATTGGCTTTATCGATGAGGATGTTCATCGTATTGATCGCCACATAGAGGTTGTTCCATAAATCCCTCAACAAGTCGACATTGGAGCCAAACTGGGTGGTGTACTGATTCATGTACTTATAACTACCGTCCGCTCCCATGGTGTACGTATCGGTACCGAATACGGTCAGGTTCGTACCAATTTCACGACCGTAGTAATCCCGTAACGATGCATACGCTGCCCGAACACCGGCTTCAAAACCCGCTGATGTATCGTAATACTCCGCTCCTACAGATGAAATGGCTTTTTCATCAAGCAGGTTACTGCACGATTGCCCCGTCAGCATCAGACTGGCAATTAGAAGAGAATACACTATTTTTTTCATGAATATTTTCCGTTGAAACCGAAATCGGTGTTTTCAATCGTTGGCTAAAATTTCGCGTTGATACCGAAGATGAATTGTCGAGCGGAAGGCGTTTGGCTTTCGGTTACACTATCCACCGTTTCGTTATCAATTCCTTTGTACTTCGACCGATATTCCGAGAAAATGAAGGGTTGCTGAGCCGCTATATAGGCCCGCAGACTACTCATTCCGAGCTTCTTCGCAATACCTTCCGTGAAATTGTAACCCAGGTTAATATTCCGGACTTTCAGGAATGTACCGCTGAAGTAACGTAAGGTACTGGAATAGATAGGCGACTCCTGATTCTGGTTCGGACGAGGGAAATCGTTAGTTGGGTTATTCGGGGTCCAATAATTAATGTTCAGGTTATTGTAGCGACCCGCCAGCGTATTGAAGGTCTGGTGGAAGGCACTCGTGATAGTGCTCCCTACGCGGGCATACAGGAAGAACGACAGATCAAGTCCTTTGAAGCTAAAGCGGTTTGTCATACCCGCCGTAAACTTGGGAATCTGCGAACCAATGATCATCCGGTCGTGGTCCGCGTCAATTTTTCCGTCGTTGTTCACATCAAGCAATTTTACTTCCCCTACGTTCTGACCGTATTTTTTAGCCAGTTCCTGCTCATCCGTCTGCCAGATACCCACTTTCTTGTAGTCGTAAATGGCCGTAATGGGTTGTCCAATAAAACGGGCATTTCCAATATCATCCACTTTACCGTTGAACAATTCGCGAATCTGCTCTTTGTTTTTCGTGAATTGTAAATCCGTGGACCAGCGGAAGCCATTCGCGGCATCGATGTTGATCGTCGACAGCGTAATTTCCAAACCCTGGTTACGAGTTTTACCCACGTTCCGCAGTACGCTTCCATACCCGCTCGTGAAGGGTAACTGATCGGAAAGTAATAAATCCTTCGTATCAGCCTGATACACTTCGATAGAACCGGCCAGTCTTCCCCGGAAGAAGCTATAATCTAAACCAACGTTAGCCGTCGTCGTGGTCTCCCAACGTAAGTTCGGATTTCCGATCACATTAGGACGATAACCGTACGCCCCGATGGTATTCCAGGCGTATACTGTACGGGATAGCAATGTCTGCGTCTGATACGGGTCAATAGCCGTATTACCAATGGAACCCCAGCTACCCCGAAGTTTCAACTGATCCAGCCAGCTTACGCCTTTCAGGAATGCCTCGTTGCTCATGTTCCAGCCCAGGGCCAACGAAGGGAAAAAGCCGTATTTGTTATTTTTACCAAACCGCGAAGATCCATCGTACCGGCCCGTCAAGGTCAACAGATATCGATCATTGTAGCTGTAGTTAACGCGGGTCATGAATGATTGTAAGGTCCACTGCGTCAGTCCCGTACCTACGCCCGCAATCGTCGAGGCTTGACCCAGACTGTAGAATTCCTGGGTAGAAGCGGGAATACCATTCACGTTGATCCGAGCCGTTTCGTAGTTGTCCCGCTGAATGGAGTGCAGAGCCGTAATGTTCAGATCATGTACTTCGCGGAATTGTTTTTGATACGTCAGGATGTTTTCAAGCGTGTAGTTAAATCCTTGCGAGTAATCGGTCATACCGCGAGGATCACCACCCCGACGGTCATTGGTAAACGTACCCCAGAAACGACCAAAGCGGCGGTTGGTGAAATCCGGTCCGAAATTGAGTCGGTACTTGAGTCCGTCTACGATATTCCATTCCCCGTAGAGGCTGTTGAAAATGCGGATCGTTTTCGTTTCGGCGATGTTGGCTCCGGGTACCACTTCTGCTGCCGGGTTTGACTGCAATCCATCCGAGGTAGGTAGAAAAATCAGGTTGCCGTTGTCATCGTAGGGTTTTCCCAGCGGATTTTCCCGTAAGGTTAATCCCAGCGGGTTAAAACCATTACCACCACCCGGATAGAACGTATCATTCCCATTCCCAACGCTGTATACGGCGAAAGTCGACGTACCTACTTTAATGCGTTTGGTAATCTGGTGGTCCAGATTGACCCGGAAGGAGTACCGCGTAAAATCCTGCGTTTTGATGATCCCTTTGTCCTGGAAGAAGTTACCCGAAATAGCAAACTGCGTTTTTTCACTACCGCCTTGTACACCTAACTGGTGACTCTGAATTTGCCCCGTACGGAAGATATACGACTGGTAATCAGTCGTACGATTGTTAGCGATACCATCCAATTCTACGGCTTCGAAGAGTTTGCTGTCCGCAGCGGGATCTGAATCACTGTATCGACCAACGGCCCGACGAGATTCGCGTTTGTACTCGGCGAATTCAGCCCCGTTCATGACATCAATTTTACCCAGTACTTGTGAAATACCGTAATAGCCATCGTAGCTCACGATCGTTTTGCCGGTAGTACCCCGACGGGTCGTGACGATCACAACGCCGTTGGCTCCCCGAGATCCGTAGATAGCGGTTGCTGAGGCATCTTTCAGTACCTCCATCGACTGAATATCGTTCGGGTTCAGATCGTCAATACCACCCGCCAATGGAATTCCATCAACTACGTACAAAGGATCATTAGAAGCGTTGATCGAGCGACGCCCGCGAATCCGTACGGTAACGCCCGCTCCGGGTCTACTACCCGATTGTACGACATCAACCCCGGCGGCCCGGCCCTGTAAGGCCTGCCGGGCGTTCGTAATAGGCAATTCAGCGATTTCTTTGGAACTTACAGAAGAAATGGCTCCCGTTAACTGGCTCTTTTTTTGAGTTCCGTAGCCAACGACTACGACTTCCGACAATTCAGCCGACGAAGACGGAATAACTAATTCCAGTGAGTTTTGATTGCCCACGGGGAATTCCCGCGTAAGATAACCTACGGAAGAAACCACCAGCGTAGCATTTTCGGGTACGCTTAAGGTAAAGCGACCTTCGGCATTTGTTACGGCTCCCCGCGTAGTTCCTTTGACTGAAACGCTGGCTCCGGGAATGGGTTGCGTATCATCTCCGGTAACTCGACCACTGATGGGGCGATCCTGAGCAAATACATTCCAACCAAGTCCGAGCAAAAATAGACTTAGTAATAGGTTCTTCATACAAGGGTAGAGGTTATCGTTTAAGTTAGTCTGATAGATTACATCGCTAAAATGACCTCTTTTGTCTCTACAAACCCTTATTTTTTAAACTTTTCAAAGAAAAAATTTAATATAAGTACTTATTAAATAAAATAATGATTTAAATAATACAATACAAAAGGCCCTAATCAAGTAGATTAGGGCCTTTTGTATTGTAAAAATATAACTTGGAAGAAGTATTTAATTTACTAGAAGTCAGTGGTTTATTAGCCTTTCATCCATCGTACCAGAGCAATTTCGGTAAATAAAAAAATTAAAGCAGCGATGATGAACCACTTCCAGAGGTCTTTTCCCACGTGTTGTTCTTTATAGGCCGAAGCAACATCTGCTTTATTCACGTTATCGAATACCTGTACATTTTTACGATCTTTAAAAATGGCTCGTAACTCATCCGGCGTGTACACCTGCATTTGCGATTCTTCATGGCCGTGGTTAAGGGCCAGCAAACGTACCAGCTGATTATTCAGCCGCAATTCGTAATAGCCTGATTCCAGGGCTGTACTACTTTGGCTCGACTGCGGTAATTCCAGATGCATTTGTGTACCAATCATCCGCTGTACTGGAATAAGTTCCAGTTTGTCTTTACGCAATTGGTACACTGCATTCTTAGGGCTACCCGTTACATCGAGTATGAGATCTTTCGATTCAAAGGAATAAGCAATGGGCTCTTGGCGTACACTTAAAGCAGCAATCTTGTAAAAAATGGGGAGGAACAACGCATGCTGAGCAAAATCACCGTACGTTGCTTCCAAGGGTGCCGCTAAGACATACACCCGCCCTTCACCGGATTTTGAGGAAGTCAGAAAGGGCTCGCCGGATTTAAAACTCAATAACTTATCGCCTACGGCTTGCCAGGACCATACAGCTGTGGCCGCTGGCATCGTTACTTGTTCCTTGCGAGTGGTCTCATCAAAAATGTCGCTAAAGAACGGATTTTGCCGGGAAGGCTCCGCCAGAAAAGTAGGTAACGAAGGCTGCCCCTGGATTGAAGCTATATTCTGAATACCCACTCCATTCAGCCAGGAACTATTACTAACCCGAGCGGGTGGGATGATGACCAAACTTCCGCCCCCCTGTACAAAGCGTTGTAACTCGGTCAGTAAGCTTCCTTCCACCCGATCCACCCCTTCGAGTACGATGACGTTGGCAGCCTGAAATTTCCCAACGTCGACATTACTTACTGAAAAATTCTGTTGCTGAAAGAGGCTATCATTCGCAAAAACATTCGCAACAAAATTGCCTGATTTCTGACCATACACCTGAACCACGTTGATACGGGGAGCCGCATTGAGCACGAAGTAGTAATCATTGTCAAACAGTACCGGGGAATCCTCGAAGGTAATCTGACCCCGTTTGAAACCCTTTCCGCGTACGGTAAAATTGAACGTAGTCTGCACGTAGTTTTCAGCGGGAATCGAGACAATTTGCGTAGCTACTTGCGTTTCATCGAGTAACAGTTTAATGCCCAGATTTTCAACCGGCTTCGTGCCTGAATTACGAAGGCGTACGGTTACTACGTTGGACTGCATTTCCCGAATAAAGGGTGTATTCAACCACAGCGTATCTACAAAGACGTTTTGGGTAGCGGTTCCCTGCACAGGTACCAAAAAAAGCTGGGTACTGGAATCGGGTACTAACTTCTGTAAATCCCCCGTCGTTGATTTCTGAAAGTCTGAAAACCAAAACAATTGATTTTTACCGGTACTATGGGCGGAGGCTAGTTGCTGTTGCCGTCGGTATACGCTTTCGAGCGAGCGACCCGCTGAAGCAAAATCAACGGAAGCCAATCGGTCCCGTAACTTCTGACTTCCCTGCAAGGCGTGTTCTTCCGCCCCAAACGTATTGGTAATCAGTTGTAAGGTGGGAGCATTCGGAAAATTTCCCAGTAATTCCTCCACTTTGGTAGCGGCTACATCGAGCAAACGACGATTGTCCACTAAGTTTTGCATCGATAGCGAGTTATCCAGGTAAATGCTGGTAACGCCATCCCGGCTCACGCCCGTCGTTTGGCTGGCAGGAATAAAGGGTTGGGCAAAAGCCAGAGCCAAACAAACCAATGCCAATATACGAGCCGCCATAATCAGCCAGTGCTTCAGGCGTCGAAAGCTACTGGTGGTCGTATTAATCTGTTTAAGGAAGCTGACGTTGGTGAAATACACTCGTTTGACTCGCCGGAAATTAAATAGGTGAATCAGTACCGGAATAGCGGCGGCCAAGAGTCCCCAAAGAAAAGCAGGATACAAAAACTGCATAAATACGACGTGTCAGCTATGGAAGGCGATCGGGCAGGATGCTTCCGTGAAATGTTAGGTCCCCAGAGTCGGATTCCTGAAATAACTAAAAATATAGCGTATAAACGAAAAAGCCTTCACCCAAGTTGGATGAAGGCTTTTATTTTGTTACTAGTTTTCAGTTGTTTGTTTTCGTTGACCGAAGATTTTTGACGAGTCCTCTGACCACTTACAACCCTCAACTATTGCTTATAACTTCCGTTTTACTTCCTGCATTTCGAAGCATTCGATGGTATCGCCTACTTCCAGGTCGTTGAAGTTTTTGATGCTCAGACCACATTCATAACCAAATTTCACTTCGGATACGTCGTCTTTGAAACGTTTCAGGGCCTGAATCTCTCCTTCGTGGATCACGATGAAGTCGCGGATTACGCGGATTTTGTTGTTCCGTTTCACCGTACCTTCGGTTACATAGCAACCCGCAACGGTACCGATTTTGGAAATCCGGAATACTTCGCGAATGTCGATGTTGGCCGTAACCACTTCCTGGAATTCGGGTTCCAGCAGACCTTCCATGGCTTTCTTGATGTCCTCGATTGCCTGGTAGATGATGGAGTAATTCCGAATTTCGATTTGTTCCTGATCGGCTAAACGACGAGCGTTGAGCGAAGGACGAACCTGGAAGGCTACGACTACGGCATCCCCGGCAGAGGCTAACATCACGTCGGATTCAGTTACCTGACCTACGCCCTTATGGATGATGTTAACATTAACTTCAGCCGTCGAAAGTTTAAGCAGCGAATCGGAAAGTGCTTCCACAGAACCATCCACGTCCCCTTTAACGATGACGTTAAGCTCTTTGAAGTTTCCAATCGCTTTCCGACGACCAATCTCTTCCAGCGTAATGTGCTTACGGGTACGGAGGGATTGTTCACGCAGTAATTGCTCCCGTTTGTTCGCAATTTCGCGGGCGTCACGCTCCGTTTCCATCATATTCACTTTATCACCAGCCGTGGGAGCACCGCTCAAACCTAAGACCTGTACAGGTGTAGAAGGCCCTACCGATTTGACGCGTTGGCCTTTGTCGTCGAACATGGCCTTCACTTTACCGAAGAACGGTCCAGCCAGCATGACATCACCCACACTCATCGTACCATTTTGTACCAGAATGTTTGCAACATAACCGCGACCTTTATCCAAGGAAGCTTCGACTACCGTACCTACGCCACGTTTGTTAGGATTGGCTTTCAGATCAAGTAACTCGGCTTCGAGCAATACTTTTTCCAGCAATTCATCAATACCTAAACCGCTTTTCGAAGAGATTTCCTGGGTTTGGAAACGTCCACCCCACTCTTCGACCAGGATATTCATTTGCGACAGGCCTTCACGGATTTTCTCCGTATTGGCACCGGGCTTATCTACTTTCGAGAAAGCAAATACCATCGGTACACCCGCATTCTGGGCGTGGTTGATGGCTTCCCGGGTTTGGGGCATCACGCTGTCGTCCGCTGCAATTACGATAATGGCAACGTCCGTCAGTTTAGCTCCCCGAGCACGCATGGCCGTAAAGGCTTCGTGACCTGGGGTATCCAAGAACGCGATTTCGCGACCGTCGTTTGTTTTTACTTTATACGAACCAATGTGCTGGGTAATACCACCGGCTTCACCCGAAGCAACTTTCGTTTTACGAATATAATCCAGTAAGGAGGTCTTACCGTGGTCAACGTGACCCATGATCGTAACTACCGGAGCACGAGGTACTAAGCTTTCCGGAGCGTCTTCTTCTTCAATCAGAGCTGATTCAACCTCTTCTTCGGCAGAGATGAATTGAACATCGAATCCAAATTCATCCGCAATGATGGCGATGGCTTCTGCATCGAGACGTTGGTTGATGGATACGAACATACCCATGTTCATACACGTCTGAATGATGTCGTTGATCGAAACGTCCATCAAGGATGCCAAGTCGCTGGCCGATACGAATTCGGTTACCTTCAGGATTTTTTCCTGTTCGAGTTCGTGCTGTTCGGCTTCCTCCCGGCGGCGAGCCCGATCCTGGCGACGTTCCCGACGACGATCTGCACCAAAGTTTTGCTTTTTGGCACCACCACCGCCCATCTGGGCCATCGTGTTCTTTACATTATCGCGTACTTCCGTTTTCGAAGGCTCATCGCGACGGTTACCACCCCGGTTATTATTATTCCGGTTGTTATTGTTGCGATTGTTGTTGTTATTATTACCTCCGCCCTGGTTGTTGTTCTGAGACTGGTTATTGTTCGCAGCGTTGTTGTTATTGTTGTTGCGATCCTGTCCCTGATTCCGATCCTGGTTATTGGAATTCTGATTCCCCTGATTTCCGCCCTGACGATTTTGGTTATTATTCTGGCGGTTATTAGGTTCGTTGCTGTTCGCGTTATTAGCGTTAGAGCGAGCCTGATTACGGTCCTGCTCTACAGGCTTAATACGCTTGCGTTTCTTTTTCTCGTTGTTCGAATTACCGCCACGGTTATTATTACCGCGGTTATCCTGTTTCGTTGGTAATTCGATTTTACCCAGCACGGTCAACCCTTTTAATCGATCGGCTTTTGCTTCAATCAATTCGGGCGGTGTGGCGGGAGGTGTTTCTGTCTTCACTTCCGGTTTTGGCTCTGGCTTTGGTTCTTGTTTGGTTTCTGGCCTTTGCTTCTGAAAATCTTTACGCTCGTTTGGTCCACCAAAACGAGGGTTTTGCGGTGGAGTACCGGCCGAGTTATTGGTTCGCTCGGGCGTTTGAGCTTTCTTTTCAGGCTCCTGCTTAGCAGCAGAGGCAGGCTCTACCACCGTAGCCACCGGGGGCGTTGCTACAACAGTAGGTTCAGGCTTTATTTCAGCGACAGGTTGAGGAGTTACTACGGGCTGTGGAGCTGGCGTTTCCACCTTCGCTTCCACTTTAGGTTCCGGTTTAACGGGCTCTGCCACGACGGGTTTTTCAACCACAGGCTCGGGGGCAGCAGCAGGTACTACCGGTTTCTCAGCTACGGGCTGGGGTTTCGGCTCCTCGGGTTTTACGTCCGGTGCCTTTTCTGCCGCGGGTGTTTCCACCTTGGGTGCAGGAGGTAGGGCTGGTGCCGCAGGTTCCGCGGGTGAAGCTGCCGGAACAACGGGTTTACCCGTGCTCAGGTCAATCTTACCCAGCACTTTTAATCCTTGTAACCGAGGTTCTTCTTTGGCTGGCTCCTGAGGCTTCGTTTCTTCAACTACAGGAGTAGCGGCCGCTTCTTCCGACTTCTGACGGAAATACAGGGGCAAATCATCATCAGCCTTAGGACGAGCCGTCGCGGCGGGTTCAGCTGGCTTAGGTCCTTCTTTCAGCAAGTCAGGAGCACTAAATTCTTTTGCCAATACTTGGAGTTGTTCTCCCGTCAGTTTGGTATTGGGATTGTTGTCAATTTTAAATCCTTTGGCCGATAGTCGATCCACAATGGTTCCCATGCCCACGTTGATCTTTCGTGCCGCCACATTTAAACGCATTGTTTGGATCTCTTCTGCCATGTTACTGTCTGAATTCGTCAAAACGAGTGGTTTATAAGTAAGAGTTTAGGGTGTTTTGAATACGGTATAGTGCGTAACGGATCTTGTTCAGATGGTTACGCACTATATATCCCATAGCTCGTAACCGTTAAACCTCCGTTTGCATTAATCGAATTCCTGTCGCAGAATGTCCAGTACTTCATCGATGGTTTCTTCCTCCAGCTCCGTCCGGCGTACCAAGTCTTCCTTACCCATGGCAAGAACGCTCTTGGCCGTATCGAGACCTACGCGGTGGAACTCATCAATGACCCACTGTTCAATTTCGTCGGAAAACTCGTTCAGTTCTACGTCGTCGTCGTCCACGGGCCCTTCGGTTTCACGGAAGACGTCGATTTCCATCCCTACTAATTTTCCTGCCAGCTTAATATTCTGACCACCTTTTCCGATAGCCAGTGAAATCTGATCGGGCTTAAGCCAGGCCGATACCCGCTTGTCATCCTTGTGAATGCTCATGCGGCTAATCTTGGCTGGACTTAAGGCCCGGGCAATCAACAACTCGATATTATCCGTAAAATTAATCACGTCAATATTCTCATTGTTCATTTCCCGTACAATCGTATGAATCCGACTACCTTTCATCCCTACGCAAGCACCTACGGGATCAATCCTGTCGTCGTAAGATTCTACGGCAACCTTGGCCCGCTCGCCCGGTTCACGTACCACGCGGCGTACCATGATCAATCCATCGGTTACTTCAGGAATTTCCTGCTCAAACAAACGTTCCAGGAATACTGGGGACGTCCGAGAAAGCGTGATTTTCGGAGTACCGTTGTTCATTTCTACTTTGTGAATCACGGCCTTGGTCGAATCGCCTTTCTTAAAGCGATCCCGGGGAATCTGCTGATCACGGGGCAAACTTAATTCATTTCCCTGAGCATCCAGACAGATAATCTCCCGTCCTAATACCTGATACACTTCTACCGTCAGCAACTCTCCTACCTGATCTTTGTAACGATAATAGAGCAATTCCTTCTCCATATCCTTTACTTTCTGAATCAGGGTTTGGCGAGCCGTTTGTACGACCCGACGACCAAAATCTTCCAGTTTTACTTCTTCCACTACTTCTTCGCCTACCTCAAAATCCTTTTCGATTTTTTTAGCGTCAGCCAGCGGAATTTTATCGTAATCCCAAATATCTTCTGAATCATCATCCACGATTTCACGGGTCCGGAACATTTCCAAATCCCCGTTATCAGGGTTGATAATTACGTCAAAGTTCTCGTCAGTACCGTATTTCTTACGAATCATGGTCCGGAAGACATCTTCCAGAATTTTGATCATCGTCGGACGGTCAATGTTCTTCTCTCTCGCAAAATCGGCGAAGGAAGCAATCAGTTCTGCACTGTTCATCGGTTCGTCATTGGTTTTGTTGTTTTCCAGCCCACTGTTCCGGCTACTTGCGGAGTTAGGCTTTGCCTCGTCAGCTAAAAACGCCCGGTTACGCGATCATTTAAATGAAACCAGCACTTGTGCCTTCTTAATTTCGGAATAAGGTATTACGAGGTCTACCGAAGGTTCCTTTTTGGTTCCATCCGTAGTCAGGGTGATGGTGGAATCGGTTACCGCATTAAGTGTACCCATCTTCTCTCCACCATCCAAGAACTGAACTCGTAGCTTACGACCGGCGTTGCGTTGGTATTGACGGGTTTGCGTAAGTGGAAAATCGACACCAGGAGAGGATACTTCTAATGTATAAGCGTTTTCAAACAAATTCAGTTCCTCTAACTGCCGGCCCAATTCCCGACTCAATGCGGCACATTCGTCAATACTAATTCCGGCATCGCTGTCCAGTAAAATAGTCACTTTCGATTTAATACGGGACTCACTTACCTGTATATCTACCAGAAAATAACTTTCATCGGGCAGTAAGGCCGTAGCCAGCTCTGTTATTTTTGCCTTCAAATTCATAGGACTCTTCAAGAGTTGCGTTGAAAATTAACGATAAATCCTTACTAATCAACGACTACTGCTTTATAGGATTTTTCCTTACGGTCTATAAACAAAGAAGAGGAGTTTGCTGCCCCTCTTCATTCCGTTAAAATCCGATGCAAAATAAAGCTTTTTTTCCGTAATAAACAATATCCCTGTATGTCCAGGCTTGAGTATTTCCGTAATAAGATCGCTTGCTTGGGGGAAATGAAACAATTTTGCGTTTTTTACGGAATCAACCCCATACCTATCTAGTAACAAATGGCTTCCCGACACCCCACTGAAGGATTTTTTACCAAATTACTGGCTCTGGGTACTTACGCCTTATGTGCCTTTTTATTGATCGGCTATCTCTTAGGTTATACCCTGTGGTGGACCCACTGGCTTACCGGATTCTGGCTCATTGGCATGCCTGAGGTGATGGTTCTGGTCGCGTTTTTAACGCTTTTCTGGTTTTTCAAAAAGGTAAGTCGAGCCTGGTTTCCCCTGTTGGTTCTACTCCTGGGCTGGCCTTTCTGGCAGCGGACCATCGGCTTCTCAGCTCAACCAACCGCCACGTCGAAAAGTCATAAAACACTGTCGGTCACAACGTTTAATACGACGTTTTTTAACGCTTCTACCTATTGGACTACCAAAGATTCTAGGCCCGCCCGAACCATGCTCACCTGGCTTCAGCATAGTGACTCGGATGTGCTTTGTCTACAAGAATATTATAATCAGGAAAATGCTAGTTACCCAAACGACTTTAAATCGACGGCTCTTTTGCAAAAGGCTGGATTTACCTATAAAGCCGTATTAAAAAATCTGAGCTGGTACGAAGGCGAGGCCCGCACGGGCGAGACCGGCTATTTAGGTCCCGTACTATTTTCTAAATATCCTATTATTGATCAGGATTCCCGGGTTTTTGAAAATGCGGGAGGTCATAACGGTTACGTACGTGCGGATATCAGAAAAGGGAATGATACGCTCCGGGTCATTAGCCTCCACTTGTATTCTATGGGGGTACGCGTTGGAAAGGTCGTCAAAGCCCCTAATTCGAAATCGGCTAAAGCCGAAACGCGAAGTATTCTTCACCAATTGAAAGCCGGTTTTATCGCTCATAACGAAGAAATTGACGAGATACTCAAAGAAGTAAAGAATAGTCCGTATCCCGTTATTCTTTGCGGCGATTACAATGAAGTGCCCACGGGTATCGCCTACGGGAAAACCCGTCAGTACCTTAAAAATAGCTTTGAAGAAGCCGGAAACGGGTTTGGTTTTACGCTCAACCGTAGTCCTTGGTTGATTCGTATCGATAATCAGTTTCACAGTAATCATTTTAAAGTACTGCGTCATCAGGTGCATCGCGAGGTTAAGGGGTCCGATCACTTTCCGGTGCAAGTACTTTACCAATATTAGAGTGCTATTCAATGGAAAGGCCCGGCTGATGGATCAGCCGGGCCTTTCGCTTAGAGCGAATGGGATTAGCTTCCCTTTTTCACTAACTTATATTCAATATTGGGATAGCCCCGTTCGCCGCCGTCCGTTGAGGTATAGTTAATGAACTTCAGTTTATACACGTTGCCGGCAGCATCTTTAATGACGTAGAAACGATCCGTTTTCACACCGGCCGGCGTTCCGTTCGGTCCGGCCGAGGTACGCCAGTTACCTCCAATTACGTTACGATCGCTTTTGAAAGGCGTAGCCGCCACGTTGCTTTCGGCGTAAGCGTCATAGCTAGTGGTGCTGGTCAGGATTTCAGCGGCCTGCACACCCGCCAGGCTGTTGATTTGTACAAAGTCAGCGTATGGATACGGAATCGTTTCGGTGGCTTTATACGTCGTCAGTCCCCAAACGATGTCCCAACTGGCTTTCGCGGGTTCTCCTGCTACCACTTTACCCTGCGGCAGCGAAACGTAGCTGAAATTAACGTTTCCATCTTTGGTTACATCCAGCGTTTTAAACGTGGTTTCTGTAATGCGGGCATACTGTACAGTGTAGCCCGTTCCCTTGCGTAAAATCCGGATTTTATACCAGGGTTTCTGACCCGTACCCGATGCTCCCGGGTTCAGGATGTATACAGGGTTGTTAGCGTCCGTTGCTGAGATTTCCTTGATGGCCGTCTTGGTTAAGTCACCGTCCACATTATCAATAATATCGAACGTTCCCTGACCCTGCCCCAAAATCAGCGTGTTTGCCAGAGCTACCGTATCCGCTGCCGTCACCTGAGCCAGATCCGTTTTCGTAAGGGCTTTTACGGCCGCTCCCGTCGTCGCATTGATGATTACGCGGAAGTCGCTTCCTCCAAAAAAGCCTAATTCCCAGCTGTTCCGGGCAATGGCCGTTTGGCTATTGCTGCTGAAATCCACGAATACCGAGTTCAAAGCACTCGATCCGCCAGCCCCACCATTGAGTTTCAGGGCAGAACCGCTGGAAATAATGGAAGAGAACTTCAGTTTTTCCTTGGCCGTTTGTCCGACCACGAGCCCCGTACCGACGGATTTGATCGTGAAATCAATCGTTTCCGAACCATTGAGTACGATGTTGGCCGCCTTGGTTACTTTGAATGAAGTCGTCTTAGTGTTAGCTGGAACAGTCAGCGTAAGTGTATTATTTGTGGCCGCAGGTGTCGTCGTAAAGTGTGTACCGTAGGTAACCCCCGTGGGTGCCAGTTCGACGGTAACATTAGTGGCCGCTGTCACCGTACGGTCCAGATTTACTTTCACCTCTAACTCGGTCTGATTCGCCGTAAATCCGACTTCACTGGCTTCAAATTGTACCGTATTGTCGGGTAGCGGCGGATCATCGTCGGTACAGGCTGGCACAAGGGCCGTTAGGCTTAACAGCAGAAAAATAGAGCGTAGTTTTTGCGTACTCATGGATTTGCTTGATTGGGTTATTGGGAAAGGAATTAGTGTTGACTCCAGTTGAAGGTTAAACCCAAGAAATACGAACGTCCGTAACTCATCGGAATCGGACCATTGGTACTGTGGGCACTGCCGCTCTCGGTAGCCGTATTGTTTAATCGGGTTACGTTGAGCAGATTTTTTACGCCGCCCTGTAAGGTTAGGACTTTGAATACGGGTTGAGACAACGACAAATCAAGCCAGTGGTAGTCCGCCGTTTCGGCAAGTTGGGTCTGTAAATCAGCCGTCGTTTGATATGAAGTGCGTTTGCCGGCGTATTTATAGAAAAGGTTGATCTGCGTACGCGATGGCTTGACGGTATAGATGACATTGGCATTGATTTCCGAAGACCAGACAAATTCCGGCAAATCCCGAGAGCTTGACAATTGATTAAAGCGTCCAATGTAGGAATACCCAAAATTGGTTTTAAGATCCTTCCACTGCAGCACATTATTGAGGGTCAGACCCGTCGTTTTGAAGCGATCAATGTTGACGGTACGCATGATTTTGGGGTCGGTTGGGTCGTTTCCGTACCCGATCAGATCATGAAAATCGTTGTAAAAGCCCGTAAGCGTTGAACTCAGATATACGGTTTTCTCCTGCAAGGCCAGCCAGGATAAGGACCCATTGAAACTGTTGGAGTACTCGGCTTTTAAATTAGGATTGCCTGCAATGGAGTGACTCGCATCGAAGAAACTGAAGTATAGTTCCCGCAACGCCGGCGAACGAAAACCCCGGGCGTACGCGAGTCGTACATCGAGTTTTTTCGTCAGTGAAAACTTGGTATTTAACGAAGGAATAACGGGCGGGGCATCATAAGCCGAATTTCGAATAAAGCGTAAGCCAGGACGCAGCACCAGGCCAGAGACGGGCCGGATTTCGGATGAAACGTACAGGGCCATATCCGTAATGGAAGGCGTTCCGCTGATCCGGGCTCCACTGGCGTGATCGCGGTTCAGTTCCAAACCGGGTTGTAGCGATACGGCAGATGAAAGTTTGTACTGGGCCGTCGTCCGGAACATCACATTTTCGAAACGCGAAAGATCCTGCTGGCCCTGATCCGTCGAAAGCGTCCGGCGACCGGTATTCAAATCAATAACCGTCGATTGGGTGCGACGACTGTAGTCCGTATACGCGGCTACCGCATTCAGACTAAACCGATCATTCGCTTTCCACTCGGCCTGCCCCTGATGCATCAGTCGACGGGTAATGAAATTCTGATCCAGAGCCCGATTGGTATTGGTATTGACCGCTCCTAATGCATTGATTTTTTCGTGTAGTCCATCGAGCCGATACCGAATGTTGAAAGTTTTCCCCGTGTAACCTACGATGCCATTTCCCAAGCCCTGAGCCTTTCCGTGCCAGTCCTGCGTACGGGTAGCCGAGTACCCCTGCCAGCCGCCAAAATCATTACGGGTTCCGCCCGCCGATACAAACCAGCCTTTTTTCTGCCAAGTCAGGTTAGCACTTTCGATGTGAGAGCCTTTGCCGGTAAAAGGAGCATACTCCTCCCCTACGCTTTCTTCCTGTACACGGGCCATGACGGAAAGTCGTTCGGCACCGGGTTTCTTCGTGATGATATTGATAACGCCCGCCAGAGCATCCGATCCGTATGAAACGGACATGGGCCCTTCCACAATTTCAATGCGGGCGATGGTATTAATGTCGATCTGGTTGAGGCTTTCGCGGGTATCACCGCGGTCAAGCATGGGTACGCCGTCGAGCAGAATTTTTACGTTGCGGCCCGCCATGCCCATGAGTTGAATGTCAGAGGTTCCCAGAGCGGGATCATTGGAAAAGCGAATGCCTAATTCCGTATTCAATACGCCCACCAGTGAGGTCGCGGCCCGAGCCTGAATGCGTTCCAGTTCAATCGTCCGTACCTGAAAAACGGATTGTCGTAGGGACTGCGGTTCAAACTGACCCGTAACGACTACTTCCTGAAAATCCTTGTTTTCACTCCGAAGCTGAATATTCAGGGTCGTGGTTTCATTTTCCTTTACGTACAGGGCAAGTTCCTGACTACTCATTCCTACCCGACTCACCCGAATCTGGTACGTACCCGCTTTTAGTTCTTTAAAGCGATAGATACCCTGTTGATCCGATGCTACCCCATAGGTTGTGCCTTTGATCACTAACGAAGCAGCTTCTACGCCTTCTCCCTGTTCATCCGTCACTTTGCCCATAACCTGACCCGTTTGAGCCCATAATAAACTCGTAATCAAGCTAAAAGCCAGTGCGACACTAATGGTTCGAAGGACAGCCACGGGGTAATTCTGTTTCGTTATATTTATTTAGATTTAATCTAATTAATCACAAAGGTAAAAATGATTCGGAACCCGCAAGCCTTTCCCCGAAAATTTTGATGGGCTTTAAAACAAAAAGACCGCCCGAAGGCAGTCTCAATAATTCATAAACTTTCTATCAGAAGATGCGGGCCGTAAAAAGCCTGTCACTCCTTCTTTTTTCAGGTTTGCCTAGGGATGGGCCTCCAGCCATTCCTCGCCGTTTTCGTAGATT
Organism: Siphonobacter curvatus; assembly: GCF_002943425.1. Lineage (NCBI taxonomy): Bacteria > Pseudomonadati > Bacteroidota > Cytophagia > Cytophagales > Cytophagaceae > Siphonobacter > Siphonobacter curvatus. The sequence continues at coordinate 3,136,145 of NZ_PTRA01000001.1, forward strand.
TCTTTCTTCCAGATGGGTACCACCTGTTTTAAGGTATCAATCAACCAACGGCAGGCTTCAAAGGCATCATTCCGGTGCGGCGTCGAAACAGCAATGACTACGGCCACATCACCGATCGACAGGACGCCTTTGCGGTGTACCATCGCCACTTTTTCGACGGGCCAGCGACGCGAGGCCTCTTCCGCCAGTTCTTTCATTTTCTTAACGGCCATCGAGTCAAACGTCTCGAATTCCAGTCGTACCACGTCTTTGGACTGGTTGTGATTCCGAACCGTTCCAATAAAAACGTCCACCGCTCCGGCTCGTTCGGCTTGTACCGCGTCGATACAGGCAGCAATGTCAATGGGCTGATCCGTGACAGCAATCATACGTAAAAGTTTGGTTGAAAATTAACCGCCACTCACGGGCGGAATCAGGGCAATTTCATCCCGTTCGCTCAAGGGTGTTTCGGCCTCGGCATATTCTTCATTGACGGCTACGAGCAACGACTTCAGCTCAGCCAGTTCCGGATAGCTCGTTCGTACGGACTCCAGCAGTTGTTGTACCCGGGCTCCGGGGGGCAACTGCACGACGTATCGCGACTGCCCAATGATATCACGGGTGATTCCGTACAGATGAATTGTTAATTCCATTCTTCAAAGTTGATAAAGCTTGCGGAACAAGTGTTCAAATTTTTCGTTTATTTGTTTATCATGCCAATTGATCGCCCACAAATCTATGACAATCACGGACGGCCCATCCAGTATCTGCGATTGGCCGTTACGGATCGCTGTAACCTTCGCTGCTTTTACTGCATGCCCGAAGAAGGCATTGCGTATCTGCCGAAGAAGCAATTGCTAACCTACGAAGAAATGCTTCGCATCACGTCGGTGTTGGCAGGACTGGGCGTACGGAAAGTGCGTATTACCGGGGGAGAACCTTTCGTACGGCATCAACTCCCTAATTTTCTGTACCAGCTCGCCGATATTGAGGGCATTGACGAAATCGCGATTACGACGAATGGTGTTTTAACGCAGAAATACATTCCCGATTTGAAGAAAATCGGTGTCAAAACCATCAATTTAAGTCTGGATTCGCTGGATCGGCAGCGGTTTTATGAAATTACGCGGCGGGATGAATTTCCCAAAGTGGAAGCCTGTCTTTACGAACTGCTCGACGCCGGTTTTGAAGTGAAGCTGAATGCGGTAGTGATGGAAGGCCGTAATATTGAAGATCTCATTCCGCTGGCACGACTTACGGAAAAATATCCGGTATCCGTACGTTTCATTGAAGAGATGCCCTTTAATGGGGAAGGTTCGCATTACCCTACCCTTCACTGGACGTACCGCCGGATTTTGGAACACTTACAAACGGAATTCCCCGACATTCAAAAGCAAATCGATCCGCTTAACTCTACTGCTTATCATTACCAGATTCCCGGTTTTCTGGGAAGTATTGGCATCATTGCCGCCTTCTCAAGGACCTTCTGCGGCACGTGCAACCGCATTCGGATGACTGCTCAAGGTACGCTCAAAACCTGCCTGTACGACGATGGAGTTCTAAACGTTCGGGATTTAATCCGCAGCGGAATCAGCGACGAAGCCTTACAACAGGAATTCATCCGCGTCTTCCAGAAACGACCGAAAGATGGCTACGAAGCCGAAAACAACCGACAATCGCTGGTACATGAATCCATGACGACAATCGGTGGATAAACGATTTTACCAACAAAAACGACCCGTAGATGCTACGGGTCGTTTTTGTTTAAGAGTATCGATTACGTAAACAATAATTTCAGCGTAGCAATGAACAAGCCCAAAGCCAGGGCATAACGCAGGGTGGGCACGTTGAAACGACGGGCTCCGGCGTAACCGCCCAATAAGCCTCCCACAAAAGCAAAAGCCAGCCAGTACAAAGTCTGTTGATCAGGTACGTAACCTTTCGTCAGTAACTTCGACAGTCCTGATACGGAATTCACGAAAATGAATAAAGCCGAGATCGCTGCGGTTTCCTTTAGTTTGGCCCAGTTCATCAGCAATAGTACCGGACTTAAAATAATTCCCCCGCCAATACCAAGCATCCCCGAGAGTAGTCCAATAACTGCCCCTACGGCTAATCCACCCAGTAACGGAATGGGTGTCGTCGGATCTTCCGTAGTTTTGGGTCGCCAGAGAATGCGGCCAATGGCCAGAATCAGACATACGCCCAATAACTGTTTATACAACCCGGCACTCAGGGGTATGCCCGCCCCCACAAAGGCCATCGGTACGCTGGCCAGAGCGAAAGGCCAGAATTTCGGCCAGCTAAAGTGCCCGCTCCGATAAAATTGCAGGAAAGAGGACATCGATACAAACAGATTCAGTACCAGTGCGGAAGACTTCATCAATTCGGGCTGCGTACCGAAGATAGCCAGTACGGCCAAATACCCACTTGCTCCACCATGCCCTACCGAAGCATACAAAAAGGCCACAATGCCAATGGCCAGCATAATTATTACTTCTGTATTCATACGACCTGAGCTAGTACGATCGGAACGTTAAAAGGGCGTTGGCAAGCATTTAACGTTTGGTACAATTTTAGTTTTAAAACAAAAGATGCTTTGCCCCGATTCTTTTAAAAAGTTAGCGGCACCCCTTACGTGGGACAACCCCTATATTGTACTTTTGTTTTTTAGCACTTATAAGTAATGAAACCACTACACGATACTTGTCCCTGGATGATTTTGATCTGCGAAGGTAGCAAATGCAGTCGTCGCCAGGATGATTTACGTCGAACCTTCAAGCATGAATTGAAAGAACGAGGATTGAAAAAACACGTAGAACTAGTCGAGATGGACTGTACCAGCCGCTGTAAGCAGGGACCCATCGTGGCCATCCAACCCAGTAACCTCTGGTTGGGCGAAGTACACGAGTCTAACGTTCCCCGTATTCTGGATGAAATGTTTCGGGAAGAATAAAACAGACTTCGGTCGTAACTAGAAAGTAGCGTGCGGTTTTTCCTTAAATAGATGAAACGATTACCCCCATTATTTAACTAAACTACCGATTTTCCCAATCTTACTTGGAAAGCTCCCTGCGTTTGAGCTGCCTCAACCTTCATCCCCTCATCTAATCTTTTTTCTCTAGTCCTCCTTCACTGGCAAGGTCTTTTTCCAACTATCTTTTTATGAATGGTTAGCGACGAGAACCCAGAAACGGGTTTTCTCAGCAACCTCACCAATAGCTTTAATCCCTTAGTTTCCTTTTTCTTTATACGGCTGATTTACTGGACATACCAGTTTAGTGATTAGTTCGTTTTTTAAGCTATCTTTAGAAGCTTGGATAACCCATTTACCGCCGATCTTATCTTTGTTACGTATGAATTTCCATCACTTCCGACGCTTATCCTTACGCTTGCTTATTCTTTGCCTGTTGCTGGGAGTGGGATTGATGACTGTGATTTATGCGTACCGGGATCGGCTTTTCCGGCAGATCAATCATCAGATCAGTAACCAGATTCGGGGTAATTTTCATGCGGATAACTTTCGCGTTATTTTCTGGGAAGAAGCCACTCCCGGCTTGACGATCATTCTTCAGAATGTACGACTGGAGGACGACCGTCACGACCAGCACCATACTGATTTTCTCAACGTTAGAGAAGTACGGGTTCGACTGAGCCTGATTGATTTGTTCCGTCGACAGGTACAAATCAAACACATCCGGGTGATTGACGGGTCGGTGACGGCTTTTCGGGATGAAACTGGATACGCCAACTGGAGTTTATTTGAATCGGATAGCCTTACCCGCTCCATTCGCAAAAAGAAAAACCCGAACGGATTTTTAGTGGACATTAAGAAAGTCCGGCTGGAAAATGTTCAGGTGCATTTCAGTGATTCCCTCCGTCATAAATGGTACGGCGGTTTGTTCCGGGATGTAGAATGTCAAATCTCCCGGGATGGCAATCGCATCAAAGCCCGCATCCGGGGTCCGCTGCATTTGGATGGGCTCGCCTTTAACTCCTCCAAAGGAAGTTTTGGTACGAATCAGGAAACGGATCTTAAACTTAACGTTCAGCTTGATACGGCCCGGAAACTGCTTACGCTAGAACCTTCTCGACTGGTTTTCGAAAAGAAAGATACGTTACACGCCCACGGGCATTTCCAATTCCATACCCGACGGCCCCCGGACCTTAATCTGTTCCTCCGGGTACAGGGGTTGGCTTTTTCCAAGACGCTGGATTTAATGCCTCGAAAGCTAGCCGTTGCTTTAGGGAAATTTAAGTACTATCCTGATATTAAAAAAGCGAACATACGCATTAGCGGTTCAACGGCTCCCGGTTCGGAGCCTCATCTGGATATTCGCTTTGCTTCTGGCCCCGCCCGGATGGAATCCGTACTGGGTTTATTGACGAATTTGCGGGTAGAAGGTTATTTTACCAACCATCTCGACCCAAAACTAGAAGCGGGTGATGCCAATTCTCGGATACTCTTCAGTCATTATTCCGCTGACTGGGACGATGCTTTACCCGTCAGCGGCCGGATGGTACTGCATAACCTGCAGCACACACGAGCCTTTCTAACCACTACTGTAGATACGGATTTGTCTACGCTCAACGAGACGCTCAATGCGACCAGTTACACTCTGAACGGCGGCAAATTGCGATTAAACGCACAGTACCGGGGACGGGTTGTGAATGTCTTTGACCCCAAAACGGGCGAACTGGCGGGTTTGTTACGCGGTAACCTGATTGTAGAAGATGGTCAGTTCCGATACCTTACCAGACATCTCAATTTTGACCAGTTAAACGTCCATGCGGTGTTTAATGAACGCGATTTGGTGGTAAAGCAAATCCAGACCCGGTTGAATACCAGCCCCATCACCATCCGTGGAACCATCAAAAAGTTAATTCCTTTTCTGACTTCTCCCCATACGCGTCTGTACGCCAAAGCCGAAATTTTCTCACCCAATCTGAATTTCAACGCGACCCAGTTTATGCCTCGTTCGCGTAAATCGTCGCCCCGTTTACGGGAAAAAGCTCGTCGGGATCTGATTGCCAAAGTAGATCGGGTGATTGACCAGTTGGAAACCGATGTAACCGTAAGTTTCAACAAGTTTCAATACCGGCATTTCAAAGCCTCGCAGGTGAAAGGTGAAATGTTGATTACGCAACGGAAATTACAGATCAAGAACTTGGCCATGAATGCCTTCCAGGGCAATTTCAATTTCTCAGGTCAGGTAGATTACATCCGTAATAATCCTTCCCGAGTGAATGTGGCCTGTGTACTCAAAAATAACAACGTTTCGGAGCTATTCCGGGCTTTTGATAATTTCCAGCAAACGACTATTACCCATCAGAATATTCGTGGATTGTTAAATTCGGAAGGAAAAATCAGTGTGAAATTGCGGCCTGATTATACACTGATTCCGGGTACGTTCGATGGTTATTTGAACTTCAATTTACGAAACGGTGAACTCATCGATTTTAAACCGATTAAAGGAATTCAGCGGTTCATTTTCAGAAATCGAAACTTTGATCATATTCGTTTTGCAACCCTTTCCAATCAGTTCCGCTTTAAAGGACGCGAAATCGAAATGGACAAAATGGGTATTGAATCGACCGCTCTTACACTCTTCGTAGGGGGCACGTATAGCTTTGGTAATCAAACGGACCTGTACGTACAAATTCCGCTCGCTAACCTTCGGAAACGGGATAAGGATTACGAGCTGGCCCGTCTAAACACCAAAGAAGCTCAGGGTTGGACGCTCAATCTGCGGGCGAAAGACGAAGGCAATGAGACCAAAATTCGGCTGGATCTAGGACAAAAAGTGCGGCAACGTAAAGCCAAACGTCAGCAACTGGGCAACGAAACGGTAGATCTTCGTTAAAACCGGATTACCTTTCAGGGGAAAAAGGAGCTTTTACCGTCTCTTTCTAAACTCTGAACCGTATGAAATCTTCACTTTCCCGTCGGGCTTTTCTCCAGCAGGCAGGCTTGCTCACTTCGGCTACGCTTTTAAGTAGTACGGAGCTTTGGGCGGCTAAAAAATCAGGCTTACAAATTGGGTATTCCGCTATTACCTGGGGCGGAAAAGACACAGACGCCATCCGTGATATTGCTTCCCTGGGCTTTAAGGGTATTCAACTACGGGCGAATGCGTTTGGTCCGTACCGAAACAAACCTTCCGAGCTCAAAGCATTACTGGATGACAATCACCTCAAACTGGTTATGTTTTCGAGCGGAAACGTAGAAATCGACCCGGATAAGGAAGAGAGTACCATCAATATGCACGTAGCTCACGCCAGTTTTGTGAAAGCTCTGGGCGGAACGAGCATTCAGCTGACGAATAATGTTCGTCCGAAAGATCGGCAACCCACGCCGGAAGAACTTAAGCGACTGGCTCAGGTGATGAACGAAATTGGGAAGCAAACGGCCGATTTAGGCATTCAAACCGCCTATCATAACCACATGCACCAACTCGGGGAAACACCGGAGGAAGTGGATATCATTGTTCAGGAGATGAACCCCAAGTATGTGAAGCTCTTGCTCGACGTAGCTCACTATCACCAGGGCGGTGGCGATCCGGCCAAGGCCATCCATCAGTACAAAGACCGAATTCACGCCCTGCATTTAAAAGACGTTCGCAGTCCCCTACCCGACAACACGAATCCCAAATCATACAAGTTTGTCGAGCTTGGCCAGGGCAACGTCAACTTACCTGCCGTATTCAAAGCCCTCGACGACATTAAGTTTAAGGGTTGGGGAATTATCGAACTCGATGGCGTACCCGACACCGGCAAAACGGCTCTGTCGTGTGCGGAAACCAGCAAGAAATTTCTTCTCGATCAGAAAATCTTGATGAGCTGATTCGGGCCGTACGACACGTTTCGAAGGAATCCTTTCGCTTTTACAGGGTAATGCTTAAAAAAGAGGTCTTTTACTGGAAGCTCTTCGTAAACTGGATACACGAAAAGTATTTCTGCCTTACTAATCATTAAACAAGTCTGTATGAAACGATTACCTTTACTACTGGTCGTCTGGTCTTTTGCCGGGCTTACCAGTGCCACACCACCGCAAGGGAAAGGCTCCTGGAAGAGTCTTTTCGACGGTAAAAGCCTGAAGGGCTGGAAAGTGGCCGAAGGCTCTGCTTCCGGAAAAGCCCGGTATGAAATTAAAAACGGTGAGATTATCGGCATTTCACAAACCAATACCGCTAATACCTTCTTACTCACCGAGCAACAATACGGAGATTTTATTTTTGAGTGCGACGTTAAGGTAGACAACTCCCTGAATTCCGGTATTCAGTTCCGCAGCCTGCAACGCGAAAACGATGGTCGCGTATACGGCTATCAGATGGAGATTGACCCCTCGGATCGTAGCTGGAGTGGCGGTATTTATGATGAAGCCCGTCGGGGCTGGCTGGCCATGCCCACGAATTACGAGGCGGGAAAAAAGGCCTTTAAACGGGGCGAATGGAATAAGTACCGTATTGAAGCGATTGGCAATTCATTACGCACGTTCGTTAATGGCATTCCCGTTTCAAACGTCGTCGATGACCAAACGCTGAAAGGGTACATTGCTCTACAGGTACACAGCATTGGCAAAGACGCCAGTAAGGAAGGGAAAACCATCCAGTGGAAAAATATTCGTATTCAAACCGAAAACCTTCAACCTTCTCCCGTCGATCAGGCTCCGGTCGTGAATCTGGTTCCTAATACACTGACGGAACAGGAAAAAGCTCAGGGCTTCAAACTGCTTTTTGACGGAAAAACGAGTACGGGCTGGCGAGGTGCTTATAAAACCGCCTTCCCCGAAAAGGGCTGGACGATTAAAGATGGCGTACTGAGCGTAGATAAAGGCGATGGAGCTGAAAGTACCAACGGAGGCGACATCGTGACCAATGATTCCTACGGAGCTTTTGAACTGACCTTCCAATTTAAACTTACGGAAGGAGCTAACTCGGGTATGAAGTACTTCGTGAAAGAATGGTTACCCTATACGCACGAATTCAAGCCCGGCCAAGCGATGACTGTACCCGATGGTTACGTAAAGAAAGGATCCGCCATTGGCCTGGAATTCCAGGTACTGGATGATGCCCGCCACCCCGACGCTAAACTCGGAGCGGCTGGCAATCGTACTATTGGTTCTTTGTATGACTTGATTCCGGCGGATAAAACGGGAGCGAACAAAGCAGCCGTGAAGCCGATTGGTGAATGGAATGAAGGCCGGGTCATTGTGTATCCCAACAATCACGTTGAACACTGGCTCAATGGCTTTAAATTAGTGGAGTATGATCGAGGTTCTCCCTTATTCAAGGCTTTGGTGGAACGCTCAAAATACGCTTCTTACAAAGGTTTTGGCATGGCTGAAAAAGGTCCCATCCTCATTCAGGATCACGGCGATGTCGTTAGTTTCCGCAGTATAAAAATTCGTGAACTTAAGTAGTAGTGAGGTTTTGAGTTTAGGGTTTAGCGTTTGGGGAATAACGCTAAACCCTAAACTCAAAACACTGACCGTAAACTCTAAACCGCAGCGGCGGACCGCTGAATTCTAACTCATGGAAAACCGTAGGGATTTTCTTCGTAAACTTTCGCTGGCAACAGCCGGATCGATGCTGAGCGTAAATGCCATGTCGGCAGCCAGCTACCGCAAAATTGTGGGTGCGAATGACCGCGTACGTGTGGCCTGCGTGGGTTACTCTGACCGTTTCCGGGCTTCCCACGTACCTCCCTTCAAGGCTTTGGCTAAGGAAATGAACTTCGAAATGGTGGCCGTATCCGACATCTGGAAACGCCGTCGCGAAGAAGGTAAAGCATTTCTGGAGAAGCAATTAGGTGGTACCATTAAAGATTACCGCAATAATGATGAGCTCTACGATTCCAAATCGGTAGACGCCGTTTTCATCAGCACAGCCGATTTCCAGCACGCCATTCATACGATCGACGCGGTAAAAGCCGGTTGCGATACCTACACGGAAAAGCCCCTGGCCGAAACCATGGAAGACGCCCGTGCGGTACTGAAAGCGGTCAAACAATCCGGAAAGATCGTTCAGATTGGCTCGCAACGCCGCAGTGGTGCCAACTACCACGCCGCCGAAGAATTCATTAAATCGGGCAAGTTCGGTCCGATTACGATGGTAGAACTGATGTGGAACGTAAACCAGCCGGGTCGCTGGCGTCGTCCGGCCCTGGTCGCTCAGTGTAAAGAGGAGGATCTGGACTGGAAACGTTACCTACTTAATCGTCCGCACGAAGCGTTTGATCCACGTAAATATCTGGAGTACCGTTTATTCTGGCCCTACTCATCAGGCATTCCCGGTCAGTGGATGAGCCACCAGATTGATACGGTACACTGGTTTTCTGGCCTGCCCCACCCCCGTTCGGCTGTCGCCAACGGAGGCATTTATCAGTGGAAAGACGGTCGTAAAAACGCCGATACGCTCACCGTGGTCTTCGATTACGGTCCACTAAATGATCCGACGACGGGATTTCAGGTATCTTTTGCCAGCCGTTTTAGTAACTCAGCCGGCGGTACCAAGGAAATCTATTATTCGAACGGCGGAGAGTTGAATCTGGATACCAATAACATTTCGCCCACTGGAGGCCTAACGGCCCGCGAAGCCGCTGAGATGAACATGCAGGCGAATCTGTTGGCTTCGGGCAAGCTGGAAGGTCCCCGCGTAGAAACGGGAGCGAATACGGGTGGCGATCCCCTGACGTTCAATCACATCAAAAACTGGATGGAATGTGTACGCAGCCGTAAAACGCCTAACGCTCCCATCGAAGCCGGTTACCAACACTCGATTGCTACGATCATGTCGAATGCCGCGTACCGTACAGGACTGCGGGTAACCTTTGATGAGAAAAACCAGGAAGTAATGGCTGGTACTAAAGTTTTCAAATATTAGTTTGAGTACGTTATCGCATATGGAAAAAGCGGCTCTTCTGGGGCCGCTTTTTTGATTTGGAGTAGCAGTTTGAACAGTTCAGTTTACCCAATTTTCAGCTTATTCTTCTAGGTCGCTGCTGCCGTGGTTAGCATCGTCATGTACAAATTAATGGCGTACTGACAGGCCGTCACCAGTTCAAGAGGTACGGTTTGGTTACCTTCAATCTTTAGTTGGTACTCGTAATTCAGGTTGCTCCAATTATACTTCGGAATGATGAGCATGAGCGTGATTCCTTCGGTATCTTCCAGAATAAAGTGATGATTCCATACCCCCCGGCTTTTGAGTAAGTATACCTTTTCGGGACCATCTACGGACAAACGGATGATGATTTGTCCCATCCAGTTAAACACAATATCCCCCTGATCGACACCGTCGATAAACACGTCAAATTTGGAAGCCCAGGCATTTTTGGATTTAATCTTCAATTTCCGCTGGTTCACTGCTGCCTGGCCTACACTCGAAAACCAACTATCATAGGTAAACGTTACTTCAGGATTTTCAGCGTCCGAGTAAATTTCAAATCCTGATTCCACTGACTTAATTAAATAACTCATCGCATACAGGTATTAACAGTTTCCTAAAATCAATCGCTACTCATGGTACGCCAATTCTCCCGCCCGTATGGCAAGGGGCAGATTATTTTCTTTCGGAGGAATGGGACACGTATACTCCGGTGAATATGCACAATACGGGTTGTAGGCTTTGTTAAAATCAATCGTAACCCGATTACCGGTGATGTCGCTTTCGGGAATGTCCAGGTAACGACCCCCGCCGTAACTTTCCTTGCCCGAAGTCTGATCTTTGAAAGGGATGAAAAGCGTACCCGCCTCCGTACTTTCAAAGACGAGCAATTCGCAGGTTTTTCCCTGTAGCTCAAACCGGACTTTTCCGTATAAAGTATACGTCTCGGTCTGCCCGCCCGTCATCTGTACCGCAAAGGTTTTCGTGCTTTCAGTTTCTTCCAGCTTCGCAAATACTTCATACGTAGAATCCGCCGGGAAATATTTCAGCCCCTGAAACCCGGCTTTGTCTTTGATGGGTGATTCACTAGAAGTGCGGTAATTCTGGTCCTTCTCCAGTCGCTCCATCCGCAAATCATCGGCATATGAGCCTTTTTTCTTACTACTGACGGAATAGACCACAATCCCCAGAATGGCGGCAGCAACAACGAATAAGAGTATTTTTCTTCCTGACATAGTACGATCGGTACGCTGATTGTTAGCATTTAAACAATGAAAGTTTCAATCTTTCGGGGCTCCGTTCTATTCGGAACCAATTGTATTGCAACTTTGCTGTATCTCAGCAGTGCAAAAATCTACAACTTAACGGCAAAAGCCAATAATAATATGTTTACTGGAATCATTGAAGCGTTGGGAACGGTCACTGAACTTACTTATGCAGGTACCAACGTTACCTTCAGCATCGAGTCTCCGATTTCTCAAGAGCTGAAAATAGATCAGAGCGTTTCACACAATGGTGTTTGTCTGACGGTCATTGCTGTAGGCGATGGTTACCATCAGGTTACGGCAATTGATGAAACGTTGAAAAAGAGTAACCTGGGCCGTTTACAGGCCGGATCCACAGTCAATCTGGAGCGTTGCATGCAGGCCAACGGCCGTTTCGATGGGCACATTGTTCAGGGGCACGTCGACCAGACGGCCGTGTGTACGCGGGTGCAGGATGAAAACGGCAGCTGGCTGTTTGATTTTGAGTACGACGCTTCACTGGGGAACGTGACCGTAGAAAAGGGATCGATTTGTATCAACGGAATCAGTCTGACGGTTTTTAATTCCGGCGTTCATACGTTTCGCGTAGCCATCATTCCGTATACCTACGAACATACAACCTTTCATGCACTGGCCGAAGGTGATACGGTCAATCTGGAATTCGACATTGTGGGTAAATACGTAAAACGCCTGTTAGGTCAGGCTTAAGTCAGCCTTTGTTTCGTATTAAAACCAAATTAATTATTACCATATTCCATTTTTCACGTACGGATTCATACATTAGCTCGTTCGTTTATTCAGTATACTTACTGAAGACGTTTACTTTTCGACTTAATACAGAAAGCTATTCGCTGCTTTTATGAACCGTAGAAATTTTATTCAGGCATCTTTAGGAATAGGTGCTCTTTCCGCAGTCGGACTCGAAGCTCTGGCTGCTACGCAGGCGAAATCCGTTGGGTTACAACTCTATACGGTTCGCGATGATATTCAGAAGCAGGGCATTGAGCGGGTACTGGAGCAGGTAGCCAAGCTAGGGTATAAACAGGTCGAGAACTTTAGCTATAATCAGGGTAAGTTTTTCGGTAAAACGCCCGCTGAGTATAACAAAATCTTGAAGGACAATGGACTAAAAGCCGTCAGCGGACACTATACCACGGGCCGATCCACGAAGTTTGGCATGGGCGATGGTTTGACCCGCAATTGGGAAAAAGCCGTTGAAGATGCAGCGGCAATCGGACAAAAATACGTAGTATTGGCTTATCTGGTAGATGACGAACGCTCGGCGGAAGATTACAAGCAGTTATTCGGTATTCTAACAAAAAGCTCCGAAACGGCGAAAAAATCCGGGTTGACACTGGGTTACCATAACCACGATTTTGAATTCACGCAAAAAGTGGACGGCGAAAAGCCCTACGATTTATTGTTAAAAAATACGCCCGTAGTGATGGAGATGGATCTATACTGGGTGGAAAAAGCGGGCGAAAAACCCGCCGAGTATTTTGCGAAATATCCCGGTCGTTTTCCGCTCTGGCACGTCAAGGACATGGCTAAAACGCCCCAGCAGGAATTCGCGGAAGTAGGTACGGGTAGCATTGATTTCGCGGACTTATTCAAGCACGCGAAGCAAGCTGGACTCAAGCAATATTTTGTGGAACAGGATGTTTGCAAACGCCCACCCATGGAATGTATCAAAACCAGTATCGACAATATTCAAAAGGCCAAGTGGGGTTGATTTCCCAGTAATAATAGATGCACAACAAAGGTCAGTCGAGTTTCGACTGACCTTTGCTTTTAGTGTCCATACTGCTGATCTTCCTCTTCCTCCGGATCGGCTTTATCCCACATCGCCCGGAAAGTTGGGGCCATATACAGCATTTCTTCTACTTTACTACGGGCCGCGTGAAATAGACGGTAGTTATAACCCTGATTTATAATTTCGTCAATAGCAAAGATGAGTTGAGCCATGTCCCGCACATTCACGGAAAAATCCCTCACTACGTACATGGTAAAGCCGCGATCGTAATCGTCAGCGAAAAATAATACCAGAGCAAAATCTTCTCCCCACAAAAATGAAGTAACCTGGCTACGCGAAAAATCTTTGAACATTTCCCCATTGTCAACTAAGGCATCAATGATTTCAACGTCATTATTCGTAATGTAAAAATTTGGGGTAAGGTTGCGGGAGATTTCCTCCATAACCGGCCGTTGGGTTGATTGTTGAGCCATAAATTTGATCAATTTTTGGAGAAAATGTAACGTTTCCGTCCATTTCTCTGGCTGGATAAAAAAGAAAAAGCCCCCGGAGAATGCTCCGAGGGCTTTGCTGAGTTTGACTTCAGGACTCGAAGTCAACAATTCTCCAAAATTCTTATGCCAGATTTTAAGCCAGCTCCTTTAACGTATTCCGGTACTTCACTTCTACGGCGTGGAGTTCCAGTAAGGGTTTCAGGAATTCTTCCAGTAGGCTAATATCCAACTGGCTAGCCGCGTCGCACAGAGCTTCGCTGGGGCAGGTATGAGCTTCCACAAACAGACCGTCTACACCCGCAGCCACACCGGCACGAGCCAATACGGGAAGGTACTCACGAGCACCGCCTTTGGAATCTTTCGAAGGAATACCATACTTCCGGATGGCGTGCGTTACGTCGAATACCACGGGATAATTGGTACGAGCCATGTGGTAGAAGCTACGCGGATCGACCACAAGATCGTTGTAACCGAAGGTGTACCCGCGTTCGGTCAGAATGATCTGATCGTTGCCGGAATCTTCGATTTTCTTCACTGGATGTTTCATGTTTTCCGGAGCCAAGAACTGACCGTGCTTGACATTCACAACACGACCCGTTTGAGCCGCTGCCGTTACCAGCATGGTTTGCATACAGAGGTAGGCCGGAATTTGGAGTACGTCCACTACTTCAGCTACGGGAGCTGCCTGATCGGGATAGTGGATGTCCGTCAGCAAAGGAAAACCAAACTGTTCCTTTACTTTCGCCAGAATCTTGATTCCTTTATCCAGACCGGGGCCAGAGTAGTAATCCAGACTCGAGCGGTTATCCTTCTGAAACGATGATTTATAAATCATCTTGATATTGAGACGTTCCGAAATCTCTTTGAGTTTTTCGGCAACGGTCATCATGATTTTTTCGTCTTCGATAACGCAGGGACCTGAGATGAGAAACAACTCATCCGATCCACATTCGATATCGCCAACCCGTACGATTTTCTGCGACATAATCTTAATTTTTAAGGGGTAACGACTACTAGAGCCGCTTGAATAAATCCTTCAGTACATCAATGGTAATCACTTCCTGCCAGTTTTCACCAATGGCGTGCAGCCACATGTGGGGCAGATTGTAGGAAACGTGAGCCATTTTGGTAATGGTTTCGTCGTCCCATTCCTTGGCCAGTCCCTGCGGCAAAGTTACGTTAAAACGTTTCACCATCTGCTTAAACTCGGCAACCCCCTCGGGATAGTAATCCTCCAGATGGTTCATGATTAAACAGTTGGCGTAGCAGTGACGCGTACCCAGAATTTTCGACAGACCATAACTCAGGGCATGGCAAACGCCTACTTCCGAATACGTCAGACTTAGGCCACCCATGAGGGAAGCTACCATCAGTTTGTCGTCGTTTTCGGGCGTTTGTCCGGCATTTTCGCCTAAGTAAATATCCCGGCAAAGCTTCATGGCCTGCTCGGCGTAGGCGTGTGAGTAGGCGTTATTGAAGTGCCCATTTTCGGATTCGATACAGTGAATGTACGTATCCATCCCAGTATAGAACCACCAGTCGGTTGGTACCGTAGCAATCAGTTCGGGATCGAGTACCACCTGGTTAAATACGGTCCACTCACACTTCAAACCCAGTTTTTTAACCGGTCCCGTTAGTACCGCCGTCATCGAAACCTCGGCTCCGGTACCCGAAATGGTCGGTACACCGACGTGATACACGCCCGGTACTTTCACCAGATTCAGACCCTGATACAGCGTCGAAGAACCTTCGTTGGTCAGCATCAGCGACAGAGCTTTGGCAATGTCCATGACCGAACCACCGCCAATTCCGACGACACCCGAAGGAAGACCCTGTTTCGCCAGAATTTCGTCCCGCAGCGTATCAATCTGCTCGGTAGTAGGTTCGTGAACGTCTACGTCGATGAAGTATACTAGATCTTTGGCTTCCGCGGGGATCCGGGTTTCAAGTTCCTTCCCTTTGAAGTACTGGTCTACAATGAAGACGAAATATTGATTATTTTCGGTCCGCTTGGGAGCCAGAATATCGCCCAATTGACTGAAACTGCCCCGTCCGTAAACGGTTTTTTCAATTCCTTTGAAATTCTTATGCATGGTACTATTGTTCAATTATCATTCAGGATTGGCTTTAGGGAAATTATTCCCAAACCATGGGTAAAGCATAATCCTGGAAAAAACGATCTTTCGAAGCTACCGTTAGCTGTTCAGTCAACGCCTGAGCAATAATGATGCGATCGAAAGGATCTTTATGAAAAAGAGGCAATTGTTGAAGAGTCAGTAAATGTTCAAATTCGATCGGAATAATCTGAAAATTATTCCGATCAATGAAATCGAAAACTCCCGTAGGCTGGTGCCTAACTCAAGCTTTCCCAGACTCAGCTTAATACTAATTTCCCAGAGGCTCGCTACACTCAAATAGCATCGGTTATCGAAGCTTTTGATTTGCTCTCTTAGTTTTACTGGCAACGATTCATCACCGCCATAAAACCAGAGCAAAGCATGAGTATCCAGTAATACGTCCATTCTTAGCGATATTCTTCGAACGCTTCCAGGGGGTCATCAAAGTCGTTACTCAGGTGTACTTTACCTTTCGCATAACCATACTCCCGTTCGTTTAGCGTAGACTCCCGGTCCATTTTCGCTTTCAAAAACTGGACAAAGTGCTCCACCTCCTGCTGTAATTCAGGACTGAGGGATCGGATTTCGGATAACAAGGTTGTACTTAACATCGTAATATGCTTTAAATGCCTTTCCGTTGCTAACTCTTCACTGCTTAGGCTTCTACCTGCTGTACTTTTTGTACCGCTGCAGACACCTTTTCAATCAGCGTGTCGATTTCTGCGTAAGTCCAGGTAACGCGGATTCCGAACGAAATCAGCCGACCAATGACTTCCTGTGATTTGGGAATGTCCAGATTTGCGTAATCCTGCGGAGCACCGAATTTCTCCACGCCCAGACGAGCCGCCGTACGCATTTCTTTCAGGTGATCCCACTGGTTGATAAAGTGGTACATATTGGTATACCAGTAGTTGAAGCCTCCCACGCCCGCGGCGTTCAGTTCAGCCACTACTTTACCCGCCGTTTCCGTATCGGGCAGCAGCAGGTTCAGGAACGTTGCTGAATCGCCCGATGGGTCTGGAATGGTGGCGAAGGATACACCGGGCACTTGCCCCAGTTTCTCCATCAGGTATTTTTTGTACTCGTTATTTTTTTCGCGTACGTAAGGTACCCGCTGGGTTTGTACTTTTCCGATGGCGGCGTGTAATTCCGAAATGCGGAAGTTGAAACCAATCACGGGATGTTGTTCCATCCCCCGGTTGTTACCAACGTGGTCGTGACCGTGGTCGGAGTAGCTGTCGGCCAGCTTATAAATTCGCTCATCGTTCGTGACCATCACGCCACCTTCGGCGGCCGTCGCGATTTTGAAGAAGTCGTAGGAATAGGCTCCGGCTACACCCCATAGGCCCGTCGATACACCTTTGTAGCTGGCGGCCATGGCTTGTCCGGCGTCTTCCACCAGAATCAGGTTGTGCTCTTTTACCACTTCCATAATGGAATCCATGTCGGCCATTTGACCACACATGTGCACCAGACAGATGGCTTTCGTATTTGGCGTCAGAGCCTTACGGATGCCTTCTGCACTCAAACACAGCGTTTCATCCACCTCAGCGAACACGGGAATAGCTCCGGCAATCAGTACGGCTTCCACCGTGGCGATGTACGTAAAGGGGGGAACGATTACTTCGTCACCCGCACCGATACCCGCCGCAGCCAGGGCACATTGTACGGCCGTTGAACCGGAGGATACCGCGTGAGCATACTTGGCTCCGACCAGTTTACAAACCTCCGCTTCAAATTCGCGGGCTTTCCAGATGTTATTGCGTTGAGCATCGTGGTTATAACGGAAGAACATTCCGGTTTCCAGTACATCATTAATTTCCTGGCGTTCTTCTGCTCCGTATAGTTCGGTACCTGGCATAATCTATTGTTTTCTGTTTTTACGGTTTTTCACTGTTCAGCAAACTTCCCTTTTTCGGGGAAATTTGTACGCCTGCAAAAGTAGACATTCTCCGGGACAAAGGTTGATTTGCTTTTGACTTATTCCGGGAATAGCCGCTCGGCTAAGCCTCTATTTTTTCGATGGTACTCCGTTCCAGTTCAACGAAATCAAAGGCGTATGTATGTTTTTCATCCGTGGGATGCGTCTCCCGGCTGAGTTCATGCCATTCCGCTGAATCCAGTTTAGGAAAGAAAGTATCGCCTTCCACGGATGCCTGTACTTCCGTCAGATGAATCCGATCCGTGAGCGGTAAGGCCTGTTGGTAAATTTCGGCTCCGCCAATGATGTACACGTCGGATTCGGTACGAATGGCCTCCTCCAAGGAAGAGACGACGATACAGCCCGGTGCCTCGTAGTTTTCATTCCGGGTAATAATCACATTGGTACGATTGGGCAACGGTTTTCCGATGGATTCATACGTTTTCCGACCCATCACCACGGTATGGCCCGAAGTGAGTTTTTTAAACTGCTTCAAATCATCCGGCAGATGCCATAACAGTTGATTATCTTTTCCAATGGCTCCATTTTCAGCCACCGCTACGACGAGGTGTATCATTTTTGTTTTTAGTTGTTGGTTGATGGTTTTTAGTTGTTGGTTTTAGATTGTGATACCTTTCTCTTATACTCCATCAACGAACAACTAAAAACCATCAACCCCAATCAGCATTCCGTCATACTCAGGGCCAAACCGGCTTCTGAGGTTTCCTTGTATTTCTGCGACATGTCGCGGCCCGTGGCCCGCATGACTTTTAGTACGCTATCCAGAGATATTTTCTGGTACGAAGGATCACTGGCCATCGCTAGCAAGTACGCATTGTAAGCCTTTACGGCTCCCATCGCGTTGCGTTCGATGCAGGGAATTTGCACGTACCCGCCAATCGGGTCGCAGGTCATGCCCAAGTGGTGTTCGATCCCAATTTCGGCGGCGGCTTCTACCTGACCGATACTGCCGCCCGCCGCGTAGACCAGCATGGCCGCACCCATCGCCGAAGCCGTCCCGATTTCGCCCATACAACCCATTTCTGCTCCGGAGATACTCGCATTGTGTTTCACCAGAAAGCCAATGGCGGCGGCGGCCAGTAAGCCTTCCCGCATTTTCTGGGGCGAGTAATGGAAGTGATGTTTCATCAGATACGTCAATCCCGGAAATACGCCGGAAGCTCCCGACGTAGGAGCCGTGACGACGATACTACCCGCCGCATTCTCCTCCGAAGCCGCCAGGCAATAGGCGTTCAGAAACATCAGAAAACTATCGGAAGTCAGGGAGTGTTTTTTGGCTTGTTCGTACACCAGTGGAGCTTTCCGCTGAAGTTTGATTTTTCCGGGTAGCGTTCCTTTCGCCCGTAAGCCGCGTTTCACGGCCTTTTCCATCGCTTCAATAATGAAATCCAGCTTTCTATTGATTTCCTTTTCGGTTAGACCCGTCAGTGATTTTTCATTCTGAATCATCAGCGACGCTAGCGTTAATCCCGATGTGCGTAAATGCGTGGTGAGGCCTTCCATATGCTCGTAGGGAAAACGAGCTTCGGTCTCTCGCGTCCCTTCCATTGGCTGCCCTTTTCGCTGAATGAAGCCCCCGCCCACTGAATAGTACTCATGTTCCAGCAACACCTGTTGTGAAGCATCCGTCAGTTTAAGAACCATCGTATTCGGGTGCGGAAAATCCGTTTTCCCCCGGTGGTAGATAAAGTCGGCTTCCCCTACCCGAATTTCGCCGGGTACGGGCAACCTATACGTCTGGTCCGGCTTGGTCATCAGCTCCAGCAGGGCTTTCGGGTCGCAGGTATCGGGCAGCCAGCCCAACAATCCGCCCAGAATGGCCCGGTCGGTACCATGACCTTTGCCCGTTGCCGAAAGGGATCCGTATAAATGAATTTCTACGGAAGTTCCAGGCTGTTCTTCTTTTCGGATTTCCTGAAGAAAATCGTACGCTGCTTTCATGGGGCCAATCGTGTGCGAACTCGAAGGACCCGGTCCTACTTTAAATAGGTCAAATACAGAGGTGGTAATCATATAATATACCGTCAGGTATGTCGATGAAGTAGTATAAAACGTGTAAACTGCGTACGGATTCGAAATTAAAGTTTGCCCTGCATTCCCCGGAGGAACTCTTCAATACCCATGCGTTTCTTGCCTTCCAGCTGTAGTTCGTCGATCGCCAGCCAGCCGTCGCTGCAGCGGAATTGCAGATACGTTTTGTGATCGGTTCGGTAACTGCCGGGTTCGGCTGTATCCGTTTGTTCCGCAAAGGAAGCCCGGTATACTTTACAATTTTTGCCGAGAAGCGTAGTCCAGGCCGCCGGATACGGCGACAAACCCCGGATGTGATTCCGAACGGAAGTAGCGGATTGCTGCCAGTTGATCTCGCAGGTTTCCTTAAAAATCTTCGGAGCCATCTTGATTTCTTCGGCTTCCGGTTGCGGAATCTGCGGATACTCGCCCGCTTCAATGGCCCGAACGGTTTTCAGTACCAATTGCCCTCCCCGTTTCATCAGTCGCTCGTACACCAATCCTACCGTATCGTCCTCGCTAATGGGTTCTTTTTCCTGAAAAATCAGTGGACCCGTATCAATCTCGTGTTGCAGAAAGAACGTCGTTACCCCCGTTTCCGTTTCACCGTTCATCAAGGCCCAGTTAATCGGAGCGGCTCCGCGGTATTGCGGTAATAACGAGGCATGTAGGTTAAACGTACCTTTAGGCGGCATATTCCATACCACTTCGGGTAACATCCGAAAAGCAACGATGACCTGA
The DNA here is from genome assembly GCF_002943425.1 of Siphonobacter curvatus. Taxonomy (NCBI): domain Bacteria; kingdom Pseudomonadati; phylum Bacteroidota; class Cytophagia; order Cytophagales; family Cytophagaceae; genus Siphonobacter; species Siphonobacter curvatus. Next base: position 3,156,333 of record NZ_PTRA01000001.1, read on the forward strand.
AGGTCGGCTTGATAACTTTTGAGTTCTTCCAGAAACTCCGGGTTTTTCAGTTTCTCGGGTTGTAATACGGGCAATCCCACCGATACGGCGTATTGCTTCACGGGCGACTGCTGTAATTGTTGGCCCCGTCCGGCGGGCTTGTCGGGAGCCGTCACGACCGCCACTACTTCGCACTGGTTTTCCACTAGGGTGCGTAAGCTTTCGACGGCAAATTCGGGCGTTCCCAGAAATATAATTCTCATGCGTGCGTACGTCTTTAAAGTCTAAGTACAAAAATCCCCAAAGAGTGCCCAACAATTGGTATCCTGTCGGCATGAAGCACTTTTTTTCTGCACAAACATAAGCACTTTTAAACGGACCGCTTCAAGCTTTATAACCGCTTTCAGGCCCCCTGCTCTTCCGAAAAGACTTACGATTTCACTTGCTTTTGGCGATAAATGTGCTAATTTTGTTCATCCAATAACAAAGCAGCTGTTAGGTAGTAGATAGAAGCGGTTGCTGTTGGAACTTCGGCGAGAAGATTGACTCTGTAAAGTAAGCCCAGGGGCTTTGTCAGCAGAACGATCTTGTCACCGTTCTTTTTTTTTGTCGTTACGTTAGAAGTCCCAAGCACAGGCATACTGAAGATCAGGCCGTTATTCACTACACTGCCTGATTTTTATCCTGTGCTTACTCGTTCTAACTCAACCAATAGCCTCTTGGCAGAGAGCTAGTAAAAAACGTTAAACCTATAAAATTAGATTACTGATTATGGGAAATATAGCCTATTACACGGAAGAAGGTCTAAATAAGCTGAAAGCCGAATTACACGAACTGAAAACCAAAGGCCGTTCGCATATTGCTCATCAGATTGCGGAAGCCCGTGATAAGGGCGATTTGTCCGAAAATGCAGAATACGACGCAGCAAAAGAAGCTCAGGGTTTGCACGAATTGAAAATTGCGAAACTCGAGCAACTGTTAGCCAATGCCCGTATTTTGGATGAGTCCATTATTGATAGCTCAAAAGTAGCCATCATGTCAACTGTGAAAATTAAAAACAAGCGGAACAACATGATTGCAACCTATACACTAGTAGCTGAAACGGAGGCTGACGTGAAAACGGGCAAGATTTCCGTGCAATCGCCTATTGGCAAAGGATTGCTGGGCAAACAAGTAGGTGAAATGGCCGAAGTATCGTTGCCTAATGGAAAAGCGGAATTTGAAGTGCTCGAAATTTCCCGTTAAGTAAGGCTTAATCTTTACTGCAAACGAGGTTTGATCTGGGATCAAACCTCGTTTTTTTATACCCTTAGCCCCTTGCAAAACCGTCACCTTTGGCTACTTTACGCTGTTCTGTTTATTTTTGGACGGCATACCTATTCTATGTTACGTAAACCTCGTTACCATGGCTTCTATCTTCACGCGAATCATTCAGGGCGAAATTCCCGCTCATAAAGTATACGAAGACGATCAGTATCTGGCCTTTCTGGATATTTCACCACTCACCGAAGGACATACTCTGGTGGTACCTAAGAAAGAAGTAGATTACATTTTTGATCTGGACGATGCTACACTGACGGGCCTGATGCTAGTCGCGAAAAAATTAGCTCCGGCCATTCAGAAAGCCTGTCCCTGTCTGCGGATTGGCGTAAGCGTCATTGGTCTGGAAGTACCGCATACCCACGTCCACCTGATTCCCATGCAGTCCATGCGGGACATGAATTTTTCGAACCCCAAACTACAGTTCTCCCCGGATGAACTGGCTGCTACGGCCAGTCGCATCAGAGCTAATGTGTGAGCTATGCAATACTATATTCAGGCGTATGACTTTACGGACGAAAACGCCCTTATTCGCCGTATGCAGGCCCGACCGGCCCATTTGCAACGCATGCGGGAATTAAAACAAGCGGGTCACTTCATCATGGGCGGAGCCATTCTCTCCGACGCCGGAGCGATGATTGGATCGGTTATCATTATGGATTTTCCGGAAGAATTCATGCTGATGAAGTGGTTGGAAACCGAACCCTATTTGCTGGAGAAAGTCTGGGATCGGATTGAAATTAAACCCTTTCGGCAAGCCGAAGTCTAGTTCGTTTTTACCGGAACATGCGGTCTATTTAGGGTTTTCTGTATATTCGTCGTCTCTCTTGTATAAAACCTGTTTATGAATAGACGTTCCATGCTGAAGAAAACGGCTTCAGCAGCCACGGTAGCAGCACTTCCTACCCTGGGTACTTCTCTGGAGGCAGCGGCCTCACCTTTGCTTAAATTAAAAGGCAATATCAAACATTCCGTATCGCGGTGGTGCTATGGCTCGATTCCACTCGATGAATTCGCTCAGGCTTGTAAAACCATTGGCATCGAATCCATCGAGTTGACCGGTCCGAGTGAATGGCCTACGCTGGCCAAATACGGCTTGACTTCTGCCCTGGGGCAAGCTGACAAATGGCCGGATGGTACGGGGTTGACAAGCTTTTTCAACAATCCTAAAAACCATGATAAGCTGGTTGATCTGTACGAAAAGCTTATTCCTGAGGCAAAGGCCGCTGGCGTTACTAATCTCATTTGTTTTTCAGGTAACCGAAATGGTCTGGATGACTACCAGGGTATTCTAAATTGCCAGAAAGTGCTCAAGCGGATCATGCCGACGGCGGAAAAAAATGGCGTTACGCTTACCATGGAATTGCTCAGTTCCCGCCACTCGCACCCAGACTATCAGTGCGATACTGTACAATGGGGTTCGGCTCTGTGCGAAACAGTAGGTTCTGAACGTTTCAAACTACTTTACGATATCTTCCATATGCAATCCATGCACGGCGATCATATTCGTAACATTCAGCGGTACGGACAGTATATCAGCCATTACCATACGGGCGGTATGCCCAACCGTACGGAAATCGACGATCGTCAGGAAATTTATTATCCGGCCATTATTAAAGCACTCGTGGCGACGGGTTATAAAGGATACATTGGTCAGGAATTCGTTCCAACCCCTAAAGATAAAGCCGGTATGCTCGAGTCCCTCAAGCAGGGCGTTCTGATTTGTGACGTTTAAAACTCAAGCTTGTTAATGCCTTCAGAGGAGCCTTTTCAGGTTCCTCTTTTTTTGCTTTATTTCTTACGAACCTGCCGTTTGAATCGGCATTCCCTACGCCTGTTCTTCGCACTACTCTCCGAACGTTTTTTCGGAAAAAACGTAAAACAGAACCATTCAGAGGTACTTCCCCGTACGCCATTTTTTCAAAATCCTGCTGCTTTTGCAGATCAGCCGCTGTTTACTACGGTTGATCGAATTAGGTCCTTCTACCCCTGTTTCAGACTCCATCTTTGTAGAGTCAAACGGCAGATAATCGGCATGTATCGCAATGCTAACCTTCTCGAGCCGTAAGGTCTAAACACGAGTTACGCAATCGTTTGTACCGCTCATTTGCTCTATCAACTTTATGAAACCACTTCAATCCATTGTTCGTATTGGAAGTATTGTTTTACTTGTATGGATCGGTTTTGGTGCTACTTACGCACAGCAACTCGCCGCAACGGATAAAAACACACGGACGCTTCGAGGTTACGTTCGGGAAGCTCAAACGGGATCAGCCCTGCCCGGCGTAACGGTATCCATCGCCAGCTTGGGTATTGGTACTACTACGGACGTGAATGGTTATTATTCACTCGCCTTACCCGGTCGGCCCTTCGTGAAAATCGCTTTCTCGTTTATTGGTTACAAAACCGAAAGCATGGCCACCGATATTACTTCCAACGTGGATTTGAACGTTGAGATGCAGGCACAGCATACAACCTTGAAAGAAGTGGTCGTAAAAAGTCACTCCGGTACGTCAAGCAAAGTTTCTGAATCGGTACAAATGTCATCTGTTTCAGTACCCATTCAGCAAATCAAAGAAATTCCTTCGCTTCTGGGCGAAAAAGATATTATTAAAACCCTGCAATTGATGCCGGGGGTACAGAAAGGTGCGGAAGGTTCGACGGGTATGTACGTTCGCGGCGGTGGCCCGGATCAAAACTTGGTCTTACTCGACGACGCTCCGATCTATAATACCTCGCACTTGTTTGGCTTTTTCTCACTCTTTAACGGCGATGCCATTCAATCCGTCAACCTGACGAAAGGTGGATTTGCCGCTCACCACGGCGGTCGTTTATCTTCCATTATTGAAATGGATATGAAAGACGGCGATCAACACAAAGTACACGGCGAAGGTGGAATTGGGCTGATCTCTAGTCGTTTTACGCTCGACGGACCTTTGAAAAAAGGAAAATCCTCCTTCCTCGTATCCGGACGCCGTACCTACGCGGATCTGGTATTGAGTCCATTCGTCGCTGAAATGAAAAACAATACGGGTTATTTTTACGATTTGAACCTGAAAGCCAGCTTCGACGTAACGCCCGATGATTACGTAAGCATCAGTGCCTACACGGGCAACGACCAATTTAAGTACAAAACGAATAGCAAACTTTCTAACGAAAGCGGAAGCCTCAACTGGGGTAACACCGCAGCTACCTTACGCTGGAAGCACCGTTTTAGTCCGGGACTTTCGCTGACAACATCGGCAGTATACTCGCAGTATCATTCCTTAGCTCGCATGAACCGCGACGTCGTCAATGAGGAAGAAAAAACTACTTATCACCTTAATAATCAGTCTGACATTCGGGATCTGATTTTCAAATCAGATGTAACCTGGGTTCTCAGTGCTCAGCACGTAATTAAAACGGGTCTCACGGGTACTTCTCACCTGTTTACTCCTGCAAGCACGACGACCGTAGGTAACCAGCATGAAACCGTTACTGGTAATGCCGTACAGTTGAAAGGCCTGGAAGGAGCCGTTTATGTAGAAGACACGTACAGCCCTATTCCAGCCCTGAAAATCAATGCGGGCTTACGCGTAAGTGGATTTCAGGGTGAAACCAAAACGTACGTACAGCCTGAACCCCGTCTGGCCATTGCGTATACCATGCCTTATAATTGGGCGATAAAAGCTTCCTACGCCAGCATGAGTCAGTATGTGCATTTGCTTACGAACTCAGGCATTGGCCTTCCTACGGATTTGTGGATTCCGGCCTCCGATCATACGGCTCCTCAGTTTTCGCAACAGGTTGCATTTGGTATTGCGAAAGACATGCGTTCGGGTCTAAGCTTTACGGCCGAAGGGTTTTACAAAATCATGGACAATATGGTGGCTTACAAAGAAGGCTCTAGCTCACTTTCGTTCGGTACCGCCAATGCCGGTAATTGGGAAAATCAGATTACGCAAGGGAAAGGTTGGAGTTACGGAGCAGAGTTTCTGTTACAGAAAAAGACGGGCCGCTTTACGGGCTGGGCTGGGTATACGCTCTCTTGGACGCAGCAACAGTTTGACGAACTGAATTTTGGCAAGAAATTCTGGGCTCGTTACGACCGTCGCCACGATGTTTCACTGGTAGGAATTTACCACCTTAACAAAAACGTAACGTTATCGGCTTCTTACGTGTACGGTACGGGTCAGGCTATGACACTGCCCAAGGGACAGTACTGGATCCAGGGAAATTCTTCAGTAAAAACGTTGGGTGAGACGAAAAACTACTACACCGGACGGGTATTTCAAGAGTTTGGTCAACGGAATAATTTTCGGGCCGCCGCTTATCAGCGATTAGACGTAGGCGTGCAATTTCATAAAGCTAAAAACGGTCACGAACGTACGTGGGAAATCAGCCTGTACAACGCTACGAACCATCAAAACCCCTTCTTCTACTACTTCGACGCTACGGATGTTTCTACAGTAGCTGGAAAGAAGAATATGGTAAACTCATTGAAGCAGGTTACATTATTTCCGGTATTACCGAGCGTTTCCTACAACTTCAAATTTTAGTAAAAGCAGTTTCATAATAATAGAGCAGATTACGGAAAAGGGAGAGGATATTCCACTCTCTTTTTTTGTTTATATACCTATCGACTACTCGTCCCGGAGCGTCCTCTATCTTTCTAGCTTTCCTTCGTTTTCTCTTGACATAGCTCATTTTTGTAGTAATGCTTGAATTATCTTGTAGTAGTACTTCTACATTTCTTACCAAAAAAGGGGCCTTTCCAGCCATTCAGGGGCCTTTTTTTGAAATATCAATTTCAAACAGCCCTGCACAATTACCAAATACAGACTATATCTTACACTTGATCGAATTGAAAAAGATAGCCCTGAAAATTCTGCCATATTTGTAATGTCAAAGGACAACAAGTAGATTTAAAAGTAAGCAAAAGATTAATTTACGAAGACGTTTCGAGCGTATAGTATGAAGCGTCACCCCCTTAAATCGTTCGCTTTTCTCCGCCAGGGTGTTTCTGCCCAACGAAGCGACCAATACTCCGCCAAGAAATGATTCCTTAGCAGACCTAACGGTCGCGATGCGATTCATACCAACAATTTATACCGATTAGAAACAGCTGCTCATTGCAGAGACCGCTACTCTCTCGCTTAACAGTTGTGTTTCAGCCTCAGTTTGGCTCCTGAAGCTGTTCGTGTACGCCACTCAGTCACTTGTAATCATTTAACATCATCAGACTTCCACCATAAGTCTGCCGGTAATACTACTGCCCAACTGCTCATTATTAACGACTTTTCGAAACAGAACTATGAAAGCTTTCTCTATCGTAATTGCTCTTTTGATTGTATTAGGCATGACTTCCTGCGTTAAACAATCTGACGATATCACGATCACTAGCAACCCAAAATTGATCGTAGAATGCTATCTGAACCCTACGGATTCTGATATCATAGCCACTGTGAATGAAAATCGCCCTATCACGGGTGAAGGCAGCGGCAGCCGTAGTACGACTAACCCCGTACTGGATGCCACCGTTTTGTTATCCGATGGAAGCAAAGAAGTAAAGCTGACGAACACTAAAAATAATATCTATAAGATTCAGGCTAAAGACTTTATGCTAATTGCTGGTCGTACGTATACGCTCAAAGTAACGGCCCCTGGATTACCCGCAACGGAAGCGACCTGTACCATCCCGAGTATGCTTCATGCCTTGGATGCAAAAGATAGTGAACTGAGCTACGAACAAGCTGACGCATCAACGTATAACGTATACCGTAAGAGAAGCTTAAGCTGGACTATTGCTGAATCCAGTCAGACGAACTACTACATGGTAGGTAGTGGCGAAGGTACTCCCGTTAAAATTAAAACCCTTAAAGGCGACTCTACTTGCGTTCGTTTGAAAAATGCCGCGGTCATTGCCTTCCTGGATAATTCAAAAGCCACCAATCAGCACGTTACGACGGGTACGCTAAGTTTTCTGCTCGGTAAGGCAACCAGCAAAACCGATCAAAAGATTACGAGTGCGGCTCCCATGTATTCGTTCGTCTATCACGTAGACCACAATTACTACGAGTTTTTCCGTACCGTAAAATTACAGCGTGAAGTAGGTGACAATCCTTTCGCTGAGGCAGTACCCGTGTACTCTAACATTCAAAATGGTCTAGGTGTATTCGGTGCGTATGTGGTACAGGTAAAAAGTTTGTAACAACACCAATACATTTACATAGAAAACCCCGGCTTGGTAAGGCCGGGGTTTATTTTTGGGTATAAACGAAGCATTACAAGGCTTCCAACACCTGTCGGATTTCTTCCCAGTTCTTGAGTTTTAATTTTCGCTGGCTAGCGATTTCTTCGATCCGGCTGGCCTGCTCAGGTAATGCTTCTAGTACCGACTTTTTATCTTTCTTGACGCGGATGATTTTCTGGTCGGGTCGGTACACGTAGTACATCTCGTTAAAATCAAAACGCTTTTTCTTCGTAGCCGAATTAAAACTGGTCACATCCAGCAGGGTAGCTTTGGTATATTTCAGCAGCTTTATGGAGCCTTTGCTTAGTACTTGATAGAAACTCTTGGCTGTTTGCTGATCAACCGCAGGAAAGCCATTCTGAAAGTATACGCCACTGGTTGTGTCGCCGAGTGTAAACGCGGCCAACTCGAGTTTGGGGTTGAACCGCTTTTCTCCCTCCTGAAATTCTGGTCGATCGGTCGAGACATTGTAGTTCAGCTTTTCAGCCGTATACCACTTTCCTGCCGTCGTTTTCAGAAAACCCTTTGGCCATTCTTCCATCAAATACGGCTGGTTCTCATATTCGGTATACGTTCCCACGGCAATTTGATTTCCCCCTTCAATTTTATTGGCTCCAAACTGATTGGTATTAACCTGCCCCCAGACGGGTATGGCCCAAGCCCAGGCGAAAAGCCAGCCGTATGTTTTCATCATTCCTAGCTATTTTTTTGAATCAATTGCTGTACTTGTGAACGAAACTGGTTGCCCCGATCTTCATAATTCTTGAACAAATCAAAACTGGCACAGGCGGGTGATAATAGTACCACATCGCCCGCAGTAGCCTGTTCATAGCCCCAGGCAACGGCCTGTTCGATTTGTTGCGTTTCCAAAATCACGGGTACTTTTCCAGCAAAGAACGTTTGAAGTTTCGTATTGTTCGTTCCTAGACAGATCAGCACCTTTACTTTTTCACTTACCAGACTTTCAATTTGCGTGTAATCATTGCCTTTATCAACGCCTCCCATAATTAGAATCAGCGGCTCAGCATAGCTACCCAAAGCAAAGAATACTGAATCAACGTTGGTCGCTTTGGAATCATTTATGAAACGAATACCTTGCAGTTCTCCGACGGGTTCAAGGCGGTGCGGAGCATTTTGAAACGTTCGCAGGCCTTCGCGAATTGTTTCATTGGAGACCTCCAGCGAAAGAGCGGCCAAGACAGCACAACTTGCATTCAAGGCATTGTGGGTACCCGCAATGGGCAAATCCGCTAATGCTATTTCGAACTCCTGCGTCGCCGTACGAGCGATGAGCTGAGTATCAGTGATAGACACTCCCTTAGCTAGCTGTGTCTGGGTCGAAACAGGCAAGGTTTGGGGAACAATAGTGCGTTTGCCCAATTCCTGAGCGATTGCTTCGCTTTCCTGCCAGTAAATGAACGTATCCGCCGGACCCATGTTCTGTAGGATACGAAACTTAGAATTGATATACTGCTGAAAATCGTACTGATAGCGGTCAAGGTGATCGGGCGTAATGTTGGTCAGAATTGCAATATCAGCCTTGAACTCAACCATGGAGTCCAGCATAAAGCTACTGATTTCCAACACATAATAGTCAAAGGCGTCGGTAATCACCTGTTTGGCGAAGCTATCCCCAATATTTCCAGCCAGACCTACGTTCAGTCCTGCCGTTTTTAGGAGGTGGTACGTCAACAGCGTAGTGGTGGTTTTTCCATTCGAGCCCGTAATCGCAATGAGACGGGCCTTGGTGAAGCGAGCGGCAAACTCAATTTCCCCAATGATCGGAATTTGTTTTTCCCGCAGGCTTTTAATTAAAGGAATATGATCGGGAATGCCGGGGCTTTTGATGACTTCATCCGCCTCGAAAATACGAGTTTCTGTATGTTGTTTTTCCTCAAATGGAATGCCGTGTTCAAGTAATTGGCTGCGGTACGCTTCACCGAGTTCGCTTTTATCGGATAGAAATACGCCGTAACCTTTAGCCTGAGCGAGTAAAGCGGCACCTACGCCACTTTCGCCGCCGCCCAAAACCACAATCTTTTTTGCCATGATGTTTGTATACGATCTGTTAGGGCGAATTTAAGGGCTGATTCCTGTTTTTCACAGGATGAGTACTCGATCCAGATCAGACTTCGGAAAGAATTGCCTTTGTACCAAAAAAATAGTCTGACCCGAAGATCAGACTATTTTTCTAGTAGTAGTCCATTCGTTTACTCTTCCTTTTTACGCATCAAACCCGTATGGTTAGCGGCCTTTACCACTAAAAATAGCACCCAGGCAATAATCATGAATTCAATCACTACCTGTAAAAAAGAACCGTAAGTAATGGCTACCTCGGGTTGCTTTGCCGCTTCGTTAGCCGCTTTCAATACCCATTTGGCATCTTTTAAGTCAACTCCTGCTAACAATAAACCGATGGGCGGCATCAGAATATCATTTACTAAAGCCGTAGTAATTTTTCCAAAGGCTGCTCCAATGACTACCCCAATGGCTAAGTCCAGAACATTTCCTTTGGCAATAAATTCTCTAAATTCCTTTAGCATGACGGTAAGGTTTTAAGGTACAAGCGATAACTGAGGACATTTCAAGAAGATCACTTAAAGGTATACAAAAATCCTAATCCCATGGATTGAGCATATTGAATTTTGGTAACCTGATCCTGATCGTATAAGGCAATCAAGTCAAAGTTGAAGTTAATGAACCGGTTGATCTTGGCCGTAATCTTTGCATCCAGCCGATTATCGATTGCCCCCAGGTCTTTAAAGCTGGCGAAAGCCTGGTAACGGAACTTCAGGTTTACATTCTTGAAGACGTCTTTATCGAAATTAGCTACCAGCTGCATTAAGGCTACTTCCGTTAAAGCTCGGTTGCCCCGCTTGACGCCGTAATTTTTAAAATCGTAGGGTGTACCACCTGCTTCTACTTCCGTAGCATTACGAGCATCGATCTCGCGGTACAAATCTTTATCAGCCAGAATGGTATGGCGTACGGAACCGGGCAGAAAGTTCAGATTAAAGTATGAAGTGGGTCGCCATTCAATACCGATAGCTTCCGTTAAAAAGAAAGGTGTAATCAGACCCGATATGTGCGGATACGTTTGATTGGCGTAAGCGTAATTAAAGTCAAAGCCATTGGCAAACTGAGTCAGTACGTTCAGGTTAGCGACAAAAGCCCAGATGGTATCCTGCCCTAATTTCCTCCCGTATTTGGAATCGAAAAACAGTCGATCGATGCTCTTTCTAAACTCCTGATTTTTGATTTTCTGAAAGCCAAACTGGCTCTGAAAATCATTCACCCAGCTATCCCGTTCTTTGCGATACTCGGCTTTGGCATTAAAAAATGTCCCTAAACCCAAGTTATTGACGCCCCCACCCTGCCAGTTATTACTAAAAGAACCTTGGTTAAAATTCAGGCCAAATTCTTTTTTCTTTCGCCAATACGTCGTGTCTTTTTTTACGGGAATAGGCTCTGTTTGGGCTTGAGCGAAGCAAGAAATCAGGCTTAAGAGTAGAAAATAAATCGTCTTTTGTGATACCATAAATTAGAAAAGCATTAGATAGGATATGAGCAAAAATATTTATTATTCTTAAAGAAGGCCAAATTTATCCCTAGAAATACTTAGAACTGAATTAAAAACAGTACAAAAAAAACGGCTTACGGAATGATCCGTAAGCCGTCAAAACGATACGCTAAAGAATTAAGCTAATGCAATACGCTTGAATTCTTTCACGGTCAATCCTTTTTGCGTTTTTTCCAGTAACTGGGCAATCGTGATTGAGCTATCTTTTACAAACTCCTGCGAAAGCAGCGTGTTCTCTTTGTAGAATTTCTCCAGACGGCCTTGAGCGATCCGATCGAGGATAGCTTCGGGTTTTCCTTCGGCACGAGCTTGCTCGCGACCGATTTCCAGTTCTTTCTCTGCCAACGTAGGATCCACGTCGTCTTTGCTTACGGCTACAGGTTTCATCGCTGCAATTTGCATGGCGATGTCTTTACCTACTTCCTGTACTTCAGCACCCTGAACGTTATTGAAAGCCAGCAGTACGCCTAATTTACCGTTTGAGTGAATGTAGCTAACCACTTGCTCAGCGTTCACGTTTTCGTAAGCACTGATAACGATTTTCTCGCCGATTTTACCAACCAGTTCCGTAATCGTTTCCTGGATCGTACGACCATCCGCTAAGGTATAAGCTGATAATTCTTCGATCGTAGCAGGATTTTTCTCAACGGCTGTATCGATGATGGCGTTAGCCAGGTTGCGGAAGTCTTCTACTTTAGAAACGGGTTCCGTTTCGCAAGCCAGAGCAACCAGTTTACCATTGGTACCGTCTTCGCTCAGTTTAACCAGGATAAGTCCTTCAGAAGTAGCGTTATCAGCCCGTTTTGCGGCCACTTTCTGGCCCGCTTTACGGAGAATTTCAATCGCTTTTTCAAAATCGCCATCGGCTTCAGAAAGAGCCTTTTTGCAATCCATCATCCCCGCACCAGTCATTTGGCGGAGTTTGTTCACGTCAGCAGCGGTAATTGCAGCCATTGTAGTGAGTTTGTTTTTACCGTGAAGTAGGGACGATTGTCCCAGATTATGAAATTAAGCTTTTGTTAAGAAGAGCGAAGCGTATTTGATTTGAATGCGTTTCAATGGTTTGAAGTTTAACGTTGACCCGTGTACGAGATTTCACTTTAAACCTTTTCAAAACCTTCTCCCCATCCAACCATTCTTCAAACTTCTAAACGGAATAGCCCAAAGCAAAAGCTCCGGGCTATTCACAGGGATCAAAGATCTAACCTAAGATTAGGCTTCTTCCTCCGTCGTTGCCGCAGGAGCTTCAGCTACGTCAGCACCTGAATCAACGGCCCGTTTGGCTTCTTCTTCTTCCTGAACGCGAGCATCGTCTTTATCTTGCTTACGCTCCATCAGACCTTCTTCGATTGCCTTACCAATCGCCAGCGTAATCAGGCTGATCGATTTGTAAGCATCGTCATTGGCAGGAATCGGGAAATCAACCAATTCGGGGTTAGAGTTGGTATCGCACATGGCGAATACCGGAATACCTAAACGCTGAGCTTCAGCCACGGCGATATGCTCACGCTTCACGTCAATCACAAACAGAGCTGCGGGCAGACGAGTCAGGTCAGCAATACCACCAAGTACACGCTCCAATTTATCTTTTTCGCGAGTAAGGACCAGTTTTTCTTTTTTGTTCAGGTTCGCTGACGTCGTCTCATCCTTAAGCATTTTCTCAAGTTGAGTCATTTTCTTCAACGACTTGCGAATCGTCGCGAAGTTAGTCAGCATACCACCTAACCAACGATCGGTTACGTAAGGCATCTTCAGGCGACGAGCTTCTTCCGAAACGATCTCCTGAGCCTGCTTTTTCGTAGCCACGAACATGATTTTGCGGCCTGAACGAACGATTGATTTGAGGGCGGTAGACGCTTCATCGAGAAGGGTTACCGTTTTGTTCAAATCGATAATGTGGATGCCGTTTTTCTCCATGAAGATGTAAGGAGCCATCTTCGGGTCCCACTTACGGGTCAAGTGACCAAAGTGTACACCGGCATCGAGGAGTTCTTTATAGCTTACTTGTGCCATTTTGTTGTTAAGTCAAAAAGGATGTAAAAAAAGCATGATTCGGCGTCGGACACTGCAAGCCTGAATCAGAGGCAAAAATGTTGTCAGTTTTTAGTTGATGGTTGATAGTTAAGCAACTACGAACCAGCAACTAACAACCACACTATTAACGCTTGCTGAACTGGAAGCGACGACGAGCTTTGCGACGACCTGGTTTCTTACGTTCCACCATACGATCATCACGCGTCAGGAAGCCAACTTTCTTCAGAGCCGTGTGGAATTCAGGGTTCACCTGATCCAACGCACGAGAGATACCCATGCGAAGAGCTTCGGCTTGACCGGCTACTCCACCGCCATCCAGGTTTGCTTTAATGTCATAAGCACCCAGGGTGTTGGTAGTAGTAAAAGGCTGGTTTACAACAATTTGGAGAACTTCAGAAGGGAAGTACTCCTTGAAATCGCGGCCGTTTACCGTGATCGTACCGTTACCCGGCGTCAAATAAACGCGAGCTACGGCAGTTTTCCGGCGGCCGAGCGTATTAATTACTTCTGCCATTGGTTTGGTATTCATTTACCGTTAATCGTAACCTAGTTTCTGGAACCTCAGTGTACATCTGTACTGAACCCCCACGAACCATTCACGAGCAACGAAAGATTACAATTCGATTTTCTTCGGTTGTTGAGCTTCGTGCGGATGGTTAGGGCCAGCATACACGTGCAGGTTCGTAAACAGGCGACGACCCAGACGCGTTTTCGGCAACATACCTTTTACGGCATATTCGATAACCCGAGCAGGAATTTTTTCCAAAACTTCCCGAGGCGTAGCAAAACGCTGTCCACCGGGGTGACCCGTGTGACGCACGTACTGCTTGTCAGTCATTTTGTTACCCGTCAGACGAATCTTGTCGGCGTTGATTACGATCACGTTATCCCCACAATCGATATGAGGCGTGTAGTTGGTTTTGTGCTTACCCCGCAGGATAGCGGCGATCTGGCTGGTCAGACGACCCAAGATCGCGTTTTCAGCGTCAACAATGACCCACTCCTTAGTTACGGTCGCTGGATTGGCTGAAACAGTTTTGTAGCTTAACTGGTCCACGATTAATTATCTTTGAATGTTTCCTCTTGATTTTCAGATACTTTTGGGCATCATAGCTGAAAAAGGGAGTGCAAATATAGCGGGTTTATTACTGAAATTCAAAGGCTTACTCCCTATTTTCCCGAAAAATCAAGTATTTTCTTTCCGATCAGCCCTGTGACTCAGCTCAAAACCATTAGGACCGAAAGCAAAAAGGGCCCGTACCTGAACGGACCCTTTATACTGTAATTACCTTCAGGCTCACTCGGCCATTTTTTCTTTCAAAAACCGGGCCGTATGATTATCGTCTTGCAGTTGAATCATCTCTTCCGGCGTCCCCGTAAAGGTGATCTGCCCACCGGCCTCGCCCCCATCCGGACCAATGTCGATGATGTAATCGGCACACTTGATGACTTCCGTATTGTGCTCGATAATGATTACCGAGTCGCCCTGTTCTACCAAGGCGTTGATGGATTTCAGGAGCTTGCGGATGTCGTGGAAGTGGAGTCCAGTCGTAGGTTCGTCAAAAATGAAGAGCGTTTTCCCGGCGTTCGGATTCCCTTTTCCCAGGAAACTCGCCAGTTTCACCCGCTGAGCTTCTCCCCCAGAAAGTGAATTGGACGATTGACCCAACGTTACATAACCCAAGCCTACTTCCTGCAAAGGCATCAGCTTTTCGTAAATCTTGGGTTCGTCCCGGAAGAAAGTGACGGCTTCGTCGACGGTCATATCCAGAATTTCAGCCACATCTTTATCCTTGTACTTGACCTCCAGAATTTCCTGCTTGAAGCGTTTGCCGCCGCAGGATTCACAAGTCAGGTAGATATCGGCCATGAATTGCATTTCAATCTTTACCTGCCCTTCGCCCTGACACGTCTCGCAACGACCGCCATCCACGTTAAAGGAAAAATGACTCGGCTTGTAGGTACGAGCTTTGGCCAGTTGCTGATCACTCATCAGCTGACGAATGTGATCGTAGGCTTTCACGTACGTAACCGGGTTCGAACGGCTGGATTTTCCAATCGGATTTTGATCGACCATTTCTACGGCTGTCAATCCTTTCAGATCGCCAACCAGTTCGGAATACTTACCCGATTCGTCCGAATACGTACCCAGCATCTTGCCCAAGGCCGGATACAGAATCTTCCGGATCAGTGTAGATTTTCCGGAGCCACTCACGCCCGTAATCACCGTCAGCGTGCCGAGCGGGAAACGGACATTCACATCCCGTAGGTTGTTTTCCCGGGCTCCTTTCAGTTCCAGCCAACCCGAAGGCCGACGGCGGAATTTAGGCGTTTGAATTACGTCCTGTCCCGTCAAGAAAGCCAGCGTATGCGATGAACTCGTCTCCTCGCGTGGCCCTTCCAAGCGTAAATCTTCAATGGTATTCCAGTCGCCGTGGAAAACGACCTGTCCACCGCCAGTACCGGCTTCGGGGCCAATGTCAATGATTTCATCGGCGGCCTTCATGACTTCTTCCTCGTGTTCTACCACGATCACCGTATTGCCCAGATCTCGTAAAGATTTCAGTACTGAAATCAGTCGCTGCGTATCACGGGGATGGAGTCCAATACTGGGTTCGTCCAGAATATACATCGACCCTACCAGAGCACTACCCAAAGAAGTCGCCAGTTTAATCCGCTGGAATTCTCCGCCTGACAGGGTATTCGTTAATCGATTAAGCGTTAGGTATCCCAACCCTACCCGTTCCATATAATCCAGTCGGTTCTGAATTTCCGTCAGAATCCGGCGGGCTACTTTCTCCTGATACTCCGGCAGTTCCATTTCGCGGAACAACTGAGCGATTTCGGAGATGGGGCGTAAAACGATGTCAACGATGGATTTACCGTTAATTTTTACGTATCCGGCGTCCTTTCGCAGTCGCGAACCCCGGCATTCCGGACATACCGTACGACCCCGGTATCGGCTCAACAGCACCCGGTACTGAATTTTGTACGATTCGCCTTCTAGCATTTTGAAGAAATCATCCAGACCGCCAAAGTACTTATTTCCTTTCCAGAGCAAGTCCTTTTCGGCTTGGCTCAGCTCTTTGTACGCCCGGTGAATGGGGAAATCAAAGCGGATGCCGTTGCGTAACAGCGGCGTGAGCCACTCACCCATTTTTTCCGTACGCCAGGGGGCAATGGCTCCTTCGAATACGGACAGGTTACGATCCGGGAATACCAAATCGGGGTCAATACCCAGAATGGTACCAAATCCTTCGCAGCGTTTGCAGGCTCCGTACGGGTTATTAAAACTGAATAGATTGACGCTGGGTTCTTCAAACGCGATACCGTCGAGTTCGAAACGGTCAGAAAACTGCCGCCGCTCACCGCCCAGCACCTGCACGAAACAGGAGCCTTCGCCTTCGAAAAAAGCCGTTTGTACGGAATCCCCTAAACGAAACTGCGTTTCCTCGTCTTCTTTCTTTACCGCCAGCCGGTCAATCAGAATATGCAGTGGCAGATCCGTAATTCGCTGACTCGTTGCGGCATCTTCCAGTGCTTCCTCAATCTGTATGGTTTCATCTTCGGCCACAATCCGCGTAAAGCCTTTCTGTACCAGAATGGTCAACTCTTCGGTCAGACTCCGGTTGTTTTTACGAATGAGCGGTGTGGTGATCAGTACGCGGGCGTTTTCTTCCAGCGAAAGAATATAGTCTACGACGTCCGTTACGGTATCTTTTCGTACTTCCTGACCCGATACGGGCGAGTACGTGCGGCCAATACGGGCGAAGAGTAATTTAAGGTAATCGTAAATTTCGGTAGTAGTCCCCACCGTCGAGCGGGGGTTTTTCGTACTCACTTTCTGCTCAATGGCGATAGCGGGCGATACACCTTTGATCCAGTCTACTTCCGGTTTTTCCATCCGACCCAAGAACTGCCGGGCGTAACTGCTCAGACTTTCCACGTACATCCGCTGACCTTCCGCAAAAAGCGTATCAAACGCCAAGGATGATTTCCCGCTACCCGACAATCCAGTAATGACAATCAGCTTGTTACGGGGAATAGAAACGTCTATATTTTTAAGATTATTGACACGTGCTCCTTTGATGAGGATGTATTGCTTCGGATCGAGGGTTTCGACCGACGGGCGACCCAGCGTTTCAATTGAATTCATTCGACAAAGATAACCCGCTTCGGGGTTGGAAGAAATGGTGGCTTTCAATGTTTTCCGAATGCTCACATTCGGGCACCTACGTCGCTAAAAAGGTTCATTCCAGCACTGGATTTGACTCCTTTATACAAGAATTTCCGGCGAAGACCGTTACTTTGGGAAATGTTAGCGAAAAAAGGTAGACGTTGGTGCCAGAGAGATAACCAAATTCAGGCCCGTCGAGTTCTTTGCTGACCTGACTTCTTTACGTTGTCCATGAACATAACATCCATGATTCGATCTGTACTGGCCGCCTGTTTACTGATCCTAGCGGTCACCCCCTTTGCTTCTGCCCAGTATGATTCCATTCCCCGGCCCGCCGAGCGACCCGTTATCATTCAGCAGCAGCCCCTTGATGAGAACTACCAGCGAGAACAAGAAATGCCCTGGAAAGCCCGGCCTTTTAAGGATAAGCTGCGCTATGGCGTGAACATTACAACACCCTCACTGAGTTTTTTTGGGGGAAGCAGCTACTTCAGCTTTGACATTTCACCGATGGCTGGTATCCGGGTTACGCCCACGACCACTACGGGTTTAGGCATTACCTACAGCTATACCAGTCAACCCGATAATTACACCAGTCGGGGTCGTCAGAAAATAAGCCTCTTGGGTGGTAGATTGTTCGTTCAGCAGCACCTCAGTTTCCTGGAGAATGTCGTTCCAGGTCTGTTTTTATGGGGAGAAGCCGAGCAGTACAAAGTGTTGTCGTTTAAAAATTCGCAGGGAAAAATAACGGGTTATGATTTTGATACCGGTTTCCTGGTTGGGGGCGGTTATGGCGTACCGGCGGGCGAGCCAGGTTTCCAGATCACGCTTCTGTACCACGCCAATTACAATTCCAATCCCAATACGTATTCTTCCAGTGGTAGTCCGCTGGTCATTCGTTTTGGCTACTGGTTTAAATAATTTCATTCTATTACAGGAGAGAAAAGTCCCGGCGTTGTGTCGGGACTTTTCTTTTATCCAGACTACTACTGAAAAGCCGTTCGTCCGACGACATACCGCTGAAAACTCGTTACCTTTAGGGACTCTTTTTTATACGCCTTCGTATTTATTCCTACATTATGCTTACAACCGAATCCTCCTCTCATTACGATCATCTGGAAGAAATGACCGTCCGGCAGCTACTGGAAGGCATTAACAATGAAGATAAAACGGTACCTCTGGCCGTTGAAAAAGCACTGCCGCAGATTGAAGCCCTGGTTACGCAGATTGTCGCCCGCATGAAGCAGGGCGGACGTTTGTTTTACATTGGTGCGGGTACCAGTGGCCGTTTGGGTATCCTCGATGCTTCGGAATGTCCGCCCACCTACGGTGTACCGTTTGGTTTGGTGGTCGGACTGATTGCCGGAGGAGATACCGCCATTCGGAAAGCCGTTGAAAATGCCGAAGACAACGTCGAACAGGCCTGGAAAGATTTGCAGGAATACGAAATCAACGAACTGGATTCACTCGTAGGTATCGCAGCATCGGGTACAACGCCTTACGTCATTGGTGGGGTGAAAGCTGCCCGCGAACGGGGCATTCTGACGGGTTGCGTCGTTTGTAATGCCGGTAGCCCCCTGGCCGCGGCCGTGGAATATCCGGTAGAAGCGGTGGTAGGCCCTGAGTTTGTAACGGGTAGCACGCGAATGAAATCGGGTACGGCTCAGAAACTCATTCTGAATATGATCTCGACGAGTACGATGATTCAGCTCGGTCGGGTGAAGGGCAATCGGATGGTGGATATGCAGTTGTCCAACTACAAGCTCGTCAATCGGGCTATTCAGATGGTCATGGCTGAACTCGATACCACCCGGGAAAAGGCGGAGGATTTACTAGCCCGCCACGGCAGTGTACGAAAAGCAGTAGAAGCGGGTAAGAATCTTTAGAAAAGCGAGTTATTACCGTCGATTCTTTTGCAATTATTAACAAAGCGTCCGTATAATTTTACGTACTTTTGCGTTCTAACGATTAAACAAAACGAGCATTTTCTTAAATTTTTTATAGCTTACTATGAACAAAACGCTTCTTCCCCTGCTGGGTCTGGTGGCCGCCTTATTCGTAGGTACCGACGCCTCTGCACAAAGTAAAACTGATCCTCCGGCTGAAATCAAAGCCCTGCTTGAGAAAAACATCTGCCTTACTTGCCACAAAGTAAACGAACGTCTGGTAGGTCCAGCGTACACGGATGTGGCCAAGAAGAAATACAAGCCGGAACAAATCGTTGAATTGATCTACAAACCGAAGCCTTCAAACTGGCCCGGTTATCCTCCAATGGCTCCGATGACGCAGGTTCCCAAGGAAGATGCTATGAAAATTGCCAAGTGGATCGTTTCGCTTAACGCTCCCGCGAAGAAAAAATAAGACCAGTAGGGTTCGGATTCGGCCCTTTAGCCGTTTCTTCACACCTGCTGAAACCTTTCCAAGGTTTGAAAAGCCCCGATTCGAATCGGGGCTTTTTTCGTGGATG
Organism: Siphonobacter curvatus; assembly: GCF_002943425.1. Lineage (NCBI taxonomy): Bacteria > Pseudomonadati > Bacteroidota > Cytophagia > Cytophagales > Cytophagaceae > Siphonobacter > Siphonobacter curvatus. The sequence goes on from NZ_PTRA01000001.1 coordinate 3,176,122, forward strand.
TGCGTATCATTCCGTATTTTTGCCTGATTTTCAGGATACCTGTTTTAACTTATTCATCAGAAACAGCACACCGAATAAACTGTAAACATCAATACATGAGTCTTTTAGCAATCGGTACGGTGGCTTTCGATGCCATTGAATCCCCTTTCGGCAAAACGGATAAAATCATTGGCGGAGCCTGTACGTTCATTTCCCTGGCGGCATCTTACTTTACCAAACCCATCAATATTGTAGCCGTAGTCGGCGATGATTTTCCCCAGGAATACATTCAACTGCTGCAAAATCAGGGTGTTGATACGGAAGGTTTGCAAGTGAAGGCAGGAGAAAAATCCTTCTTCTGGTCGGGCAAGTATCATAACGATATGAACACCCGCGATACGCTGGTGACCGAGCTAAACGTACTAGCTGACTTTGATCCCATTATTCCCGAATCGTACCAGAATTGCGAATACCTGATGCTGGGCAACCTGACCCCTCAGGTACAAATGACGGTATTGGATCGTCTGAAAAAGCGTCCGAAACTCGTGGTACTCGATACCATGAATTTCTGGATGAACGTGGCGATGGATGATCTTAAAAAGGTTATCCAACGTATCGACGTGCTGAGTATCAATGATGAAGAAGCTCGTCAGCTTTCCGGTGAATACAGCTTACGCAAAGCTGCGAAAATTATTATGGCGATGGGACCCAGTACGCTGATCATCAAAAAAGGCGAACACGGAGCCCTGTTGTTCCAAGGCGAAGAAATTTTCTTTGCTCCGGCCCTGCCGCTGGAAGAAGTCTTCGATCCAACCGGAGCGGGCGATACCTTCGCGGGTGGTTTCATCGGCTACCTCGCCGCTACTAATGACACCAGCTTTGAAAACATGAAGCGGGCGATCATTTACGGGTCAGCCCTGGCTTCCTTCTGCGTAGAGAAATTTGGTACTGAACGGCTGCTCGGCCTTTCCAAAGAAGAGGTAGATGCTCGCGTACAGGAGTTCGTAAAACTGTCAGGATTTACGGTATAATGCAATGATCGAATGCGTGAATGATAGAATGCGTGAGTGATTTTCTATAATCCTTATTCACTCAATCTATCATTCATTCATTCAAATGAATATCAAGCCCTTCGCCCCGAGTTCCGAATGGGCAGGCCATATTCGGCCAGAATTTTTCCCTCCTGATAGGCTACTTTTCCATTTAGAATGACGGCTTTGATTCCTGCCGAATCGGTATTGGGATTTTCAACGGTAGCCAGGCCCTGTACGGTTTTCGGATTAAAAATCGTCAGATCGGCGATGGCCCCTTCTTTGATTTCACCCCGATTCTGTACGGCCCGACGAATCAAATCCGCGGGCATACTCGTCAGCTTTGGTAACATCTTTTCCAGCGGCATACCAATCGCCTGAGCGTGTTGTAGAGCCGTGGCAAAACAGCCGGCTCCACGCGGGTGCGAGTTAGCGGCTTCCAATGAAGCAATTCCTCCGTCTGATCCAATCATACAGAAATCCGTTTGCAAGGCCAGATCTATCGTCGTATCAAAGGGCATAGCTCCTTCGGGTACAGCTACCAGATAGCCGGGGTGTTGACGGTAGTACTGAAAGGATTTCTTACTGATTCGTTCCTGAGTACCCACCAGTCGCAGATCGTCATACGCTAAGTTGTACCGCTCTTGCCACCCGTCGTCAAAGCGTTTGGAATGCAGGTACGTAGCCCAGTAACTATAGGGATATACGCAGGTGGTAATGTCCAATCCCAACTGCCGGGCCTCGTGAATCAAATCCAGAGCTTCAGCCATGTGAAAAGTCCCGCCCGTGGAGTGCAGGTGATCGATATGCATCCGGACGCCCGTCTCCCGGGCCAGGCGAATGGCTTCTTTTACACCATCCAGTTCATGTTCTTTATCCGAATACCGTAGGTGCAAAAACATCGGGCGTTCGTACCGCCTAGCGAGTTGGGCATACGCCTTCACTTCCTCGTAAGGTGTGGGTTGATATTCCAAACTATGCGATACGCTTAAGGCTCCTTCCGCCAGCATTTTTTCTACGTGCTTGAGTCGGTGCGGCAAATCTGCGGCGAGTCGAATTCCCATCACGTAAATGCCTACGCCGTAATTGGTATAATGCGGTTTTGGATCAAAAAAGCGGTGGTATTCTTCCGGATTTTCCCGTCCACCGTGTAGCTGCAGGGTTGTGGTTACGCCATCGGTTAATTTGAAGCGTTCGAAGACGTGGTAATCATTCGTTAGGTTTTTCGGTCCATCGGCTAAAATATCAACAAAACCCGGACTGACTACGTGTTGGCTGGCGTCAATCACCTGCGTGCCCTGCAGCTCCAGCGGACTTAGGTGTAATAACCCGTCTTCAGTAATGCCTACGTTTAGCGGCTGCAGTTTGCCTTCCGTAAAAACAGAACCCTTCTGAATGACCAGGGAGAAAACCCGCTCCTGAACTGGCGAAGCTTTTACCCAGGTTTTAGTGAAACCCCAGCCGCCCAACAAAGCAACGGAGCTTAGCGAAAGATGGCTTAAGGCCTTCCGACGATTCATAAATTATACAATGGAGAATAAAAATTCAAAAGTAAAAGACGGCTTTGGAATGACTTCTGCCCTTCAATCGTCCGTCCCCCAATCACTGACCTTTCCCTAGTACCTATCACTTTTAGCTAACGCTAGTACTGCGTTAATTCTTTTAATTTTAAAGACTGGGCTACCTCTTTGACAAAATCCGTGTTTTCCTGATTCGTCGCGGAAACCTGCACCAGGAAGCGTTCGCCCACACTAACGGTTACTTTAGCCTGTTTACCCTTCTTGTAGAATTCTTCGTAGCCCCTTACGGATTCGATACCCGTCGCCCAGCTTTTGGTGATCTGATTTTCGTTTTCGATCTCCATTCCTGAAGACATCGCTACAGTAGCCATGCTTAGCAAAGCCGCCGAAGCGTTGTAGTCGGCCAGCTCAATCTTCACTTCTGAATCCTCGCCCTTTTTGTATTTTAGTTCGTAAGAGGAATACGAAAAGCCTTCGTTGTTGGTTGTTTGGCCCGAGGGTTCGCCATCTGTTTCGTATCCTGCTACTGCCGTAGGCATAAACTGGGCTAAAGTTCGAAACGGCAGGGCTAGGGTGTCTCCTTTGGCCCGACGTTCTTCTACCTTTTTGTTAATCGCCTCCGTTCCTTCGCTTACGTTCCGGGCGGCCTGGGTCATCTGCTGGTAACCGTCTGCGGTTTCTTTGGCGGCACTCACCCATCCGCACGATGTAACGATTCCACTCAACAGGAGAAAAAGTATAGCATTGGTTTTCATGATTTGCTTGAATACAATTGGTTGAACGATTAAATACGATGGAAAATTAGCTCGTCCATGACCTGTTGTACCAGCGGTGTTGGGATGAATTGCCAATACAGCGTGATGAACTGTTCATACACGCAGCCAGACGAAAAGGCAGTAAGTATCAGCTAAGTCGAAGGATGGATACGGACGGGAAACACTAGCAGAAAAAAGTCAACGGACGGGATAATGACGCTGGCGTTCGGAAAAGCCGCCAGCTTTCACGAATTTTGTCTTTTCATTCTCAACAAACCGCGAACGTAAGCGGATTACTTTTCAGAGATTATGATTTTACCCATCGTCGCCTACGGTGATCCGGTGTTACGGAAGGAAGCCGTCGACATTCAAAAAGATACAGATCTCGACCTGCAAGCATTGGTCGATAATATGTTTGAAACGATGTACAAAGCCTCGGGTGTCGGACTGGCCGCCCCGCAGGTAGGCATGAGCCTGCGTTTGTTCGTCGTAGACGGTACGCCGATCATCGACGGAGAAGAGGAAGACAGTGAAGATTTTGATCCGAGTCTGGTAGGTTTTAAAAAGGCGTTCATCAATCCCGAAATTCTGGAAGAAGATGGCGAAGAGTGGGCCTACGAAGAAGGCTGTTTATCCATTCCGGGTATTCGTTCGGACGTGAGTCGCCCGGAGCGGGTCAAGATTAAATACTACGATCTGGACTGGAACGAGCACATTGACGAGTACGATGGGATTGCCGCCCGGATCATCCAGCACGAGTACGATCACATTGAAGGCATCCTGTTCACCGATCACCTGCCTCCGCTGAAGCGTACCCTGCTTAAGAAGAAACTTTCCAACATCACGAAAGGAGAAGTGCGGGTGGATTACAAAATGAAATTCCCCAAGTAGTCCACGGATTCATTCCCCTGAGTATTGACATTCTGTAGGCATCCCGGAAGTTTAAACTTTCGGGATGTTTTGTTTTTAAACCTTTTCGTATTTACTCTTCGGTAAGGGAAAACCTCTAACCTTGAATATAAATTCAGGCTTGTAGGCACAGGGTTTTACTCGATTGCATCCAGAACGAAACGTATCACCTTATTTCTCTTTTCGCATGGCAAGCCTGCAAAACATGGTCGAAGAAATCTTAGGCATTCAGGAAAAAATTTTAACACCGGAGGGTAAAAAGCCAGAGGTAGCCGAAGCTCTGGATGCCCGTTTTAATGAATTACAGGCCCAACTCGATCCACTCGTTGAGCCAGGTCCTCCCTTTCAGACGATTACAGTCAATGGAATCGACTACGAACTCAAAAAATTGGATCATTACGTAAACATTGAGCCAGTAACTGGCGTCTCCTAACTTATTTATTTACTATGCCCCGTTACGAATTCACGGCCTGCACGCCGGTTGATACCCAAGGCTCAGGTACGCACTTGATTTTTACCTATAAAAGTCTGTCTGGTGATCCCGGTCATGAACGAAATATTCAGATTATCGATCCGGACCGTTCTACTACGGACGAAGTTCATTCGCAACAACTCTTCACGGAGGTGATTAATTTTATGAAAAATTATTGGGAGAAGAGTATTCAGATTCCCGAGAGTAACTATGAAATTCATTTGAGCGAAAGTCCGCTTCTGGAAGGAAAACAAGGCCCTACAACCTGGCAGGGATTCGTGCTGGATCTAGAGTAGTTGATAGTATTGCATGGGGGGTACCCATAGTTACTGTTATTGAACCCCTTCGGGGTTGGTAGGCTACCAACCCCGAAGGGGTTCAATATGATTAATCCCGTATGCAATGCGGCGTAAAAAATGCGGGATAAACTTTGAATACAGCAACTACCGACTAAAATGGATTCAGGAAGAATCCTACGCCTATCCAGTTGTTGATAGTTTGCTCAAACGTGCTGTAAGGCAGAGGACCGTGAAAAGCTTGTACAGCCAGACTTAGTGGATTTCGTTCGATCACTCCTAATTCAATTCCCACTGCCGCGGTTACCCCCGGATGAAAGTTCGTTTGTTCGATCATCCGAACATCCACCCCTGCCCACCAGCGAAGTTTCTCCCGATTCGGTTGCTTCCAGACCGTACCGATTTGCGTATACAACCGCTTCCGCTCCGAAGCGGGTCGCAGCCCGATGCCAAGGCCTCCGTACAAGCGTACACTCGTCCACTGATACGCGTACAAAGCATCCACCTGTTCGTAATTGACGGCGTTAGGCAAAAAGTAATTGATCTGATTTCGCACTAGATAATCGTCCCCCAAATGCGACGAGAGGTGATAGACTCGCAATCGCCAGCTGGCATTTCCCCGCTTCAAATTATAAAGCAACCCTACGCGAAAATCGACATTGAACAGATAGCGACGGAATTTATCTTCCTGACTATCGTGAAACATCTCAAACTGGGTATTGGCTACGACGTCCAGAGCCAGTTCGGAAGCCCGACGTTCGTCCCGACTCCAGCGAAAAAAGCCTTTCTGAAAACCAATGGAAAAAGGAGCGAAAAGCCCATCCTTGCTTACCCCTTCTTCCATACGCCGCAACAGGGAGGCACTGGTTTTAGCTTCCAGCGGATCGAGCACGATCGGTTCAAATAAATGGCCCTTGGGCAGAAATTCCGTTTTAGTTTGAGCCTGAACTCCGGAAATTAGCAGGAAGCCTAGCCCCAGAAGGGTAAAGATCGAACGCATGGCGGTATGAAAAAACCGGAGCGTTCAGTGAGAAGCTCCGGTTTTTGAATGAATGATCAGGATAAAGCCGTGAAGTGCTTGAAAAACAAAGGAATGGTTTCGATTCCCTTATAGAAGTTGAACAAACCGTAGTGCTCGTTGGGCGAGTGAATGGAATCCGAATCCAGACCAAAGCCCATTAATACTGTTTTTAGACCGAGTTCTTTTTCAAACAAAGCCACGATGGGAATACTACCACCGCCGCGAGTCGGTACGGGTTTCTTGCCAAAACTTTCCGTGAGAGCGGCCTCGGCTGCTTTATAGGCCGCCGATTCCAGGGGCGTCAGGTACGGTTGACCACCGTGGTGGGGCGTTACCGTCACTTTCACTGACTTGGGAGCAATGCTCTGGAAATGAGCAGCGAACAAATCCGTAATCTTATTCCAGTCCTGATTAGGCACCAAACGCATGGAAATTTTAGCGTAAGCTTTAGACGGCAGTACCGTTTTTGCTCCCTCGCCAATATAACCACCCCAAATGCCGTTGCAATCGAGCGTTGGACGAATACTGGCCCGCTCCCGGGTTGTAAATCCAGCTTCTCCCTGCACGTCGTCGATTGCCAGATCAGCCTTGTATTCTTCAAGATTGAACGGAGCCGATTCCAGCATTTCACGCTCTTCCGCCGATAATTCTACGACATCATCATAAAAATTCGGAATCGTGATATGACCGTTTTCATCGTGCAGACTGGCAATCATTTTAGCCAGCGTATTGATCGGGTTGGCTACGGCTCCTCCGTATACGCCCGAGTGAAGGTCACGGTTTGGCCCGGTTACCTCTACTTCCACGTAGCTTAGTCCACGTAAGCCCGTATCAATGGACGGCGTATCGTTGGCAATCATCGCCGTATCCGAAATCAGAATCACATCAGCCTTTAGTTTTTCACGGTTCTGGCTAACGAAGGAGCCTAAGTTATTGGAACCTACCTCTTCTTCGCCTTCAATCATGAATTTCACGTTACAGGGCAGCGAATCCGTAGCCATCATGGCTTCAAATGCTTTCACGTGCATGAAAAACTGGCCTTTATCATCGGCTGAACCCCGGGCATAGATTTTCTCGTCTTTGATGACAGGTTCAAACGGTGGTGACGTCCAAAGTTCCAGCGGATCGGCCGGCTGAACGTCGTAGTGACCATAAATAAGTACCGTTGGTTTGCTCGGATCAATGATCTTTTCTCCGTATACAATCGGATGACCAGCGGTTTCGTGCAGCTCGGCTACATCCGCTCCGGCTTTGGCTAAACTTTCCCGAACGTACTCGGCAGCCTGCCGTACATCACCTTTGAATTTTGAATCTGCACTAACGGAAGGAATCCGTAACAATTCCAGCAGTTCTTCGAGAAAGCGGCCCTTATTAGCCTCTAAGTAATCTTGCATAGTGTAGCATGTTGAATGAAAGGACTTGTTCTCTTTCCGCCAGCCCGGTTTGAACACCAACCCGGTCGGATCCGTCCTGACTGATTTTGCAAAAGTAAACAAAGCTCGTACGTGGCAGCGAACCAAAGGCAAAAAGAAAAACCCGGAACCTGAGGCTCCGGGTTAAGAAAAAGGTACGAGTAAAACCGAAGTATTAACGACTCCGACGACGACCGATGGGGATACGAGCTTCCTCGCCCCGCAGTAATCGACCAATATTTTTATGGTGCGTATACACAATTAATCCAAACAGAATAAATCCAAAGATCACCAGGAGATTATGTTCCGGACCAAACAGGTTAAACACCATCATGAGGGGGAACGCCAGCGTAGCAACAATGGAACTCAGCGAAATGTACCGCGACGAAAGCATCACCAGTATGAAAACCAGAATACAAACGCCAGCCGCTTCCGGGTGAATGCTAAGTACCATACCCAGCAAGGTAGCAACCCCTTTCCCGCCTTTAAAACGGGCAAAAACGGGAAACAAGTGGCCAATGACCGCGATAATTCCGAAGGCAAGCTTCATAGGTACCCGTTCATCCAGCGTAATTTCATTCAAGTAGAACAGAATGAGAGCCAAGTTCGCTGCTAACCATCCTTTCAAAACGTCAATGAGCAGCACAATCGTACCTGCTTTTTTGCCTAAAGTGCGGAAAGTATTGGTTGCTCCGGCATTGCCGCTTCCGTGCTCACGAACATCGATTCCAAAGAAAGCCTGTCCGTACCAAACGGACGTAGGGACTGAACCTAAAAGATAGGCCAACAGGCCAGCAAACAATACGCTTAAGGTCATTTCAGATACTTGAAAAATGAAAGTGGCTTGAAAATTGTCAAACAATTTTTTATGAGCGTGGAAAACAAAGATACTGGCAATTGCCATATTCTCTAATCGCCCTATAGACTAATTTCTAAAATTAAGGGCTTTTTAAGGGTCACAGGCCCAAGAAACAGATACGATCATAAATCTCAAAATGAAGAAAATGTTTAAAGGTGTGAGTATTCAAAATTTATTACATATATATAAACGTATATTTTACATATCCAGTTTTTATAGCCTTAACTATTTTATTCTAAAGTTTTTACAGACCCAAGCCTTACGTGTTTTTATAAAATAACTTTTGAAAAAAGTCCCTATTTTTTTACGTTTTCAATGCTGAATCAGACAGACACGAACGAACACTCCGCCATAGGATTCCGAAGAAACTCTCACCGGGAATCCGTTCGTAGGAAATTTTTCCCTGCCGTACCTCTTTTTTAGGCATGGGGTTACTTTCGTACATCAAAACCTTGTTGGCAGCAAACGTAAACAAATCACGGATTTTAAAGCCTTTCTTTTCGTCGGGTTTCAGAATCTTTACTTTTAAATCGTGATACAGAAGCGTTCCGCTGCCCGAGGTCTTTACCTGATCGCCGGAAAAACGGAACTGAAACCGATCCACTATCCCCGTTTCTATATCCATTAAAGCCAGTGGTTTGAAGGTGGGCTTCAATACCCGAAGATCCAGGGTGGCCAATTCAGCCGCACAGGTATACTGCCCACGGGGTGATCGCATGTCAAATGTAAAATGCGTTTGCAAGGAACTCACCCCCATAAACGAAGCTTGAAAATCAGCTTTGCACACATTTGATTTTCGGAGTGAGTCATTACTCAGCGAAACAATTACGCCTTTTATCCGTCGGAAATTAACGTTTCCAGTCTGGTTCGTTTTCGGATTTAGCTCATCGTAGACAATATCGACCTGTCGCACTTTCACCGAGTCAATGTCTAACTGAAAAGGCAATCGCTGATATAATTGATGCGGGAAAGGTTTACGAGGTCCATCCATTTTGGAAGATCGGCTCCGAACTTCGAAAGCATTTACCAGACCCCCTTCCAGCGTCACCACTCCTACTTTTACTTTTTTCTGAAGCCAGTACTTTGATAAATCCAGTCCGGCGAGTTCAATGTGATTCACGACGGCCTTTGTATAGCTGGTGTTTCCCGTGCGTCGTACGTACTCCATACGTGGATACGAAGGAATGCTGCCCAGTCCCTCGATTTGCAGACGTTTGTCGGCCGTTGACAACTGAATTTTTTTCACCTGTACAGAGGCACTTAAATCCTGATTGGGCAGGACTAGTGAGTCCAGGTTTACCTCGATTGCTTTGGCGTACCACAGGCGAGTCGTGTCCAAATGGCCTTTTTCATCAATCAACAGGTCGTCCACTTTCCAGGAAAGTTTTTGGATGCTTAGCGTTCGGACCTTTTTCGTTCGGCGATCTACCTGTTTAACCGTCCAGTCATCGCCCTGAATGCGGCCAATCTTCACATGCTCGAATTGCTTGTTCAGCATTTCATAAGGTGTTTTTTGTACTTCGGGCTCATCGGGCTTAGTATTCGGAAACTGGGTTAATCGTAGATCGAATTGATTGAGCACGATTGCTTCCACGGACAGTTTTTTTCCCCATAACCAAGAAAACAGATGAAAACCCTGCACGCTGATTTCGGGCATATTTCCTTCAAAAATTAAGTCAGGAGCCTCTTTACCTAATTGCCGGCGGCGTGCGGTATCGGCTTGTAGTTTGACGTCCGTAATGCGGGCTTTACCCGTAAAGGGGTTGTACGTAAGCTCATTGAGCTGAATTTGATACAACTGATCTGACTTTTCATAGACCGCTCTTTGAATCTTTTGACCCGCGAAAGGCTTGAGGAAGAAAATCCCCACAATCCATAAACTCAGTACAATCAGCAGGCAAAGGGCAAATACACCCACGAGTAATTTGACAGCAAGTGATGTGGGCTTTAAAGTTCTGTTCATGTGGGTATTTATACTAATGAAAGGAAGGCTAACCCACTATCAGGACAATAAGCGGGGGGACCCGTTAAGGTATGAAAAGCCTGTACCACTTGTTGCGTATTTTCAAGTCATGTCTTCGAAAAGCCTACCAATCAGGGGTATAACGTCCGCAGATTGGGCATGTAGACCACACGTCACTGCTCCAGAGCAGAAGGGATAATTCTTTTGTACCTATAAGCAGTAGAATCATTTGGAACAGCTATGGAATCAACGAACGATACAAATAATTCATGGAGTAAAATGAAACAATGGTGGCGAATCAGTTCACTTATCCGCTGGGCGGTGCTTATTGTAGTGGTACTGATGGTCGTTGCGATTGGCGGTAGTCTTATTTTTATAAAAGATAAAAAACGAACAATGTTTCCCGGTACAGTAGCTTCGGATACCATTCGTGGAGATACACTTTTCGAGCCGACGAAAACAATTCATTTACCCGCTAAGGAAGAAAGAGATAATCATTAGCGGTCTTGTTAACCTTTAAAAACCTGATTAAATAGGGATACGAGAAAGTAATTTTCTCGTATCCCTATTTAATTTTGTTATCTATATTTGAGCTGAAATTCAGTTTTATACCCCATCTGTCATCTTCTTTATGTCCATCAAATTTCGGTGTACAAAATCCTTTTGTACCCTTGGCAGTATTTTCCTGCTCACTGCTTCACTCGCCAAAGCTCAGGAAGTAAATTATGAATCCATCAGTTTTTCGCGAGAAGTTCCCGCTACCTTACCAGCTCTTCAGCAAGACCGCACGTATGATGTACGTGGAATCATTACCAATCAAGTCAATAACGCGTTTATCAGTAAAGAACACGCGGATGATTTAAAAGCGGCTTTTACGGGTAATACCTTAGTTACCAATTTTGGCAAATTAATCCAGGTAGATGATCAGGGCGATCTGCACGTAATTGCTCTCATTCAGGCTTTTAAGTTCATTGGACCTAATCCTTATAATGCTCAGCAATCCCTTGCTCAGGTCGCCGTTCATACCACCGTTTATGATCGGTACGGACGTAAAGTATTTATCAATCCATACGAATCTTCGCAAGTCGCCGTCCCCGCTTCTTCCATCGATTTTAAAAACAATAAACGAGCAAGCTTAGCCCTTTTTGCCCAGAAGGCAATTACGGAAAGTCTCGTGCCTTTACAGAATAAGATTTACGGTTATCAGGGAAAGTTTAGTACGAGTTTAGCGTACCTGGATGGAGTTAAGAAATTTCCTGAATTGAAGGAGTTAAAAGAAGAGATTAATGGCTTACAGAGTACGCTCAAAAAGAACGGTATTGAAGCGTATCTGGAGCAGGCTAAACCTTACCTATCTAAATGGCAGACGCTGGCTAATTATCAGGGAGAAGGTAATGCTTCCGAAGTAATAAGAGCGGCTTTGCAAAACCTGGCCGTTACGAACCTGTTGCAGGGAAATTACAAGGAAGCTATGGTTTACGTTGAACAATATAAACCCATTGACAAGTCGATCCGGCAAATGATGGGTTTGATTTCCTATAAGAACAGTGAAGAGCTGGAATCTATGATTCGTGCCTTTACGCCCGAACTACAAGAAGAAACAGCGAGCCAGCTAGCGGTGCTTTCTACCCCAGAAGTGATGGACCGCTATAAGTACTATCTGATTCCAAAGGCTAAAATTGTCATCGAATCCGGTCGCAATGCAGGTACTTACGAAGGCCTTGTCAAGGTATTACGCAGTGAACCCTATTATCAGTCCAAGGAAAAAAACGGCATGGTCGAACTGCCCTCCACGACTGATTTGTCAGTATGTCTGCCCAGTACAGGTAATGGCTCTGAAACCTGGGTATGGGGCTCTACCATCAAATCCTTTCAGGACGAAAATGGTAAAGAATACCTGATCCGGAAGTTTGGTTCAGCGATTACGGGTGGAGCGACCTACTACCTTTTACAAAATACGTATCAATCGCCAAAACTGGTGGTGTATCAATCGCTCGTTCCGGGAAATACGGAATACCTGATGATGAAAAAAGGGGATGAAAAAGGCGTACGTTCAACATTACTCAATGCCCGGAAAAATATGCTGGAGTATTTGAGTGACTGCCCGGCTATCGGCACCAAGTACGCCAACAGTCAGACGCCGATCAATCTTCAGGAGGTTGCCGAAGCGTATACAGCCTGTAAGTAACCCTCTAAATCCGTACGAAAACAAAACACCCGACTTGGATGCAAGCCGGGTGTTTTGTTTCTAATGCGATTCCCGCAATTTCCAGGTTCCGGATTTTCCAACCAGAAAATCCATATCAGCTCCCTGGTGTGATTGCTGAACGTGATTCAGGTACAAGTTGGTATACCCGCGTTCGTAACCCAGCTCAAGCGGTTGCCAGTGTTTTTTGCGTTCGGCCAGTTCCTCATCGGATACGTGCAGGTGCAGGCTTCGGTTGGGTACATCCAGCGTAATCAGATCGCCGTTTTGTACCAGAGCCAGCGTTCCGCCAATGGCCGCTTCGGGTGAAACGTGCAGCACCACTGTACCGAAACCAGTACCACTCATCCGACCGTCGGAAATACGGACCATGTCGTGGATTCCCTTTTCAAGGAGCTTCTTCGGCAAAACCATATTTCCTACTTCCGGCATACCGGGGTATCCCTTCGGACCGACGTATTTCAACACCATGACACAGGTTTCGTCAATGTCCAGATCCGGGTCGTCGATACGGGCCTTGTAATCGTCAATGTCTTCAAAGACAACTGCCCGGCCCGTGTGCGTCATCAAGTGCGGACTGGCCGCCGAGGGTTTGAGTACGGCACCGTTCACGGCCAAATTACCTTTTAGTACGGCCAGTCCCGTATTGGGTTTGAAGGGATTATCGACGGAAGCAATGATTTCCCGGTTATGGGCATTGGATAAAACAATGTTTTCGCCCAGCATTTGTCCCGTTACCGTTAGAGCATCCAGATTTAGCGAATTGGAAAGCTCTTTCATCACCGCAGGCAAGCCGCCCGCGTAATACAGATCCTCAAAGAAATGCTCGCCTGAAGGCTGAATATTGGCAATGAAGGGAATATTTTCCGACAAGCGATCGAAATCCTGCAAGTCCAGCTCCACACCAATCCGTCCCGCAATGGCCATCAAGTGAATGACAAAGTTGGTAGAGCCCCCGATAGCGGCGTTCACCATGATTGCATTTTCAAAGGCCTTCCGGGTTAGTACTTTGGACATGGTCAGGTCTTCGCGGACCATTTCCACGATCCGGCGACCCGTCATGTGGGCCATGGTTTTTCGACGGGAATCTGCCGCCGGAATCGAAGCATTATCGGGCAAAGTCAAGCCCAGCGATTCAACCATAGATGCCATCGTCGAGGCCGTGCCCATCACCGCACAGTGCCCGGCACTACGGGCCATACAGCCTTCAGCGGCAATGAATTCCTCCTGCGACATCTCCCCTACTTTGTAGGCTTCGGCAAAACGCCAGACATCCGACGTACCGATTTTACGGCCTTTGAAGTGCCCCGCCAGCATGGGTCCGCCCGAGATAACGATACTGGGCAAGTCCACGCTTGCCGCTCCCATCACCAGCGAAGGCGTGGTTTTGTCACAACCGCACATCAACACGACGCCATCGATGGGATTTCCACGAATAGATTCCTCCACGTCCATACTGGCCAGGTTGCGGTACAGCATGGCCGTAGGCTTCATCAAGGTTTCGCCCAAAGACATGACGGGAAACTCCACGGGAAAGCCCCCAGCCTCCCACACGCCCCGCTTGATACATTCGGCGAGTTCGCGGAAGTGAGCATTACAGGGCGTTAACTCCGACCAAGTATTACAGATTCCGATGACGGGCTTACCCATGAATTCATGGTGCGGAAAGCCCTGGTTTTTCATCCAGGCCCGGTAAATGAAACCGTCTTTGCCCGTCTTGCCAAACCAGTCCTGTGAACGGAGTTTCTTTTCTTCTTGCATATTTCAGTGTTCAGTTTAGAGGGTTAGGACTGACCTTGTCCACTGGGGGACGGATTAAAATCCGTCCTTGAAAAAGGGGTCGAGCCTACGGCTCTTGGTCAGTTGGTGGTCAGAGTGATGAGTTATTAAATTAGGTAGCTTTTCGTAGGATGGTAAAATTACCGATGTTCTAAATACGTCAAATTTATTACTCAAGGGCATTTTCTTACGAATGCAGCCCCAAGCTTAACACTTTTCTAGATGCCGAATAACCTTGTATCTTTCACGCGACTCAATAGTTGCTACAAGTACTACTATCCGCTTCATTTCTCCAAAGCATTTTTTCGCCAGCAAAAGCTTACACATGCAAACTCGTTTCCTCTAAAGCTTACGATACAACCGTACGTTTTTCACGAACAAGAGTCGTAGGCTCGGCCCATCTTCTAAGGACGAGTTTTAATCCGTTCAAAGCCCATTCACAAATAAAACACAGTATTCACCATTACAAGTGAAATACTGTGTTTTAGCAGACTCAAAGAAGGGACGTTAGTCGTTTTGTTCGACCACTAACTTCTCAATCAATAAAATCAAAATGTGAATCACTTTAATGTGAATTTCCTGGATGCGATCCGCGTAACCAAAATGCGGTACGCAGATTTCCACGTCGGCTTTTCCGGCTAGTTTGCCTCCATCTTTTCCGGTCAGAATCAATACCTTCATGCCCTTGGAACGGGCGGCTTCTACCGCTTTGATGATATTAGCCGAATTTCCGGACGTGCTGATTCCGACCAGTACATCCCCGGCGAAGCCCATGCCTTCCACAAAACGACTAAATACATAATCGTAGCCGTAATCATTGGATACGCAGGATAAATGACTGACATCAGAAATAGCAATGGCCGGTAGTGATCGACGATCGTTTCGGTAGCGACCCGTGAGTTCTTCGGCAAAGTGCATGGCATCACAATGTGAACCGCCGTTTCCGCAGGAAATGATTTTATTGCCGTTCTGAATCGCCGCAGCCAGTAAGCGGGCAGCGTCTTCAATGTGCTGAATATGTTTAGGATCGTTTAAAAAGCGATCCAGTACTTGTTGAGCTTCTGATAATTCCTGTTGAATAATCGACTGTAACATGGATAGTAAGGATTGGGCGTTCCGGGCCAAATCTTTCCCGAAACGCTGAACATTAAGCCGAAGCCCGGTAATATAAGGTTGAACAGTTTTCGGGACGAAGAATGTTACGGGCCGCCGCCTGAATCAATTCGCCCGATACGGCCTGAATGCGTTCTGCTTCCATATTGGCCCACTCAGCATTTCCGGCGTTGGCCGCAAAAGCCAGATTCATCGCCCGATTCAATAACTCGATTTCGGAGAAGGCTAGCGTTGCTTCAGCCTGATTTTTCACTTTCAGTACTTCCGATTCCATGGGTCCTTTCGCCAGCAATTCATCAATGATTTCCTGAATGGCCTTTTCACCCTCTTCAATCGATATGCCCTGGTTCAGGTTGCCCTGAATGACGAATAAGCCGGGTTCCAGACTACCCGTAGGATACGCATTGATGGAATTAAACAGAGCCTGTTCTTTTACCAGCTTGCGATACAGGCGTGACGATTTTCCCCGGCCCAGAATATCCGCCAACAAATCGGCCGGATAATACCCGGCCTCATATCGACCCGGCATGTGATAAACTTTATACAGAGCGTCTAGTGGTACTTTGGCTTCAACTTCCTGAAAACGGGCCTCGGTTTGCAAGGGCTCCTCAGGCAAAGCCCGTTGATACGGCTGACCGGCGGCAATGGGTTCAAACCATTTTTTGCTCAGGGCTTTTACCTGTTCTACGGTTACATTACCGGCTACCACTAATAGGGCATTGCTCGGCACATAATACCGAAAGAAGAAGTTCCGCACATCTTCCAGCGTTGCTTCTTCGATATGACTGATTTCCTTGCCGATGGTCGCCCAACTATACGGGTGTTTCGTGTACGCCAGAGGTCGAAGCTTCAGCCACACATCGCCGTAGGGCTGGTTAAGGTAGCGTTGTTTGAATTCTTCAATGACCACATTCCGCTGTACTTCCAGTACCTGCGGATCGAAGGATAGCGACATCATCCGATCCGACTCCAGCCAGAAGGCCGTCTCCAGATTCGTTGCCGGTAAGGTGATATAATAGTTAGTAATATCGGCCGATGTAAATGCGTTATTCTCCCCGCCTACCCGTTGCAGGGGGGTATCGTAATCGGGAATGTGTTTTGAGCCCCCAAACATCAGGTGCTCGAAGAGGTGGGCAAATCCCGTTTTTTCGGGGTTTTCATCCCGCGAACCCACGTTGTACAAAATATTGACGGCTGCCATGGGCGTGGTGTGGTCTTCGAGCACATACACCTGCAAGCCGTTATCCAGAGTAAAAGTCTGATAATGAATCATAGTCCTCAACCGGACGTGTTTCGGTGAACGGTTAGTCCGCCGCATCCGTTTCCTTCCGACAAATCTACGGTTATGGGTTAAATGCACCCTATCTTTAACGGCTCAATGTTTTTAAAATTTCCAGTAAGTACCCCACTTTTTGCATACCCATTTGTAAACCTTAGTCATGAAAAATCATACGTATTTACGCTTTCTGCTCCTTCTTCCCTTCCTGATTTTCCAAACTTTCTCCGCTAAATCTCAGATTCTCAACGATCGCGAGACCCAGCAGCAAGTCATTGAAGCCCTCCAAAACATTTACAATTTCGAGTTCAAAGAAGCCGAACCTTTTCAGCAAAAAATCAAAGCCAAATATCCGAATCACCCGGTCAATCCTTTACTACTGGCGATTCAGACATACTGGCAGCATCTGCCTGTATCTGAGAACGCTTCGGCTGCCAATCGGTACCAGTCGTATTTGAATCAGTCGCTGGAACAGGCGGAACAGATGAAGTCCGTCGATAAACACGATACGGAAGCGACGTTTTTTCTGCTGGCCTCCCATAGTTATCTAGCGATGCTGGAATCGGACCGTGGCGAGTTTATGAAAGCCGCTTCGGAAGCCAAGCGTACCTATAACTACATGAAGAAAGGGTTCAAGCTGACGGAACAAAACCCGGAGTTTTTCTTTTCAACGGGCCTTTATAATTATTACCGCGAACAGTATCCGCAAGATCACCCCATCGTAAAACCCATCATGATGTTTTTCCAAAATGGGAATAAAACTTTAGGATTGAAACAAATGGAAACGGGTTACCAGAAAGGCATTTTTACCAAAACGGAAGCTGCGTATTATTTGGTCTATGTGCTGATCAAACATGAAAATAACCCGGCAAAAGCTCTGACTTACTCTACGCCTTTACTAAAAGAATATCCAAACAATCCGGTTTACTTGACACGGCATACCGAAGCCCTCACCTTAGCGGGCCGATACACCGACGCCGAACCGCTGGCTCAACAACTAGCCCAGAAAAAGCAAGTGGTTTTTAAATCATCGGGTGAAGTTTTTCTGGGTTTGATTCTGGAAAAAGGAAAGAAAAACGATGCCGCCGCTGCTGCTTATTACCAGAAAGCCCTGCAAAACAAAATAAGTGAACAGTATACGCAAGATTACCACGCCATGGCTTATTGCGGACTCGCCCGTATTGCGGATCGTTCTGGGAAGAAAGATCAGGCTCGGGAGTACTATAAGAAGGCTCAGAAACTGGCTGAATACCGAAGTACGATGGATGAAATCAAGCATGCTTTGAAGTAAGTCTGACGCTGTACGAAGATTAAATGGGAATTAAAAAATTTCCATTTAAAGCTTTTTGCAAATCAGCGGTACAAAAATTTTGAGTACAGATGTAGGTTTATCCGTTGTGGAATAAGCTTTCGTATTTTATTCATTTTTCACCCTGATACCATGAAAACTTTCAGCATTGCCCTGTTACTAACCGCTCTTAGCTTCGGTTCATTCGCCCAGCAGCCCGTAGTAGTCACTAAAAAAACGGTAGCGAAGAAAAAGACGGAACACGTTTCTACTAAAAAAACGACGAGCCCCACTTCTGAAGGAAGTAGCAAAAATGTCTCAAAGAAAGTAGAAACTTCGACCGTAAAAGGAGCAAATGGTGATACGAAGACCACCACCAAAACGGCAACCAAGACCAAGAAAAATTCTTAATTAACATTAAGAAGCAGGCGGCTCTTACGGGCCGCCTGCTTTGTTTTTGTATCTTTTAAATACGTTTAGATTTATACATTAAGTACGCTTACAATTCATCCTACTTTATACTTTCCTTATCTTACACTTTCCTGCGTATATTCTAACCTCAACGGTGTTCTTTTACAAGGGCTTATCTTAAATTCATTAACTACTTCGTATTCAGCTAAAGTCGCTTAATTATTAGCATCAGTACGAATGACAAAGTGAAAATCACCGTTACTTATAACACTTTGCTTATAAAGGATTTTTCTAAGGGTAAGAGTACCTGTTTTAATCGAAAAGTCTAGCATTAGATATACTATTTCTACTCCTCTTTGTTCCTCTTTATTTTGGCAAGAAATCAGCTAGGAAATCAAAAATATTCTTTTCATTTTCGCTCGACTTTACTAATTAATCCACCCTTGTCCATTATCTATGAAACAATTATCTACCTTGACTTTACTTAGTCTATTTGCGTTAACCTCCTGTCAAAAAACTACCTACACGTACTTCGCCCAATCTACCGCACCGCGTATTGAACGTAAGAAAGTTGTAGCCAAGCCTATTACTGCTACCACCACTATCCCGCTCATTCCTAAAAAAGAATTACTGGCTTCGACCATTCCTGTGCTTTCAGGAGTTCCTAGTCTGATAACTTCTACCCCAGCCAATGCAGTAACTTCAGCCGAGGCCTTTACAAGGCAGCAGACCAAAGCTGGATTTCGTCAACGCTTACTGACGAAAATGGTTACGAAGAAAGTTCAGAAGCTTCAGATATTAGCGAAGCGTACGGCCGATTCCCGGCGTACAGAACCCATTTCCGTCGTCTCTGTCATCGCTGGCTTGCTGGCATTAGTAGACGTCCTATTGATCGGTAACGGGCTTTTATTTTTACTGGGAACGATTGTCGCTATTGTCTTTGGTTTTGTCGGGTTAAGCAAGATTAATCGTCATAGCTCTGAATACAAAGGTCGCGGGTTTGCGATTACGGGCTTATCGCTGGGCTTCTTCGGACTCCTGCTCATCATCATTGCTCTGATTGCCTTATCTTCCCTCTCATTCTCCTGATTTACTGGACGGATTCGATACACTCACTAAAAAAGCGGCCCCAAAAGAGCCGCTTTTTTAAACACACCATTAGATAAATCCTTACTCGTTTTTCTTGCGTTCAGCTTCCAATGCCAATATGTTTTTATACGCAACCTTAATCGTATTGGGTACCTTTTCCAGCACTTTCACCTGTACATACTCTTCGCCTTCATTTTGGATTTCTACCTTCAATTTCCGTAAAGGAATTTTGGCGGCTTGTGGCTGACTGGTACCGAAAATGTACGTACCTTCTCCGTCATCCAGAATGGCCGTACGCGGCAGTGTATTCGAACTTTTCCGCTCACTAGCTCCTACAATCTTCGCCCGAACGTTCATATCTGAGAAAATGATGTCATTCGTATGCGGACGTTTGAAATTCACGTACAACGTAATCGCTCCGTTTTCGGCATCCAGAGCCCGGGCTACGCTGGCTACGGTTCCTTGTACGGCTCCGATTTCCGAGTTGGGGAAGGTCAATTCCACTTTCTGTCCAACCTGAATTAACTCCGCATCTTTCTCGTACACGTATACGTTTGCCTGTAACTGTTCAGTATTGAGAATATCTACCAGCGGATCGGTAGGCGTGGCCAGCTTACCTAGGTTCTGATGCACTTTATAAATCGAGCCACTAATGGGAGCACGAATGATGAGTTCGGGCGAAACGACGGCTTTGCGAATGTCATTGAGCTGATTGGCGTTGAAGTCCAGCAGAGCTAATTTGGCTTTAAAGGCCTTTTCCCGTCCAATGGCCGCGTTCAATTTGGCTTCCGTAGCCTGATAATCAGCCAGTACACCGACGTTACTTTTCCGTAATTCAGCCTGACGATTGAATTCAATTTCCAGGAAGTCGGCTTCACTTTTCGCCGTGATGTACTGATTTTTCAGCTCCAGAAACTCCCCACTGGTCAATTTCATCAATGGTTGTCCTTTCTTCACAAACTGGCCTTCCCGTACGTAAATCTGATCGACATGACCTTCCACTTCACTGTGTACTTCAGATTTGCTATCCGGGAACAGTTTAATCTTCCCGTTGGCATTGATGACCGGACGCAGTTGTCGATCTTCAAAACCCGTCAGATCTACGTTAACCGATTCGAGTTGCTTCATGGACAACTGTAATGAATCTGCACTCACGCTTACCTGAGCTGGTTTTTCTTCCGCTTTGGATTCCGCGTCACTATCCGAACAACTACTTAAGAAGCCACTCAGGCCCAGCAGGGCCAACAGGGGCAAAAAGGTCTTTTTCATGGGTTATTCTCCTTTCAGGTATTGAATGGTGATGATCGAGTTATTGTAGTTCCGGACAACATCCAGGTATTCAGCCCGGATCTGGAACGCTTGCTGTAGGTTCAGCAGAAAGTTGTAGTAGCCAATGCTGCCCAAGCGGTAACTATCCTGAGCGGCTTTAACAATTTCATCCGCCTGATTAAGGGCGAACGTTTCGTAGTAATCCAGCGACTCTTGATAGGTACGGTAGTCTGAAGCCGCTTTATCAAAGGCTCCCCGTAGTTCGTAGCCACTCAGCGAAATCTGTTGCTGAGCAATTTCGATATCCTTACGAGCTCCCGCCTGACGGGAACGATACTGCCACTGCCAGAGCGGCACCGTCAGACCAAACTCCCACCGGAAAGCCACTGGTGTTTCCCGACTTCCCTGGTTCATGTAGCCAAATGAAATACCGGGCAACTGACGACTTTTTTCGACTTGCAGTAACTTTTCGTTGTACCGACGATTTTCTTCGAAATACGTCACCCGAGGGTTGGAAGAAAAAGAAGTATCCGCCGCTGAAATAGTTGCACCGTAGTTGATTCGCTTGAAGTCTCCTTTGACTTTTCGTGTACTATCCGGAGCCAACCCCGTCAGAATCCAGAGTTGAATACGGGCTCCGCGAAGCCGGGCTCGCGACTGTTTCAAATAGATCTGGTTTTCGCGGTATTGAGACTCGGCATTCAGACGTTCGATTCGCGAAATTTGTCCGACATTCAGCCGTACATCCGTCACCCGAACGAAATTCGAAAGCAGACTATCCTGCTTTTCGAAGTTATGAATCACCCGCTCGTAGTACAGAATATCGTTAAATACCGAGCGGACTTGATACGAGAGTTCGTTAAACGTCACGTTTTTTTCCGCCTGATTTACTTTTACCAGTTGCCGCTGAGCTTTTCGCTGGTTACTGTACACCGTAGGAAATTGGATGGCTTGCAGAAAACCTAACCGATAGTTCTCACCACTCGGAGCCTGCGTGTAAATACGGGGCGGCTCAATATTGAGCGTTGCGGGCAGGAGTACTTGCTCCCGTTCAATTCGCAGATCGGCTAGGCGAGTCTGGGGATTGTATTGTTTGGTTAGGTTCAGAGCCTGATCCAACGTCAACTCGCGTACGTCTTCTACGTCACCTACTTCGGGTTTGATTGGAATAGGTTGATTAGGCGTGATCTGAGCGTTGGCAGCCAGCAGCCCCGTAGCGAGCAGTAGAACAATGGTCGTGGTAACCTGTACCGCTTTAGCTTTTATACCACCCGTCAAGCCACCTTTTTTTGGCTTCCCAGCGAACATGGCGTACAGAATCGGTAAGACAATGAGAGTTAGAACCGTAGCCGTCAGCAGACCTCCAATCACTACCGTTGCTAGGGGCTTCTGTACTTCTGAACCTACACTGGTTGATAAGGCCATGGGCATAAAGCCGAGTGCCGCCACAAACGAAGTCATCAGTACCGGACGGAAGCGTTCTTCAATCCCTTTCAGTACCCGCTCGTTCGGATCGTCGATCCCTTCATCACCCAGGGCGTTGAAGTGACTGACCAGTAGAATTCCATTCAATACGGCTACCCCAAACAGAGCGATAAAGCCAACCCCGGCGGAAATACTGAAGTTCATATCCCGAATCAGCAGCGAGAATACCCCTCCCACTGCCGACAAGGGTACTACGGCGTAGATCAGGAAGCTGTCGCGGAAATTGCGGAAGGTCAGATACAACAGACCAAAGATGACCAGCAGGGCAATCGGTACGACAATTGAAAGCCGATCTTTCGCCCGTCCAAAGTTCTCAAAATCACCTCCGTAATTGATCTCGTATCCCTTGGGGAGTTTTACTTTGGCGTCCACCTGTTTGATCACGTCGTTTACCACCGATTGCAAGTCACGGCCCCGGACGTTGAAGCCCAGGTTTACGACCCGTTTCATGTTTTCGTGTACAATCTCCGATGGTCCAATGGTTTCCGAAATGGTGGCAATGTCCCGCAATGGAATCGGGTTATTATTCTGATCGTTAATAAGCAGGTTTTCGATGTTTTCCGGACGCGTCCGATCTTCGCCCGTCAGTCGAAGCGTTACATCAAAACGACGATCATCTTCGTAGACCACACCCGCCGTTGCTCCCCCAAAAGCCATCTGAATGGCTCGGTTTACCTGTTCAACCTTGATTCCGTATACGGCCATCCGCTGACGGTCGTAGTGAATATTCAACTGCGGCAGACCAAACACCTTGCTCCCTTTCACGTCTACGGCTCCGGGTACATTTCGTACGATCTGAATGATCTGCTTGGTTTTCTTCACCAGCGTATCCAGGTCCGTTCCGTACAATTGCACGACTACCTGCGTCCGGGCTCCGGAAATCATATCGTTGACCCGGCTTTCGATGGGTTGCGAAATGGCGTAGAGCGGACCGGGAAACTGCGACATATACTCGTTCATCTTAATCGCTAGTTCCTGCTGATTGGTCGCTTTGGTCCAGTGCTTTTTATCCTTCAGCTCGACGTATACTTCTTGCGATTCCAGGGGCAAGGGATCGACTTTCACCTCGGACGTACCAATTTTTGATACGACTCCTTCGACCTCATCCGGAAATTCTTTCATAATCCCCGCCTGAAAAATCTGGCTCTGGCGAATGGATTCCGTCAGTGGCGTACCTACGGGCAAATCCATGTCCACAACCATGTCGCCTTCCTGAATCTGCGGCATAAACTCACCCCCGATTTTCCCAAAACCGATGATCCCGGCAGTCAGTACAGCCAGGGCAAACAGAATCACCGCCCACTTCACGCGTAAGCCCGCCCGTACCACGGGACGCAGACCTTTGAGGAAAAACTGTACAATTTTTTCCGAGAAGCCATCGTGGTGTGCCGACTTCGGCGGCCGCAACATGACGGCACACATCATCGGTACGTAGGTAACCGCTAGTAACAAGGCCCCAATGATGGCAAAGGCTACGGTTTTGGCCATGGGCGAAAACATTTTGCCCTCAATGCCCTGCAACGTCAGAATGGGAACGTATACAATGAGGATGATCAGTCCACCGAAAATCACCGATTTTTTTACTTCCGCCGCCGCCGAAATAACAACTTCCTGCCGATCGGCGAAAGTCATTTTCTTGCCTTGGAATTTACTCATACGGAGGGCCAGGAAAAGTACGGCGGACTCGACGACAATGATCGCCGGGTCGACCAGTAGACCAAAGTCAATCGCTCCCAGACTCATCACGTTTCCAACTACTCCAAATTCCTTCATCCAGATAAAAGCAAAAAGCATGGCTAATGGAATAACCGAAGCCGCGAGTAAACTAGCCCGCCAATTGCCCAGGAAGATCAGAATGACAATCATAACGATGATGGCCCCTTCCACGAGGTTTTTTGCTACTGTTGCAATGGCGGCGTTCACCAGTTTCGAGCGATCCAGGAAGGGCTCGATGGTTAATCCGGGCGGCAATTCTTTCTGAATTTCGGCGAAACGTTCTTTCAGGCGGGAAATCACTTCATTTCCATTAGCCCCTTTCATCATCAAAATGGACCCCCCTACGACTTCGCCCTCACCGTTGTTGGACAAAGCTCCGAAACGTAAGGCGTGGCCAAATTCTACATCAGCTACGTCTTTGACCAGAATAGGCACACTCCCGTTCTTTTTTACTACGGCATTGGCAATATCTTCGAGTGAAGCGGCCAGACCAATACCCCGAATGGTAAATGCCTTGTTTTCCTTTTCGATGTAGGCACCGCCCGTATTGCTATTGCCCTTGTTCAAGGCTTCGTATAATTCATCTACCGTAACGCCCAGTGCCCGCATGCGGTCGGTTTTGATCTGAGCCTGATATTCTTTAGCGTATCCTCCGTAACCACTTACGTCGGCCACGCCGGGCAACCCGAGTAATTTACGCCGTACAACCCAATCCTGAATGGTACGGATTTCGGTCAGCGTATAAGGACTGTTATTGAGGTCTTTCGGACGAATAACGTATTGAAAAATTTCGCCCAAACCCGTCGATACGGGTCCTAGGATGGGCGTACCAGCCCCTTCTGGAATTTCGGCCTGTACCTGTGTCAGACGTTCAAAGACCTGCTGACGAGCCCAATAGATGTCCGTATCATCCGTGAAAATCAGTTTCACCACGGATGAACCAAATTTGGAATAGGAACGCACTTCCGTCAATCCCGGAATATTGGCCATGGCCATTTCCAGGGGCGTAGTGATGTAACGCTCAATTTCGAGAGAAGATAAATTAGGGGAATTGGTAATTACGTCTACCTGCTGGTTGGTTACATCAGGTACCGCGTCAATGGGTAGTGTTTTTAACGAATAGCCACCCCAAATGGCCATTACCAGCACCAGAAGACCAATCGTAAACGGACTTCGGACGCTGAATGCAATAATTTTATCGATCATAGCGGTTAGGAATACAACAAGGACTACCCTGTGCATCCATTGGTTTCAGTAAAGAATAAGCAACTAGCTCAGCCAGAAATAGCTGAGAAATGGAAAGGAGGAAATTAGTCCAACTGCGGGGGTGGACTAATCAAAACGCCATCAATGGATTGATAATGGCTGCAATACTGAAATAAACCGGCTTGTTTGAGAAGAATCAGCCAGAAACGCCGGGACTGAGCAGTTAATAGAGCAGCGTCGAGGTGATGGAAGTCGGAAACGTGGTGGCTTTGCTCTTCCCGAGAATCGGTATCCCAGTGTTCATCATCTGGCGTACTGTCACTCTTCCAATACCGGATTTTTTTCTTACAATCCGGATCTTTGTCTGCCATAAAAGTAGAAGTATTTCTTTCTAAAGTACAATTATTTTCCACCCAGAAAGGTAAGGCATAGGCGGAGGTACCTAGTAGAAAAAATACCATCAAACAGAGATACATTCGCATTATTATTCTGTTTGTCAACTTCTCTTTAACTAAAATCTGGCTATTAACTACTTCAAAGGAATTAAATTTTAATTAGAATTTCAAGTTATAAAGCGGATAAAATACAATTTCAAAAGGTATTTGCGACCAATCAGGGGATTTTAGATAGCTAGCTACTGGAGCTATCAAGCCGATAGGTGGGAGCACAAAAAAACGGGAAGAGCCAGGCTCTTCCCGTTTTTACCACCGTCTGAGGTTCCTTTAAGCAGAAGCCAGATGGGGATTAGGTGTTAATTCTACATTAGGCGGTGTATCCATGCTGGTGAAGCGTTGCAGGAAGCTCAATACAGCTCCCGTATCCGGCAGACTATAGCGAGCCAGCGTTTTCTGCTGCCCTACTTTAATCGTAATGGCCCGGTCGGCAAGCGTCCGGAACATGTCTTCGTCCGTACGGTCATCACCAATAGCCAGGATAAAATCATACTGATCATCCGAGGCTAAACGGCTGGCGACGCTTCCTTTGTCTACCCCGGTCACCCGTACCTCTACGACCTTGTTTCCATCAATTACCTGTAGCTGATGGCCCGTTAGTCCATGTAAGGTATCAATGAGCTCACGAGACTGGGCAAAACCCAGATCGGCTCCGGTATTGCGATAATGCCAAGCTAGGGAATGCGTTTTTTCCTCCACGAAGGTACCGGGACAACGTTGTACGGCCAGATTCATGGCCTGCTGAATATTGCTTCGCCATTCGGGAAGAAAAGCTTCCGGGTTTTCCTGCCAGTTTCCATCCGGCAATCGTACCGCCGCTCCGTGTTCGGCAACTAGCTGAATCGAGAGCGATCCAAACCAGTTTTCCAGCGTCTTTTTATCCCGACCGCTAATGATGACAATACGGTTTTGGGGTACGTTGGCCAGCTCGCTCAGCAGCTCAATTACTCGTTCACTGGGTCGGGCTAAATCTGGAAACTTAGCAAAGGGAACTAGCGTACCGTCGTAGTCCAGCAATAAAAGCCGCTTTTGGGCTTTTTGATAATTATCCATAAGTTCTTTGCGTAATGCCACATTCAGCAGGCGTACTTCCCACTGATTTTGCTGGGCTTTAGCATTAAATAATTGGGTTAAAAAATCATCCGCCCACTGGACCACGTCATATTCCCGAATACGGGTTTGCATGCGTTTGATTCGCTCAGCCTGCGTTTTAACGGGCATGGACAAAGCTTCTTCAATAGCTAAAGCCATCCCTACCCGATCCGTAGGATTGATTAGTAAAGCCTCGCCTAATTCAGCGGCGGCTCCGGCTACTTCACTGAGAATCAACACTCCTTGTTCGTCCTGGCGGGAGGCGATAAATTCTTTGGCTACTAGATTCATACCATCCCGAATTGGGGTGATTAATGCCACATCGCAGGCCGTGTAGTACGCACACAGTTGCTCAAAGGAAAGGCTGCGATACTGATAGACCAGCGGCTGCCAACTGACCGTAGCAAAACGTCCATTGATCCGACCGATGTTTTCTTCAATCATCTGCTTGCGTTCCCCGTACGAAGTGATTTCGCTACGGGAGGGTACTACGACCATGACAAAATTGATCTTGCCATGCCATTCCGGGTGATTTTCCAGGAACTTTTCGTACCCCTGTAGGCGGTTCAAAACGCCTTTCGTATAGTCAAGCCGATCCACCGAAAAGAGAAGTTTATTTCCCTGTAACTGCTGATGAATGGCTTCCCGCTCGGCCATAACACCGGGCAGACGGTAAGAGGAGTTGAACCGCTCGTAATCAATACTAATGGGAAAAAGATCAACGCGTACCGGGCGATTGGGAATCTGCACAAAACGTAGTTTGCTTTCAATACCTAACAGCCGTTGAACCGATTTCTCGAAATGCTGTACGTAATCGTTGGTATGGAACCCAATAAGGTCGGCTCCCAGCATTCCTTGTAGTAATCCTTCCCGCCAGCGGTTGGGCAACATGCGATAAACCTCAAATGATGGAAAAGGAATGTGCAGGAAGAAACCAATGGTTGCTTCCGGGCAACGCTCCCGCAGCATGGCCGGTAATAACATCAAGTGGTAATCCTGTACCCATAGGACATCGTCAGGTTGATATAATTCGGCCAGACGATCCGCAAACACGGTGTTTGCCTGTTGATACGCCTGCCAATTGGGTTCTTTAAATTCAGCAAATGATGGAAAATAATGGAAGAGTGGCCAGATGGTTGAATTGGAAAGACCGTTGTAAAAACCATCATTCACATCATCATCGAGCCAAAGTGGCTCAATTTTAAACGTCCCGGTTGAACGTTTACTTTGTTGAAATTCTTCCCAAAGCTCGCGACTAAAATCAGCGTTGCCCACCCATACTACTTCGTCGGGTTCAAAGGAAGAGCGGTCCTGAGCTTGTAGATAACTTTTTAATGCGGTAGCGAGGCCACCCGCACTTTCCAGCAATTGTACGGTTGATTCCTGCCGTACTAACTGAATGGGTAATCGATTGGAAATTATGAAAAGTCGTTTCATAGAGTTCGGTGGCAGATTCATAGGCATTCCTTACAAAAACCCGCCCTAGGAGTGACGAAACGGCTGGGCTGGGGAAAAACGAGGAATAGACTTCCGGTTTTTCCAGACATTGAGCGACGACAGTCTTCCCGAGGAATGCATGCTCAACCCTTCAAAAGAACAGGTATACGCATCTCAAAACGGGAAGATAACCGCGAACGCAACGGCTCGTTTCAGAAAATAAAAGGGTCCTTTCGATGAAAAAATCGTCTGGTTCGGACCAAATAGGAAGCGAAAGAAGGAAGCAGTTAAGCGATTCCTCCCATTATAAGCAGGTAAGCAATGCCGGCGACTAAGGTACCAATGCCAAACAAAGGAGCATTTTCAAAATTCGGCAACAAGCGAAGATGACGTAATTTGCGACGGCGGAGCCTTGACCAGGCTAATACATGAATGGGTTCTACTATCATGGTCTAACTGGTTTGGTGCTGAACAAACGTAGGCATGAAGCCTTAGGCTGAGCTTAATGAATCATTAAAAACTACTTAAGGCGTCAAGCGGGCATTCCAGATTGTATAATAATTAATGAATAATTATATAACAACTTAGGAATACCATGCCATACTATACGTCATCCGTCAAAAAATAATAATTTATCCAATCGGCTGGTTTAGTAGCTCTTTAGCTATCCAGCCTTACATCTTTACTGCTTATGTTCTATCATATCGTTCAGCCAGCTTATTGGTCAACTCTAGAGGAAGCAACGCCCTACACACCCGAAACCTTTGCCGCAGAAGGGTTCATTCACCTGAGTACGCAGGAACAGGTAGCGGGTGTACTGGAACGCTATTATGCGGGTGTGCGACCTTTACTCCTATTACACCTGGACGAAACCCGGTTTTCAGCCCCTTTACGCTACGAAGCCTCTACCGGGGGCGAACTCTTCCCTCATCTATACGGTCCGCTCAACCGGGATGCGATTGTACAGATTGAGACCTTGCCAGAGGTTTAGCGGTACAGGTTTTTTGGGATTAAGACTGAAACAACCTTCCAGTCAATGCAATCGCTTCCCTACGAAACTCTCCGCCTCGGCGTTATTGGCATGGGCGGATTTGGGCTATTTGCTACCCAACACTTCTTACAGGTTCCTGATACCCAACTTATTGCTATTGCCGGCACCTTCCGCGAACAGGCAAAACAGGCCGCTCGCCGGTTTAAAGCCGATCTGCTGGAAACACCCGAAGAATTAGCAACCCGTACGGATGTAGATGTCATTTATCTGGCTACGCCTCCTTCCCTGCACTATGAACAGGCCATGCTTTGTCTGCGAAACGGCAAGCACGTCATTTGTGAAAAACCACTGGCACTCACGCCCGACCAGGGCAGGGAAATGCTGGCACTCGCTAAAGAACGGGGTCTAGTCATTATTACCAATCTGATGCAACGGTACAATCCCATGATTGGCCGGGTTCAACAGATCATCAAGCGTAATTTACTGGGAAAACCCATTCACGGTTTCTTTGAAAACTACGCCAGCGACGAAGGCCTGGCTCCTACCCACTGGTTCTGGAATCGGGAGATTAGTGGCGGTATTTTCATCGAACACGCCGTTCACTTTTTCGATTTGTTTGAATACTGGCTGGGAGCCGGAACGGTCGTGGCCGCCCAACGGGTCTTACGGCCCGAAAGCGGTATTGAAGAACAGGTACAAGCCATTGTGAAATACGAAAACGACATACTCGTTAATTTTTACCACGGCTTCACGCAGCCGGGCCGCTTAGACCGTCAGGAATTACGAATCGTATTTGAGCACGGAGATATTACGCTCGAAGAATGGGTACCTACCCGACTGACGTTGCGGGGCATTGTCAACGAAGAACAAACCCAGCAGTTACTCGACATTTTCCCGGGAGCCCGACTGGATATTTCGGCCTCCTACGGCGGTCCGGATCGGCAACAGCGTGGTCGCCATAAAGACATTGAAGCGTTCCAAAAAATAGAGCTTCATTTCGGAGATCAAACCAACAAGCAACACCTCTACGGAGATTTGCTCCGGGATTTCTTCACCGAGCAATCGGACTATCTGCGGGGTCGCGTTACCAAGCGAAAAAGTACGGAAGAAAATGGGTTACGTTCCCTGGAATTAGCGTATCAGGCTAGTCAGATGGCCCAATAGTCAAGAAAAAGCCCCGAACACTCAAAAAGGGTTTGGGGCTTTTTTATAAGATTGCTTACGCCGAAGGGAGCTACGCTATTCTTCATCCAGTTTCGGATAATCCGTGTATCCTTTTTCACCAGGCGAATAGAAAGTACTGGGATCGCCTTCGGCCAGCGGAGCTTCCTGCTCGAAACGTTCGGGTAAATCCGGATTCGCGATAAATGGGGTTCCAAATGAAATCAAATCCGCCGCTCCATTTTGCAGGTCTTCTTCCGCCCGCTCCTTTGTATAACTTCGATTCAGAATCAGTGTACCCGGAAAAACCTGTCGTACATACTGCCGGAGGGCTGTGTACCCTTCTCCCTCGCTTGCATTAATGAGGTGAATGTAGGTCACATACTCACCCAGCTGGTCAGCCAAATAGCGATAAATTTCATCGAATTTCGGCTGATAGGGCATATCGTTCATTTCACCGTAGGGCGACAAACGAATCCCAACGCGGTCTTTCCCAATGGCTTCCGCTACCTGTCGGGCTACTTCTAAAGCAAAATGAGCGTATTTTTCGGTGGTTCCGCCGTACGCGTCTGTCCGTTGGTTGGTCGTAGGGCGAATGAACTGTTCGATCAGATACCCATTGGCTGCGTGTAGCTCAACGCCGTCAAAACCGGCGGTAATGGCATTGGTAGCCGCCTGTACAAACTCCAGAACGGCATCGTGCACTTCGCCTTCGGTCATGGCGTAGGGTACGGGATGGGCCTGTACCCCTTCCTGATCCGTACGCATGTTACCCTTGGCCCGTACCTCCGAGGGAGCGACAATCAAGGCTCCTTCATGCATATTCAGGCGATGCGAAATACGTCCGGTATGCATGAGCTGTACAAAGATTTTCCCGCCACGGTCGTGTACGGCTTCCGTTACTTTTCGCCAGCCTAAAATTTGCTCTTCGTTCCAGATACCGGGGATACGGGCATAGCCTTCCCCATTGATGGAAGGGCTGGTTCCTTCCGTAATAATCAGTCCCGCCGATGCCCGCTGAGCATAGTATAGAGCCATGTGTTCGGTAGGAATATGGTCGACACTGGCCCGGTTTCGCGTCATGGGAGCCATAACGATGCGATTATTCAGGCTTAAATCTCCCAGCGTCAGGGGCGTAAACAAGCGTAAATCACTCATAAAAACGATAGGATTACGGGCTATTCTTTGAAAAAGAATCGAACTTTTATTCTTTTAATTGATTTTTACGCCTGATTTCACCTGTCTCTGTCTTGCGATGCACATTCACATTCGAACGCTTATACCCGAAGACGAAATAGCTTTGGCATTCCTAGCTAATAACCGTTCGATTTATGATAATGTTCGAGATATTTTTCCGCATCCGTATACCCTTGATCATGCTCGGGCATGGATTGATTATGGCCGCAGTCAGCCGACGCTAAATGCCGCTATTACAGTCGATAATTGTTTTGCTGGTTGCGTAGGGCTGATTCCGGGACAGGATATTCACCGGGTAAGTGCAGAAATTGGGTATTGGTTAGGCGAGCCTTTCTGGGGGAAAGGTATCATGACAACGGCCCTTGACTTGTGGGTACAGCAGATCTGGCAGACGTTCCCGGAGGTACACCGCTTATGGGCTGGCGTTTTTGCATTCAATACAGCCTCAATGCGGGTACTGGAGAAAGTGGGTTTTGAGAAAGAAGCGGTTTTAAAACAGGCTATGATTAAAAATCAGGTATTGGTTGATGAACACCTCTACAGTCTCCGCCGCTCCTGATTTTCCTCTGCTTCGTATAACCTATCGCCGATGGTTGTACACCATGAAGGCAAAGAGCAGAATCCAGAGGATATCGACAAAGTGCCAGTACAGGGTCATGAGATTCAGCTTCAGTTGATTGGGTGGATTGACGCTGTACACGTAGGCATCCAGGTATTTATGGTTCCGAAGGGCTTCCCAGAAGCTACGGGTCAGAAAGAAGAGTCCACCCAAAATATGCAGTACGTGCAGGCCGGAAATCATATAGATAAAAGCC
Source organism: Siphonobacter curvatus (assembly GCF_002943425.1). Lineage (NCBI taxonomy): Bacteria > Pseudomonadati > Bacteroidota > Cytophagia > Cytophagales > Cytophagaceae > Siphonobacter > Siphonobacter curvatus. Next base: position 3,208,322 of record NZ_PTRA01000001.1, read on the forward strand.
CCAGCCGGACTTTCCTGCATTGATATACCCCGGTGCAGCATTTCATTCCATCCGATCATCTGCAGTACGACAAAGGTTACTCCCAGAGCCAGCGTTAACCCGAGCATGATTCGGTAATTTAGAAAATGTTCTTTTCTAAAGGCTGTTTTGGCCGAGTGAAGACTAATACTACTCAGAAGAATCACAGCGGTTGAAAGCCAGAAAATACGGGGTAAGGTCACATTATCCCACTCGGCATCCCCATGCCGCCGCAGTACGTAGGCCAACAGCACAAAAACAAAGATCAGTACACTACCTAGCATGGCCAGGCGTAACATAAATCCAAAAGGCTCGCGGCGTTTACTAAGCCAGGTCATAGATTCAGATGGACGTTTTCGGTCCCCGGCTTTTAGCTGTTTGCGTTGGTCTCTCATGGGCATGTAAGAAATGGCGGTAACAAAACTGCCGATATGCAACTAAAAACCGTTGACTCACTTATAATTTTCCCTGCCAAGTGGTAAGCTGTGGAAACAGAGCCTCTGGTACTTCTCCTTCAAAAATCCCGTACACGGTTGAACCCGATCCCGACATACTGGCATAAGCCGCCCCGGCTTCGTAAAGTTGGCGTTTGATCTGAGCGAGCTGGGGATATTTAGGAAATAACGACTGCTCAAAATCATTCGTTATGGAGGCTTGCCAGGTATGAAGGGGTTGTTGCAATACCTGCGTCCATTGAGCCTGAGCCGGCCGTGGACGAATGCCCGCGTACGCTTCGGCAGTTGAACTATGGAGGTCTGGGTAAACCAATAGAATCGACTTTCCAGCTAAATTAAGCATGATTTCTGAAAACTCATCGCCTTTTCCAACGCAGAATTTTGCTTCGTTCCGAATAAAGAAGGCACAATCACTGCCCAGCGGCCGAGCGTACGCTTCAAGGGCTTCCGTACTGAGCTTCAGATCAAAAAGCGTATTAAGTACTTTCAGCGTAAACGCAGCGTCGGAAGAGCCCCCTCCGAGTCCGGCCCCGATGGGTACTACTTTATGCAGGTGAATTCGTACGGGAGGCAGATCGAAATCCTTTCGCAGCTGTTCATAGGCCCGTAAACACAGGTTGGTTGAAGTTTCACCTGGAATCGGCAAACCCGTACTGCGAAAGCTTGTTTCGGAAGCGGGCAGAATTTCGAGTACGTCACTCCAGCCTACGGGTACAAACACGGACTCCAGGTTGTGGTACCCGTCCGAGCGTTTTTCGGTAATGTATAAGCCAAGGTTAATTTTGGCGTTGGGAAAAGCAACCATACTAGTTTTTAAACGAAGCCGGCTAGGGTCTCGGTTCTTCGGCTACGCGAACCGTATCTCGGTCGTGACGGCGATTGCCACTTTTGGAACAACCGGCACAACTCATCAGCCCCAGGCCGAGTAAGAGCAGTAAACAATAAAATTTCATAGCGATTTACCCACTTTTGAAGTGATCTGTATGGTAAACCGGCGATTGGCGTTTTCGTTCCGGGGATCGCGTGATTTCCCAAAATGGCCACTCCCTACAATCAGGACTTCACAATTCTTGAATTGATCGAAGTTGATGCCATTTTGCTTCCAGAAATCCACCAGAGCCAAGGCCCGGCGATAACTGAGTTCGTACCCATTCTGACGCCCAAAACTGCTCTGCCAGTTGTCATTCGCTCGTTGGGCATTGCCTTCTACCACAACCATATAACTGACGTCTGGGTTTTCTTTGGCTACGTTCTTGATTTTTCGGAACAGTACCTTGCCCGCTTCGAGTAGGCCATTGCGGGTACGGGCGTCGAGTTCGCTCATATCGGCCCGATTGGGTTTAAAATTGACGTCCACTCCCAATCGAAACCGCTTATTGTTCTCATCGTAACGAAAATAGGTTCCATTCAGCTCCTGCAAAGCCCGCTCGATGGTCTGAATTTTCTGGTATTTTAGGGCATCGTTGATATACCCCTCCTCTTTCGACTTTAAAATGGCGACCGTCAGCACATACAGCACCAGCATGACGAAAAACAGACTCGTCATGAGATCGGTATAACTCGGCCAGAAAAAATCAGTATGTCTGGTTTTCAATGATTTAATTGACTAATAACGTTAAGAAGCTCGCCCCGATTTGTAATCGGGGTGGATTGGTTTCGCGTCTGAGACCCTTAACCTGCTACGCCCCGATCTTTCCATGATGGTAATAAATCGAGTAAGCTGGCTAACTCTTTGTTGAGAACATGCGGCTCCAGGCTCCTTTTTCCATCCGCTTCACCATGCGTTCGATGAGTTGCTGGGTCTGGCCCTGCTGACGACCTAAGGCTTCGAGTTGCTGACGAATCTGCTCCTGCCGCTGGGCGTTTTCTTTCTGGTACAGCTCGGCATTGCGTTCGAGCAGTTCCAGGTAATCGAGCTTGCTGAGTTTATCGCGATTTTGGGTAAAGTACTGATCCGTCGCGTTGATTTCCCGAATCTTGATGTCTTCGATGCTCTTCAACTGATCGTGGATGGTACGATCCAGTGCCCGCAGACTTTGATCGATCAAGTCATCGTACTGCCCTACCTTGTTATTAAAGGCCTGTCCATGCTGATCGAGTTGCTTGAAATGGCTCGTCAAGTATAGATACAGATCCTGCGATTGCTGGAGGCTTTTGGAAATCTGTACGGAAATGTCTTCGACGTTCTGCGTACGTTCGACGATTTTCTGCGTATTATCCACCAGTCCATTCAGCTGATTGAGGTAATACCCGAATTTCTCCAACGAATCCAGACTACTATCCAACTGACTCAGCACCTGAATATTAAAGCTAGCGACTCGATTCAAATCTACTTTTTGTAGGGTATCCAGAGCTTTTTGCTGGGCCATCAGCGACGCGTGGTTTTTATCCACCATGCCACTTAGCTCCTGAACATTATCCCGAAAGGTGGTACTAAAGTCCTGAATACTGCGGTTAAGCGTTGCAAAGATGCCCGCGTTTACGCCTTCGGAAAGGATGGGTAACAATTCCGTTTGGAGAAAAGAGAAAAAACCCTGTTTACGGCTTTCTAGCGTAGCTTTCGAATTGCGGAACGTCCAGGAGTTAAGTACCGTCAGTAGCAGACCCGCTAAACTCGCCAACATGGCAATTTTCACGCCGCCGATGAGGTTATTGACGCCTTCGCCCTGTAGGAAGCTGGCCGACCCTACGGCTGGCATGGCAAACAGACCGATCACAATACCCGCCATGGTACCCATCAGACCCAGGTACAGGGGAATGGGCATAGTTAGATTAATGCCTTCTTCTTCCGCATCCAGATTCCGTTCGGTAATGTCGCGTAACAAATTAAAATCCGCCAACGAAGTACGGTTGCGGATCAAGTAGGTATTGATGCTTTCAAGAATTTTACCGATGCCCTCAGTTTTATCCGTCGAGACAATCAGGGGCAACTCCAGCGTTTCGCGACCCGGATTCATGGTTTTGAAATTCCAGAGGTCCTGACGTATCTGCTGTAATTCGGCCTCCGCTTCCGCCCGCATGACCTCGTGGAGCTCTTTGGAAAGGAGTACGACCAGTTGATCTTCCCGCCGGGTCAATTCTTCAAGTTGCAGATCGTTTACGTGCGTGCGTTGCGAAAGACTCTCGATTTGTTTGAGTACTTCGGCGGTGGATAGTTGTTCCAGATCCTGCCGAAGTATCCGATACCTCCGAAGGCTAAAGACGGAACCTTCAGGAATTAATTCGCGAAATCGACTAATTCTACCCCGTGTATCCAGCCACACCCAGCCCTGGGCTACCAGAATTCCGAGAATAATGACGATTTCTATTAGTTGGGTCATGTGGGATTTTCGTTTGATACCTAGGTTTTGGGGTAGTTAAGTGTAGGCCCCCGAAGGTACTGACACTTAACTACCCCAAAGCCTCTTCGCTTTTAATTTTCGAATCGAATGATTGCCTTGTATTGCAACTCCCAGCGATCCGAATCTACACTGGCTTTAGCTAGTTTTCCTTTGGCAACGGTGATAATCCGGCGGGCTCCGTACTCAATGCCTCCGCCGTAATCACACACCGGATCCAGGAATGTTTCCGGATACCGCAGGGCTTCGCTCACTAAGCCTGGATCGTCCACAAATTCAAATTCCGCATCCAGCGGGCCCGTCAGACGTACCTGATACAGCGACTGGGAAGGATCAAACTGTGCTCCCCGGATATCCCGGAACGAGCCATCTTTGTTGGGCGTCGACAGATAAAAAACCTCAAGTCCGCCTATAGTTACCGGAGCTGGAACCGCAGCAGGTTCCGGAATCGGTTCGGGATCTTCGGGAGCCGGAGCAACGGGGGGTTGAGGCGGCTGGGGAGGCACCACTACGGGTTCGGGTTCTTTTACCAGCTCCGGTTCCTTCGCCGCGGCCGCTTGCAAACTCTGCATGTCCTGTAGCCAGCGGTTCCGTTCGTTTTCGTTTTTCTGTTGAGCCTCTTTCAGAGCCTTGTCGTACTCTTTGAGTGCTTTCTCGTATTCCTTGATTTTTTCAATCAACTGCGGCACCTGCTTTTCGAGTTGCTGCATTTTGATGTAACTCTGGCTCGCCTGACTCGAAGTATTGAGCATTTGCCGGTCAATTCGTTCCCGTTTCTTTTTCTCGTCCAGGTACAAATAACCCAGCCCGGCAGCGGCAAGTACGCTTATTCCCGAAATGATCCACCAAATCCAGGGCGAGTCGCCTGATTTATTCGGTAAAATCGGAACTCCATCGAGGGCCTCCCGAGCTACCGTGTCGGGCATCACTTCCGTACCATCGGCTACAGTTGTATCGCCGCTATCGATGATTTCGGATTCCGTAATTTCGGTTCGCAGGTTCGTCACAAAACTGCCCAGAGCTACCCGGGTTTTCAGAATCGACACCTTTTCACCCGTTTTCGGATCGGGTTCTTTCAGATTTTCCAGCTCCGTAAGAATCTTATTGACTTTCATCTTGTCCTGGTCGGTCAGGGGTCGGCTCAGGTACGGCTCCAGTTGACGCAGCACCACCGCCACACTAGGCGTAGCCTTGTTGTCCAGGAAAAAATCCATCAATTTTTTAAAGAAATCAGCGTAGGTAGCTTTGGTATTCACACCACCAGCTTCCTGGAAAGTACTCTCTTTACGGGCCAAAGCCGTTTGGGCAAATCCGGAAACCGTCCAGAACAGGCACAAAACAAGAATGATGACTCGACGCATACGAAGGATTCAAGGTTGGTTAAAACGCGGACCCTTACCAGGGTCCGCGTCGATAAAAATTTCCAAACGGCTCTAACTGGCCGCTTCCCAGGCTAACTGATTTAAAGCTCCCAGCAGGGGATAGAAAAAGAGCGTTTCTTCTACCGGACTGTTCAGGTTTTCGAGCGATTCCCGCCGCATTTCCCAGCCACTGTATACATTTTGCAGCAGATTTCGCAGGAGAATGTTCTTGTACTGATCCAGGCGGCCCTCGTTCACACCAAATTTTCCACTGAACGAAATTTCCAGACTAAAAAGCATATCCACAAACGCTTTCACCTCATCGGCTACGCCCTGTAATACCTCCCCGTCAATGTGCTGATACGTATCGCCGCGTACGACGATGCGATCTTCTTTCGTACCCAGCAGAACGGTTTTGATGCGGTCCATCTGGGCTTCCAGCGTACCGTCGTCTTCACGGGAGAAGTTCAATCCGGGCATTTTCAAACCACCCTTACAAGTCGATTCCTTGGGCGAATTGCGTTCACGTACAATGTCAAGCCCATCGGCGTGGTAGGGGGCATCGTATACCTTTTCGAAAATTAGCTTAGCCAGATCGGCCAGAGCCACGTTTCGGGGTGTCAGAATGTCGAGCAATTTAGAACCCGTTCCACTGAAGGCAATATACCGCGGCATCTTCTTGTCTTTCGCCTTCATCAAACGGGCCAAATGGTAGATTTGAGCCGTATAGAATACTAGCGGAACAATCTTGAGATCGGAGTCATTGGCTAGCCGGTCGTTGAAATCGTAGGCTGCTTTTTCCCGTAAATCCAGGTTGTTTTTCAGCGAGAAATAAAATGCCACAATATCTTCCGAACGGTTGTTCGCCTTGATCGACTCGTAAGCCCGGTGCAGGTTACTGAAATTAGCCGACAGGTGCGAGCTTACTTCCGGATCATATTTCTTGACGAAGCCATTGCGAGCTGCCGCTCCATCCCGGGCGAAGCCGTCGCCGAATACGGCATTACCGGCAAAACGCACGGAAGTCAGCATATTCGGCTGGTTTCCTTCGAAAATAACGATGTCGGACGTACCTCCTCCAATATCAATCAGAGCCGTCGGGTAAATGTTGGAATCAATGGGCTGACTACTACCACCTCCCCGGCTATACCAGTAAAAAGGGGCAATACTTTCGGGGACTTTCCGGGGCATCCGCTCGCGACTGATGGTTTCGGCGTACAGCTTGTTCCAAAGTCCTTCAAAGTAATTACGCTGGTTTTCAACCATACTCAAGGGGTAAAACCAGAGTAATTCGGTATGAGCCAGGTTTCCACCGTTGATGAGTACTTTATTGCGGATCAATAGCAACAGCGACTGCAGGAAGCCTTCAATCCGCTTCTGAGCCTTGATATTTTTACTGAAATCGGACCACTTCAGATTCGTTGAAATGGTATAGTCATCTTTGGGAATATTCCGCTTTTCGTACAGGAATCCAATATTAAAGTCCCCGAAGCCGAACAGATTTTCACCCGAAAAATTAGGCCGGTTTTCGATCAGAGCCGTCCGCTGCGGAAACTTGCAGAGATACGCTTCACCCAGGTGTTCGGGCATCATTTCCTGCGGTACCAGTTCGGCAATGGGTATGGCTCGCGTACCGTTGAATGACCCATCCCGCTCGGGGAAAGTGGGGTCATGCAGGGTCGCGATCTGTACATCGTCGTCGATGGTAAAGGGCCGCGGTTGCCGATCATCGGAAGTAGTAAACTCCACGTGTGTATTGGTGGTACCGAAATCGACGGCGAAGGTAAAGACCGTGTCCTTCATCTCGCGTACTTCGAATTTCGGTAAAATGACGCCGCGATGGCCCGCTACTTCAACCGTAATTCGTTCGAAATCAGCTTCTACGACGTGAACCTCTGACTTAGCACCCGTACCAATATCTTTCTGACTCCGCGGACGAACCCGGTTGTCAGGCACGGGAATAAGCTGGTTATTCTGATCGAAGAAACTGAGTTTGTATTCGTTCTTGAATGTCTGAGCCGACACGTCCCGATCCACCAGATGCACCCGGTACATGGGTTTGAAATTAGCCAGCGGCGGACGTTTCATCTTGACGAAGGGGAATACCGTCATGCCAAATTGGTGCTCGGCAATGACGCCTTCGTTTTTCTCCTCGTTGGGCGATTTGGTCGGATCATCGTAGTACATCCGGGAGAGCTTCAGTGTCCGGCCCGTGGGTACTACTTTTTGCTGAGCAACGTCCCATTTTCCCAGCGGAATCTGTAAGGTCACGCGAACCGAACCGCCCGCCCGTTCTTCCATCTGAATATTGACTTCCCCACCCCGCATCAGATCCTGAGCGGAGAAAAACTCGAAGAAATCCGATTTCAGTGGTAGCAGATAGCTCTTTTGTACATTCCGCAAACCACCGTCAAAGTACCGTTGGGAATGAATGGGATAGACCAGCCGAATCAAATGCGGTTCCAGGAAATCGCTGGTCGTCAGGTAGGGATAAAAATCCGCCTGACCGGGCAGTTGCCGCTGGTTGGTACGCCAGTCTTCGGACACAAAATGCTTTACGTCAATCGTATCCCGCCAGGGAATCCGCGTGTACGGAATGGGCTCGAAGAAATCCCTGGACAGAATCATGGGAGCCGGTTTGCCCGTGTAGCGTTGTTTTTTGACGCCATACTCGTCCAGCTCTTCGGTCGGACTAATCAGGAAATGACTCAGGCCCTGAATGACTTCCGGTCCCGACGCCGCTTTCCGCATTTTAAAGGCGGGACCCTGTCCCGTGGAAGCAAATTCAACGGTGTAGTTCGTATCGAATTCCAGCTCCGGAAAATCGGCATTCCAGGCTTCTTCCCGCAGGTTTTGGCCGTTGGCTCCGATCCGCTGCCAAGTGTCGTAATTTCGGGTATGCAACAGCTCCAGACTGCGGCTGAGATACTCGGACACTTCGGGATACATTTCCCGGAAACCCGGCATAAAACGCTTCAATCCGTGCCAGAACACCTGGTACTCAATGTCGCGTTCGTGCAGCGGGACGGGATTATTCCGGTCAAATACGCGGTGATTTCCGAAGTGAATATCCACGAAATCCAGAGCGTTCGGAGCCGTAAAAAACAGCGTAGCGGGCGAAGTACCTCCAATCACGCCCGTTCCTTCGCGACTTTGGTAGTGCAGAATAAACAGCTTACGCAAGCCACCGAAGTTGTAGCTGGCGGCGTCTTCACGCAGGTACAGATCCAGGGCACTGCCCAGACGCTGGTGGTTACGCGAGCCGTTTTGCAACGTACGCAGAGCCTGTTCCCGATCCCAAGTAATGATTCGGACCGGGCCACGGGGCGACTTGAATTTATCGTAATTGAAGAAGATTTCCCCCACGTCGAAACAGGCCGAAACCAGCCGTTCGTCGTTCAAGGATCCTTTCAGGTCACTGCGTAAAATCAGATTACGGAAAGCAGATTTCACCAGATCAAAGCGGGCAAACGGACTGGGAATGGACGTCGGATCTTTCTCCGTATCGCCTTTGGCCTTGTCCTGAATCGCCTCGATCAGATCGGTAGTATAGGGTTGCGAAGTAAACCAGTGCCCATCAACCGAAGCCGAGCGGTCGTGCAGGTTTAGTTCGCGTTTTAATGACTGGTCTGACATAAGTTCAATGAATGAAGGAGTGTATGAAAAGAGCTGATGCCCGATTCATGGCTCCGTAAGGTTCCAATGAATGAAGACGATGCCTTCGGTCTTAGCTTCCGGACAGCTGTGAATATTCTTTTTGCAGGAATTGATCCGTACAGGTATTCATCAGCGTCAGGAATTTGTCTTCCGGCGTGACGTAGGTTTTCCCTTTTGATTCCGCATTGAGGTATTCATCGAATTCCCCTTTGTTCATCTCGATTTCTACGTCTACGGTTTTCCCAAAGAAGTTTTTCTTGGTACGCTCGAAACCGGGAATAAACTTCCCTAAATCTTCCGTCGCCAGATTGAAGGGGCGGAAGGTTCGTTTATTGAAGACGTTCCGGTCGTGATCGTTCATCTCCAGCAGCCAGGTACGGAAGTTCTCGTTGAAGTCGTGCAGATTCCGGTAGAACTTCGTCTGACGGAAATCTGAACCAATTTTAGGAGCTTCCTTACTAGTCCAGGGAGCACTGTTGCTGCCCAGAATACCATCGCGTTCCACCCGGGTTTTCAGGTATTGGCTCAGAATGCCAAACTGACTCAGCGGTCGAGCGATAACCTGTCGCGTACGATCCACAAAATCCGCGAAATTCAGTCGGTTATTACTCGTACCCAAACCAAACTCCGCGTACCGTGGATTGCGGGCAATGATCTGTCCGTCCCGTACCGTGCACTCCAGCTCGCTGGCATGTTCGCAGAAGTCAACGACGGATAACGCCGCTACCATTTCGATGTAGTGAGCATCGTTTTGTTGCCCACCCGCTCCGGGATCGTAATCGTACGGGCTCCGGTAGCTTTCGGCTAGGTAATACAAGGCGTTGAGCTTGGGGTATTCTTTGTTGGAAAGGCTGTTCTGATAATAACCCAACGCCGCTTTCGTCTTGGAAATAAAGGTAGCGTTATCGATGGCCTTGTCCTGGGCACCAGCCGAGTACACGTCGAAGTAGGGCTGAACCGACACAGCTCCGATCCGGGCTTCGCGAACATCTTTGGCGTCCGAGCCACCGTACCCACGGATATTCTTGAGAATCAGCGGAAAACCAGCAGCTCCGGTTCCTCCAAAAATGGAACTGACGATGAATACTTTATCTTCTTTTTTGAACGAGCTGACAAAGGCTTTGAACTCTTCCGATTCCCGGAACTGGTTCAGTACGACCGAACCAATATTCGGATTTCCCACAAAGCCAATATCCATTTTGGTATCCAGCTGTTCTTTGGAAAACAGCAGATCAGCCAGGGCATGATTGGATTCATCCAGCGAGTCGTGGCCAATGTAATTACCGTATTTTTCGTCGCTTACGCCCTTGAGTTCGTACTGAAACGAATCCGAGATGGAGGCACTGGGCAGCTGACGTTTCAGGGTTTGAATGTCAGTACCAAACAGTCCCGACGAAGGCGGATTTTGCAGCGAAGCCCGTACGTTCTGGTATTGATTCAGAATCTCCTTGGTTCGCTTCAGGTCTTTATTTTCCGCGTGGGGATCCATCAGAATGGGGATCACCTGCGTGGTATTACGGAGCTTAACGCCCGAAGCCAGTAGATACGTCAGCGACTTTACCACCCGGGCTCCGGTACCTCCAATCGCAAACAAAAAGAGTCGAGACATAAGAGTTGGGAGTTTTGAGTTTTCAAAGTTTTGAGTGTAGCGTTTAGCATAAATGGGGGTATCCCAACGCGAAACCCTGCACTCAAAACGCTAAACTCCTAAAATGGAATTTTCCGGTTGTTTGTACTTACGTTTTTTACAACCAGCGATAGAACGAAAAAGAGAATAGCTGCCAGGATCAGCATTTCGAAACCAAAGCCGAAAAAGATACTGCCGCCCTGGTCGAAAAACCGGCCCTGCTCGGGGTGTCCTTTCCGGCGGGGAATTTCCTGAGCCGCCTTCTGCGAGCAGGTCACAATGGCGACGATCATGGTCAGTACGGCACTGCTGCCCAGTACGGCCAGCCAGGTAGAGGCTTTGGCGTAACGTACTTTGTTCATCCCGAAGTAATAAATCGCTACTCCTACCAATACAAAGACCAGCATAGTGAGCGTCAGGGAGGTCAGCAGCGTTTCGTCGTATAAATCATTGAGCAGGGAGTTCTCAACAAAGAGAGCGTAAAAGTCGTACAGTAGATTTTCCATTAATTATTCAAAGTAAGGCTGATTGCAAAATAGGTGTCGGCGTTTTGGGGATTGTACGCTTTTTCAATACCCCGGGTAAAGTTGAGCAAACCAAACGTGGTTTCCGCAAAGGCTTCGGCATTCGGGTTACTATCGTCCTGCGTATGCGTTTGCGTAATCCAGCGGGGCGGGAATTTACGTTTGAGTCGAATAGTAATTTCACGTTTTCCCCCACCCTGCGGTTCCGGCGTAGAGAGCAAAAACTTGTGGGTATAGCCCTCGGGTCCATTCTCCGCTACAATTTTCTGAATTTTAAAGTCTTCGTCCGATTCAATCTCGTAGGATTTGGGATCGGTCTTGTAGGATTCCGGCAGATAAAAACCGCCCAGATCGACGCCTAAGGCAATGGTCAGCCCCTGCGTTTTGCGGTCGGCCTTGATATTTTCGAGCGTATGCACGATGTTGGAACGCTCCTTCCGTTCCTGACGACTTTGCTCAAATTGCCCGGCCTGTTCGGCGTCTTTTAATAACACCGTATAAAAAGGAAGGTTATCCGTAGCACTGGTAAAATAATGGAAAGAGTCGAAGCCCGGCAATTCAGAGAAGCGAGAAAGCGACTCAAATTTAGGATCTGCCAGCAGAGCTTTCATCGTGGCGTTCGTAGCCATCAGGGCAATGTAATACGGCCGCGAACCACTGTAGGGTTTACCTCCGCCGTTGTGGGGATAGTACGTACCCTTGAATTGACCATTGAGTTTCAGCAGCAAAAGCGACTTTCCTTTGGTCTGCGGAGCAAAGGTCGTTTGCATGAGTGTTTCTACATCCGCCAGAATTTTCGTTGCCGACTGGGCGGTCGTTGATTCCGTCGAGTAGATCAGGTCCGAAAACAGGACGCCTACCTCTCCTTCTTTCAGGTCGGAAAGAATCGTTTTAAAAATAAGGCTGAAATCAGTGTGTTTGGAGTCGCCTTTCCCTTCGGTTAGCGTGAAAATATTGGGTTGTTCCACCAACTGCTGGAAACTCACCCCCATTGGGTACACGTTATCATTGACAACGAACAATTCCGTCGAACCCGACTTCTGGGTTTCAAATTCCGTTAGCAGTTTCTGGAGAGCTTCGTCAAATTCTCCCGTACTCCCCGCCGCATCGTAGGGAAACATACTGCCACTGGCTTCCAAATAAAGCTTGGCTTTGAGGTTTTTAGGAGCGGCCTTAGGGGTTTCAGCTACCGGAGCAGACGCGGTGGACGGTTCGGTAGCTTCTTCGGAAACTTGGTTTCCACGTTTCCCGCTACCGCCGCCGCATTGCGTCAATACCAGTAAGGACGTCGTTAGTACTGATAGATAAAAGGTTCGAGACCAGGAAATGGACATAGATTACAAATGCTTGGAGAGTTTTTAGGAAAACTCCCGTACCAGAGAACGACGCGAACTTGTTCCGAATTTTACGAAACTCCAACTGATTTATGGCCTAAGGGCAGATTTTTCTTACCAATGTATATAAATCGCCGTTAGCGTGTCCTGAAAAGCTCGCTGGCTTATCACTATCCCCACTACGCCTCTTTTACGCTTTGGTTGCATCAGCCTCTTTTCCATCTACTTCACTCGGCTAAGTATTTATCTCTTTAACGAGTATAAATAACCATTCAACGGCAATTAATAACCATTCAACTAACAAATAATATTTAAGTCTATATACTCATTTTACTTTGCATCACTATCCAACGAATCATCTATACTTTTTACAAATCCTATCCATGAAAAAAGTACTTTTCAGTCTATGCTTCCTAACCTTCAGCATGGCCGGAGCCTTTGCTCAGCAAAACACCGTGCTGGTATATGGAACGCTAGGTTTAGAATCTCAGAAATTAAGTGGGTCGAGTGTGAAATCGAATACGTTTAACTTTAGTCCTGCCGTTGGCTACCAATGGGATGACCATTGGACGGGTGGTCTGGTCCTAGGCACGAGCTCTACGAAATCGACCAATGCCAGTGGAGCGGATCTGAAAACTTCTCAATTTACTATAGGACCGTTTGTCCGTTATGCCTGGGCTTTGTCGGACATCTTCGCTGTGTATGGTCAATTCAATGCTACTTACCTCTCCGGTAAGCAGGATGCGGACACCCGCTACAACGGCTTTCAGGGAGTATTCTTTCCGGCCATCGGCGTAAACATGAAAAATGGATTCGCCCTGAACTTTGGTTTTGGGAACCTGAGCTACAGTACGGCCAAGGTTAAAAACTCGTCCAGCAACCTGAATGATTTTAAACTAACCTTTGGGGATGGCGTAAACTTTGGCATCTCCAAAAACTTTGGTTTGAAAAAGTAGTCCCGATTCAAGTATTTTCCTTCAGCCTTTATAAACCGAAAGAGATTCCTGTAACTCAGGAATCTCTTTCGGTTTTTTATTCGGCCTTGGTGGTAACGTCCGTTTATAACTTATAAGATAGACTGACGAGTAACTGTCTGGGGTTTTGTGGATCATAGTTAAGTCCCCAGTATCGTTTATCGGTCAGGTTATTACACTTGATTCCTAATCGCCACTTGGGCTGATCGTAATACACGGTCGCATCAAACTTCGTATACGCGGGTATCGTGATTCCTCCACCGACATTATTGGGATAGATTGTACTAACGTGATTGCCGCCAATGCCTATCCCCCAGCCTTTGGCTGCTCCCTGGGTGAATTTGTAGCTAGCCCAGAAATTAGCAATATCGGCGGGTAAACCATTGCTCAAGCCTTCCTGACTGGCATTGGCCCGGGTGTATTTGTATTCATTATGACCATAACCCACAATCAGATTTAAGCCGGGTAAGGGATTAGCCACGAGGTCTACCTCAACCCCTTTACTTTTTTGTTGACCATCCTGAATGGAAAACCCGGGCCGCGTTGGATCCGTGCGTATGGCATTTTTCAAATCAATTTCGTAGTAACTCACCGTAGCCGTAAGTTTTTGGGCCAACGCCTCCGTTTTTACCCCCACTTCCCACTGATTACCATACTGCGGTAAGGGCGTCAGGATCGAGTTGTCGGGCTGGGTAATGGGAGCTACGTTTTGAAAGCCATTCATGTAATTGGCAAACACCGAGAGTTGTTCCTTAATGGGCTGGTACACCAGACCGAACTTGGGAGAAACGGCCGTTTGGCTGTACACCCCGGCTGCCGCTGCGGGTTGTCCGTTGACAGAAGTGCCCTTGTTATCGAATTTTTCGACCCGTACGCTCAGCATCGCCATCAAGCGATCCGTCAGATTCAGTACATCCGATACATATGCACTGTAGCGATACTGCTCAGCGAAGGTGTTCGTAAGGTTGGCATTCGCGACCATGTTTTCCAGACGGGAGAGGGAGATCGGTACAATCGGTTTCCGAATGTTGATTACATCGTAAGTAATGACGCCGTACGATTGCGTCAGGCTGGCAGTATAATACGCGTCAACGCCAACGACCATCCGATTTTTGAAACGGCCGATCTGAAAGTCACCCGTGAAATTTTGCTGAAACTGCATGGAACGGGTATAGCTGTTTCGCGCCGCCGAAATACTCCGGGCAATGGTACTATCGCTCGTCCAAGTAGCCGGGTACATGTAGTTGACGTTATCGTACTGAATGTTTCCGTAGGCGTACTGCGTGGCAGAAGTCCACTGATCCGAAAGTTTGTACTCTGCCTTGGCAAAGACATTGTGCGTACCCATCTTCAAGAGCGGATCGTTGCTGTTGATGGCCTGGTCGTATCCCAGCGGCGTATCCTTAATATTTTTGAATCCTGCTTTGCCAAAAGCATACGCGGGAAGCGTGGTACGATTTGTCCGGAAAAACTCGGCATCAATCTGTAGAGAAAGACGATCATTAACTTTAAAAAACAAACTGGGGGCAACGGTATAGTTACGATTGAAGCCGTAGGTCTGAAAGCTTTTTTCGTTGTGCGAAGCCAAATTCAGGCGGAACAGAGCCGTTTTCTCTTTATTGAGTGGCGTATTGATATCCGCAGTCAGTCGATTCAAACTCCAACTGCCGCCCGTATAGGAAATATCACCGCCAAAATCAGCGTATGGCTTTTTCGTAACCAGATTGGAAAATCCACCAAAGGAAATTAGACTGGAACCAAAGAGCGTACCGGAGGGTCCTTTCAGTACTTCTACCCGCTCCACATTGATGGGATCAATTCCCGCACTTTGTTGCGAAGCCATGCCATTCCGCATCTGACTGGTTACCCAGAAGCCTCGTAAAATCAGGTAGGTTACGCCATTATTCACACCACCGAATCCAACCCCGGCACCGGGCACGTTTTGTAACAGGTTTTTATAATCCACGGCGATCTGCTCGGTAGCGAGTTCTTTGGAAAGGACATTGTATACCTGCGGGTTTTCCAGATTCTTGATGGGTAACCGGGCTACGTATTCACTTTCTTTATTACCAAACTTGTTTGTGCCTTTCACCAGTACTTCTTCGAGTTGTTCCGCCGTCTCTACCAGTGTGAAATCGGCCTGCGTGGTTTCGTTTTCACGCACTTCCAGCTCACGCTCCTGGCTTTTTAAGCCGACAAAACTCACGCGTAAGGTATACGTACCAGCTTTTACTTTTTCGATGGCATACTGGCCTGACTCGTTAGAAGTAGCTCCGGCCGAACGACCCTTGAGCGAAATCGTTACCTGACTGGTCGGCTTACCGTCAGAACTCGTGATAGTCCCCTGAATACGGCCCGTTTGTGCCCAAAGGCTTGTGCATGCACCAAGCAGGATCAGAAAGAGTAGATAGTTTTTTTTCATGGAGAAGAAGGGAATAGAATAAGGGAGGTAAAACCGAAGAGAGGATGGCTCCTCATAAAAAAAGCCCTCGCAAAACGAAGGCTTTTTTCTAATAACAACGAGCAAAAAAACGATGGAGTGCTTAAGATGAAGCTGTCCCCTAACCATTAGTCCATCTTAGACATTGCAAAGGAAGTAGTTTATTTAGATTTATTCCAAATAATTTTCAAATAATTTTTATTGATTCTAAATAATTTGTTTCTATCACCCTTCTGTCTTTATCTTTGAGGAGATTTTCACGTACCCGTTCCATGAGCCTTAACGTTTCTCTTCACGAGTTGTACCGTACTTCGAAAGGAGTGACTTACCAATGCGATCTAACGAATCGTATTGTTCTCAATTTTGCTGATCAGGTGATGGCATTCCGAATGGCAGATTTCGTTCTGTTTCGTCGGAAAGCGGAACGAGTGAATCTTCACGAGATGATTTTTAATCTCGACGATGAATACGACTTTGAAGTATTGGAAGCACCCAAGTCTAATCAGAAACTAGTCCTGACACTGTGTGATCTAGTACAATTACGTGACTTGCTGGCGGGTACACAGTTTACGCTGAATCTTAACTCGATGTTACACGAAGTTTTGTATACGTACTCTTACTAACGAACGATATTCTTTCCCTAACTGAGGGCTCCGCTGGTACGCACACCACGGAGCCCTTATTTATTTTGCTACTGAGATTATTTCTAAATTACTCTTTTTCAATGCGTTAGTATTGCATTCTACGCGAGAGCCTATACTTTTGTGGTGTAGAAAGTATTGCCCACCAACGATCTAAATTCCCGGGCGATAGCAACGAGCACATTTTTTTGAACTATCGCATTAAAAAAATAAGATTAACATGAAAGATTTGCAACGCCTCCGTACCTCACTGAAAGAGGAAGTTGAATTAGCCTTGAATGCTCAGATTAAAATGGAAGCGGAAGCTTCTTCTAAATATTTAGCCATGGCTTCCTGGTGCGAAGTGAATGGTTTCCTGTATTCAGCCAAATATTTCTACAAACAATCGGAAGAAGAACGCGAGCACATGCTCAAAATCTTCCATTACCTGGCAGATCAGGGTGTAATGGCTTATTCACCTGAAGTAGGAGCTGTTCCTCACGAATATCCTACCTTCCGTAGCGTATTCGAAACGGCTCTGCAAAGTGAAATCAACGTAACGCATTCCATCAACCGTCTGGTAAGTCTTTGCCGTCGCGTAGAGGATTACGCTACCGAAAACTTCCTGCAATGGTTTGTAAAAGAGCAAGTTGAAGAAGAAATCAACGCCCGTCGGGCCCTTGAACTCTTCGACGTTATTGGCGAAGAAGGCATCGGTCGTTTCACTATCGACCGTAATGTATATAAAATTACGAAGTTGGAAGTCGAATAATTATTCATTTCCCCTTCTTTGTAAAGCCCGCAATTGCGGGCTTTTTTTGTGCCCTTTTTACTAAAGCCAGGGTATTTTCATTTCAGATGTCGGCTTTTCCCGGCTTTTGCAGAACTTAGTACCCGCATTGTCAATTTTTGTAGCCTAGTATGCTCTACTATCTTTTCGATTATCTGGATAAAACCTTCAATTTTCCCGGAGCCGGGGTTTTTCAGTTTCTTACCTTTCGGACGGCGGCGGCTACAGTGACGTCCTTGATTATCGGTATTGTTTTTGGTAAACGCATCATCTGGTATTTGCAACGCCTGCAAATTGGCGAAACCATTCGTGATCTGGGCCTGGAAGGACAGATGCAGAAGAAAGGCACCCCTACGATGGGTGGTTTCATTATCTTACTGGCCATTGTCATTCCAGTACTCTTATTTGCCAAGCTGGATAATATTTACGTAGTACTCTTGCTGATTTCGGCGGTATGGACCTGTTTGATCGGTTTCGTGGATGACTACATTAAAGTTTTTCGAAAAAATAAGGAGGGCTTACCCGGTCGCTTCAAGATTGTCGGACAAATCGGACTAGGCCTGCTCATTGGACTGACGATGCACTATTCGCCAGACATCAAAATCCGGGTGTACGAAGAAGCTCGCATCAATACCCCAACGGGCTTCGCTGAACTACGGAAATTTACGGATACCAAAGATTTTCTAACGAACGTCCCTTTCTTCAAAAACAACGAGATTGATTATTCGGAGATTCTTCCGGATTCCATTCTGCCCGATGAATACACCTGGATTCTATACACCGTTATTGTCATCTTCATTATTACGGCCGTATCCAATGGAGCCAACATCACGGATGGGATTGATGGGCTAGCCGCAGGTTCGTCCATCATCATCGGCCTCACGCTGGGTATTCTGGCTTACCTTTCAGGAAATAAAGTCTTTTCCCAGTACCTCAACATCTACTACATTCCTTTATCCGGCGAGCTAGTGGTCTTCTGTGGGGCCTTTGTCGGAGCCTGCGTCGGCTTTCTCTGGTACAACACGTACCCCGCTCAGGTTTTTATGGGCGATACGGGTAGTTTGATGCTGGGTAGCGTCATCGCAACGCTAGCCATTGTGTTACGTAAAGAATTGCTAATTCCGATTTTGTGCGGGGTTTTCCTCATCGAATCCATTTCTGTCATTCTCCAAGTCAGTTATTTCAAGTACCAGAAAAAACGACGAGGACTCGAATACGCCCAGTTGCACCGGCTTTTCAAGATGTCTCCCCTACATCACCACTACCAGAAATCCAATATACCAGAGCCGAAGATTGTCATGCGTTTCTTCATCATCGGTATCCTGCTTGCGGTATTTACCCTGGTTACGCTGAAGCTACGTTAACAAAAAGACCCGGCTCGAAAGGCCGGGTCTTTTTACAGTTTAATCAGAAATTCATTGAGGTTCTGTTCCGTTTGCAAGTTGAGTTTGGTACGTAAGCGGTACCGCTTCAACTCGACACTGCGAACCGTAATATTTAGTAACTGAGCAATTTCTTTGCTGGATAAATTCATTCGCAGATACGCAGCCAACTTCAAATCACCAGGCGTTAGATTGGGAAACGATTCGAGCAGCTTTTTGAAAAAGTAATCATGCACGTCGTTGAAATTGGATTCAAAAATATCCCAGCTGTGTTCGTCGGCCAGATTGCGATTAATGAGTTGTACCAGCGAGCGGTACTGCGTAGCAGCGGTTTCCGGACCAATTTCTTTCCGTAACTTCTCCAGCTCTCCCTTAATCGTTTCCAGCAATTCGTTTTTTTGCAGCAGGTTCATGGCCGAATTCGCCAGTTCTTCCGATTTACGTTCGACGTCTTTCCGTAATTGCTCATTCCGTAATTCTGCCAATACCTGAGCGTTTCGGAGTTGCTCTTCTTCCAGTTGTAGCTGCATTTTTCGTTGAATCCGGCTTTGGTGCATCCGAATACGACGCCGATAGAACTGATACGCCAGCCAGATACTAACAACCAGCACCACCAGGTATAGAAACTGACTCCAGCGATTCCAGTACCAGGGTGGACGTATTTCAAAGGACAGCGTGGTTTCTTCGCTGGAAACGGATGAACGTAAATGCAACACATACGTACCTGGGTCTAGTGGCCCCGTCGTCAGGGTGTGCGTTTTCGATAACGTTGTCCAACCCGGCATTTTTCCTTCCAGCCAGTACTCGTACGTTACATCGGCCTCGTACTGGGTAGACGTAAAATCAATGGTCAGGTTGTTCTGCCAGTATCGAAATTGCAACTCAGGTTGAGGCTGACCGGGATAAAGCGTTTGATCGAAGTTTTCAGTACTGATCTGACGGATTAGCGGGTGGGCCTGCGTCTCCGTCGTTCCCTGTCGCAAGTAAGAAACCGGTACTACTGAAAACCCATCATCTCCGCAGACCAGCAGCGTCTGCTCATCGAGCCGTACGACATTCTCGTACCCTTCCACCCATTGCACATGTTTGATATTCAACGGCCTGATCGATTGATTTCCCCGCCAGTACGCCAGCGTTCCGTTGATCCGTAATACCAGATAATCCTGGGAGTTGATGGGAAAAATGTTTCTTACGCCCTGTTTACCAAGGGCTGGAATGGCTTTCAAGGTTGTTCCTTCCAGAAAATACGATTGCTGATCGGTACACACCAATGGTTTTTCCTGGACCCGAATCAGGTTAGCTCCCTGCAGACCATTGAGTGGTGTGGTATGCTGAATGGTCCGCAAATCGTCCGCGAGTCGAATCTGGGTGATCCCCCGGTACTTTCGTCGCAGTAAAAGCGTACCGGTACTTTGCTCGATAATTTGATCGGTTAGTGAAAAATCGCCCGCCAGTGAGTGACTCAACTGCCAGCGACCGTTGACCTGTTTATACAATGCCAGATCCGTATAAGTGCCCTGAATGAGTATATCCGGATGCTTTTGGAGTTTGTGAAGTACGAGTCCTCCGGTCAGCTTCGAAATTTGCCGAAAGCCCGAACCTTCCAGTACGAAAGTGCCTTCATTATGTCCGCAAAACAGGGTTCCGTCAATCACTTCCAGATCCCAAACCTGACCCTGACTACCGGGCACCAGTTGTAGGCTGGTTTTTTCACCCGTTTCGTTGACCTGAAAAACGCCATGGTTCGTTCCTACGTACAGTTTCCCCTGATAGAGCGTAGCATCGTACACACTTCCGAGCACGCCGTCCTTATCCCGAAAATGGCGAACGGGTGAACTCAGCAAGACGGCATCAATTCCATTATCTGTGCCTACCCACACGTTTTTGTCCGCGTCGGCGTGCAAAGCCAGTACGGTATTATTCTGCAAGCCTGATTTTTGATTGAGGTGGTAGCGAATCCGGCCCCACTCATCGGTGATGATCATCCCATTTTGTACCGAACCATACGCATACGTCCGCTCATCTACCCGAATGGCTTTGTTAAGCTGGTTATCCGCCAGAAAACGACTCGCCGGGGTATTTAAAACGGTGAAGCCTTTGCCATCAAAAGTAAAAAGCATCCGATCGGTACCAATCTGTAATTGATTAGGTCCGGATCGCAATACACAGCGTACTCGTTCATGAGCGAGACGGTCACTGCCCGGCAAGTACACAAATTGTTCGTCTACCCACTCGTAAATACCCTTATCCATAATCTGCACGAACAGCCGATTATCGACCTGGTAGGCAAAAAATACGTTTCCCGGCGTGGGCAAAGTGGTTATCTGATTATGCTGATAACGGAACAGATAGGCAAAGGAATGGAAATAGACTGACTCGCCTAAAGTAATAATGTTCCAGATTTCTTCCTGTTTAAATCGAGGGTCCTTATTTAATGAATTCAGCGAATGGTACGTAAGAACGCCCTTACTATTCGCTTGCCAATAGCCAAATTCCTGTAAAGCTCCCGTATAGATGCGATCGCCAGCCGTAGCAACGGAACGAATGATCTGACGGTGCGGCAAAATGAAGTTTTTCCAGGTTTGTCCATCGTATTCCAGCAGACCTTTCGAATTCCCAACGTAGATGAATCGGGTGTTTTTATTCTGGCTAATGCTCCAGTTCTGTCGCTGGGCTTGATAGTCCTGTATGGTGAACGACCTTACTTCTGGCAGGCATAGCTTTTGTAGCTGATCGGTGTACGTTTGAGCTTTCGCAAAATTATTGACAAGCACTAAAACTATTACGAATACGAACCTTATACGAGTATCGATTCTTGTGCTTCTTCCGATCCTGTTCTGGGTACTCACTTTCTTCACCGTTAAAATCAATCCCACAATTTTTTCAACAATTAATACAAATATGTAGGAATGATGTAGTACACACAAGCCTTAGACTGTAAATGATGTGGTAATGATGTAGTGGTTTTTTTGTCTACACCTACTTAGATATTTTAATTTTGTCCACCAAATAATACAATTTCTTATCATGAAGAAAGCTTATCTGCTGTGTCTATGGTTGTTTTCACTGATCGTCACTCAAGTGTATGCTCAGGAGGGACGCCGCGTCACTGGACGAGTAACCAGTGCGGACGATAACCAACCGTTGCCCGGAGCAACGATTGCCATAAAGGGTACCACACGTGGTACAAACACGGACGCTGAGGGGCGATTCTCTCTTGCGGCGAATACAGGCGATGTACTTTCCGTAACGTTCGTGGGAATGAAGCCGCAGGAAGTAACAGTATCTGCGGCGGCTACAGAGCTTACCATTACGCTGGAATCGGATGCTTCTACGTTAAACGAAGTCGTTGCGATTGGCTACGGAACGGCCCGCAAGAAAGACTTGACGGGAGCGGTAGCTACCTTAAAAACGGCGGACATCGTTAATCAACCCGTTGTATCGGCTACGCAAGCCATGCAGGGTAAATTAGCTGGGGTACAAATTACGGCTTCGGGTGAACCGGGTAGCGTACCGACGGTACGGATTCGCGGTACGGGTACATTGTTGGCCGGTGCAGATCCTTTGTACGTCGTAGACGGCGTTATTACGGATGATATTCGAAACATCAATCCGCAGGATATTACCTCGATGGACGTCCTGAAAGATGCTTCAGCTACGGCTATTTATGGGATGCGGGCTGCCAATGGCGTTATTCTGGTAACGACGAAACGTGGACAAAGCGGAGCTGTTAAAGTAACCTACGATGGTTACGTAGGTTTCCGCCAGGCTTCACGCCGGGTGAAAATGGCCGATTCGCAGCAGTACATCGACTTCTCAAACGAAGCTTTAGTACGGGCGGGTCAGCAACCTGTTTTCACCGCGGGCGACATCAAGGCAAATACGAATTGGTTCAACGCCATTACCCGTAATGCTCTGGTTCATAATCATAACATTTCCTTGAGTGGTGGTTCTGAGAAAAGTACGTATTTTCTAAGTGGTGGTTATATGTTCGACGACGGTATTCTAAAAGGCAATGGCTATCGTCGTTTGAGCTTGCGGGCTAGCAATGATTATCAGGTCAGTAAGTCTTTCAAAGTGGGAGCCTCATTAAACCTGGCTCAGGAAGATAATGAAAACAAACCTTACTCCGCCTTTACCAGTGCCTACAAGCAGGCTCCAATCGTGCCCGTATACAATGAGGACGGCAGCTATGGATACACCCTTCGCAACAACGTAGCCAACCCGCTAGCTCAGATCAACTATACGAACGATCATACGAAAAGTCTGCGTCTGCAAGGTGTACTGTTTGCGGAATGGAACATCACCAGTGATTTGCGATTCCGCTCGAACTTTGCCGTGGAAAACCGTTCGTTCAATAATCGCAAGTACAACCCGATCTACGTGGTTTCTGGAAACCAGCAAAACAATACCAGTCAGCTGACACTTCGCGATGACAATGCTTCTCGCTGGGTGTGGGATAATACCTTGACGTATACCAAAACGTTCGGTGAAAAACATAGTCTGAATGCTTTGGTTGGGGTTACCGGTGAACGCTACAAAACGAGCTTCCTCGGAGGTTCCCGTTTGAATGTACCGAACAATCCGGACTACTGGACGCTGAATCTGGGTACGCAGGCCACCGCTACCAACGAAAGCAGCATGGGTCTGGAGCGACGCCTCTCCTACTACAGTCGGGTAAACTATAACTACGATGACCGGTACCTGTTGACGGCTACCGTACGTCAGGATGGATCCAGCAAGTTTCCTTCCTCCAACCGTTCCAGCATATTCCCATCGGTGGGTGCGGCTTGGCAGATTGCGAACGAGAATTTCATGAAGGGTCAGAACCTCTTCTCTGCACTGAAACTCCGGGCGAGCTGGGGTCAGGTAGGAAACGATCGGATTGTACCGAACGCGTTCCTCTATACGCTGTCTTCAAACCTGGATTATCAGATTGACGGTCAACTGGCTCCGGGATACACGATTCAGGATATTAAGGATTTGAATCTACGGTGGGAAGTAACGACGGAGAAAGATTTAGGTTTGGAATTTGGTTTACTAAACAACCGTCTCTCTGGGGAAGTCAACTACTACGACAAACTCACGAAAGACGCGTTGATCTACAAACCTATCGACGCTATCTTCGGTGATAACGATTCCCAGTATCTGACCAACGCCGCCGACATTCGTAACCGCGGTATTGAGTTTGGTTTGAACTGGAATGAGAAGAAAGGTGACTTCCGTTACAATGTAGGCGTGAACTTCACGATTAACAATAATAAAATTGAGCGAGTGAACGGTGGTCTGCCTATTCAGGCTGGTAGCTTAGGTAACGGTCAAATCACCACGCAGACGGCAGAAGGACAACCCATCGGTAGCTTCTACGTGTACCAGACGAACGGTATTTTCAAAACACAGGCTGAGCTGGATGCGTATCCGCACATTTCCGGAGCAAAAGTGGGCGATCTGCGTTACGTGGACACGGATGGCAACGGCATCATCAACGGAAACGACCGCGTATATAAAGGTTCGTATCAGCCTAAGTACTTCTTTGGTCTGACGGGGGGCATCAGCTACCGCAACTTCGATTTGAGCGTTACGGCAGCGGGTAACCTGGGCAACCAGATTTACAACGGTAAGAAAGCTCAACGATTTGGTAACGAGAATATCGAAGCTTCCGTCACCAACTGGTGGTCACCCAGTAATACGACGAGCAACAATCCCCGTCCGTCGAATGACGTAGCTCTGGCTTCTGATTACTACATCGAATCAGGCTCGTACCTGCGGATTAACAACGTTTCGCTGGGTTACAACTTACCCAAAACGCTGACGGATTCCTGGAAAATGCAAGGCATTCGCGTGTACGTGACGGCTCAAAACCTGGTGACGTTCCAGAAGTTCTCGGGCTTTACCCCTGAGCTTCCCGGTCGTACGCTCGTGAATAGCACCGACCAAACCGCGGGTACGCTGTCTTCGGGTATTGAACTGGATGCGTATCCCACGCCTCGTACATTCCTGATGGGAGTAACGGTTAATTTCTAATTCGACAAGATCAGGGTCAGGCGGTAACGACTGGCCCCATCTCAAAACATATATTTCCAATGAAAGTCAACAAATATATCCTGAGAGCTGGCCTCTTTACGGGTCTTGCTTTGAGCGGAGTCGCCTGTAAGGATTACCTGGATGTAGCTCCTCAGGGCGAGCTTACCCCGGATTATTTATCCAGCGATCCAAAATCGGCTGAAGGTATTGTTACGGCCATTTACAACAAAATGCTCGACTGGAATATTCACTCCTTTTCCTGGATCGGTATCACCAGTATTGCTTCCGATGACGCCGATAAAGGTAGTGATCCGGGGGACTCAGGTTCAGATAAAAATGAATTGGACGGCTTTACGTTCTCGGCAACTAGTGGTTCCTTTAATGACATCTGGCAAGGCAATTATCAGGGCATCGCACGGGCTAACCAAGCTCTGACGTATTTGCCTACGCTGACGATTGACGAAGCCTCCAAAAATCGTCTGATTGGTGAAGCCACCTTCCTGCGGGCGTATTTTTACTTCAATCTGGTTCGTACGTTCGGTGGTGTCCCGTTGATTACGACGGTTCCTAATCCAACGAACGAAGCCGATTTACAGGCGGGTCGTACGCGGACTACGGCGGAAGCCATTTACGCTCAAATCGAGGCTGACCTCAACACGGCAGTAACCAATCTGCCAGAAAAAGGTAGCATTGCTACGGGCCGGGCTACGAAAGGAGCAGCTCAGGCTCTGCTAGCGAAAGTTTCGATGTACCAGAAGAAATGGGACAAAGTACTGGAACTTACCAATGCGGTAATCACCGGTGGCAAATATTCCCTGGTAGACGATTACTCAACGATCTGGCGGGAAGTTGGTGAAAACAACGCCGAATCCATTTTTGAAGTACAAGCTCAGGGTACTACGCCCAACAAAGGCATCAATAATTACTCGGCAACCCAAGGCGTACGCGGTCAGTGGGGCTGGGGCTTCAATACGCCTTCAGCGGATCTGGAAAAAGCGTACGAACCCGGTGACAAACGCAAAGCAGCGACCATCATGTACCCTGGTGAAGTGCTTTGGGATGGTCAGCAGGTGTTAGCTACGGCTCCCAACCCCCGTTACAACAAGAAAGCGTACGTAAGCCGCGTAGCTGAAACGTATAACGGTAACGATGAGCAAACGAACAAAAACATGCGGATTTTACGCTTCGCGGAAGTATTGCTGATGCACGCGGAAGCCTCTAACGAACTGGGTCAATCGGGTAATGCTCTGATTTCTTTGAATAAAGTTCGGGTACGGGCCGGACTGCAAGCGGCACAAGCAGGCTCTCAAAGTGACTTACGCCTGAAAATCTGGAATGAACGCCGCGTCGAACTAGCGATGGAGCACGACCGGATGTTCGACCTACGTCGGCAGGGACGGGCCGCAACAGTACTGCGGGCTCTGGGTCTGCCTTACGTGAGTCCCAAACATGATTTATTCCCCATTCCGCAAACGCAAATCGACTTAAGCGGTGGCCAGCTGAAACAAAACCCTGGCTACTAAATGAAGGCGAGAGGTAATCAGAAAGAATGGTTCTTCTGATTACCTCTTTCGCTTCAAAGTATATTTGGTATTCTTTTCCGCCCTACTCTTTCTGCTTTATGAGAATATACTCCACGCTTCTGACGGGCGTCATGGCTTGTACATTGACGTTTGTTTCGTGTACCAAGTCCGTCCCGACTACCCATTCTAAAACTACAGATACAGAAACGCTGCCTTCCGAGAAGAGCGAATACATGGACGTCGTACAAAAAGCTACGTTCCGTTACTTCTGGGATTTCGGGCATCCCATTTCGGGCATGGCTGCCGAACGTACAGCCACGCCCAATATCGTCACGACGGGCGGTACGGGTTTTGGCTTGATGGGAATGGTCGTAGCCGCCGAGCGGCAGTGGATTACCCGCGAGGCCGCCGTAGCCCGCGTACAAAAAATTGCCGATTTTCTGGAAAAAGCCGACCGCTTTCACGGAGCCTGGTCGCACTGGATTGATGGCAACACGGGCCGGGTCGTTCCTTTTGGACAAAAAGATAACGGCGGTGATCTGGTAGAAACCGCTTTTCTAACCAACGGTCTACTTGTGGCCCGAGAATACTTCAACGGCAATACTGCCGCCGAAAAGAAACTTCGTAACCAGATTACCAAACTCTGGGAAGGCATCGAGTGGGACTGGTACGTGCACGATGGCAAACTTCGCTGGCACTGGTCGAAGCAATACAACTGGGACATGAATATGCCGATCGAAGGCTATAATGAATGTCTGATTACGTATGTGCTGGCTCTGGGCTCACCCACGCACGCCATTACGCCGCAGGTCTACGAAAATACCTGGAAACAGTCGAATCACTTTACCAATGGAAATAAGTACATGGGTTATAAGCTCGACATTGGTTTCCCCTACGGCGGTCCACTCTTCTTCAGCCATTACTCGTATCTGAGTATGGACCCACGACGCATGCAGGATCAGCACACGAACTACTGGCAAATGAATCAGGCCCATACGTTGATTAACTGGGTGTACTGTGCCGAAAAAGCTCCTAAAGCATACGGGTATTCCGAAGAAAACTGGGGTCTAACCGCCAGCGACGATTACAATTTCTACGACGCTCACTCGCCCACCAACGATAACGGTACGATTACGCCCACGGCGGCTTTGTCGGCTTTCCCGTATACGCCTTATGAATCCTGGCAGGCACTGCGGTATTTATATCTGAAACACGGCAATCGTCTGTTTAGTGAATATGGTTTTTATGATGCCTACAATGCGTCGAAAAACTGGTACTCCAATCAGTATCTGGCGATTGATCAGGGGCCGATTGTCGTGATGATGGAAAACTACCGGACAGGCCTGATTTGGAAAGTGGGCGAACGCATTACTGAAATTCAAACGGGACTGAAGAAAATGGGTATTGAGAACCCCTCCTACCCGACGGGCTTCTACGCCTACCAACCACACCCGACTACCGGCGAATGGAGTCTGATGCGACACAGCGACACGGGTAAATACCCGCTGGAATTTGCCGTGGCCGGTACACAACCCGTTACCATTGAACTCACGGGTACTAGTGGTACAACCATTAAAGTGGTAGATAATAAAACGCTAACGCCCGGTACACATACTCAATCCTTCGACGCTGCCGGAGGAAAATATATAGCAACGATTACGCAGGGTTCGGTGAAGAAGGTGATGAAGTTGGTATTGCGGTAATTATTGGTTATTGGTAGCATATCTGCAGTTTTCGTCCCATTGAGTTGGCTGCTCTTTTAGTCCATATCGCAAACTCCGCTTTTTTCACTCTGCTTTAGGCCACCACATTGCGGATGAAACCATTCCATGCCGGCCGGCATGGAATGCGATAGGACGGAGCCCGGGTTTATGCCGTCCATGTAGGCTTCAAGTTGTCTTTTAACAACTAGCAACTATTGACGAACAACTAAATGAAAGGCTGGGAGATGAAAACCTCTCCCGCCCGGAAGCAACAGAACGACCTACGATAGCCGCAATGCGGTGGGTTTGAGCGGGCTGTCGCCGCCATGGAATGGTCAGTCGTGGAGAGGTCCAGCCTGGAAGGCTTACGGGCTACCGAATAGCCGTGCTTAAGGGCCCAGACTCGGTCTAGGTGAATAACGAAGTTCTAAAAGAGCAAAGCTTTCTCGCCATGGATTGGCCCCAAGCCATACTAACGTAACCTAACTCCGTTTGACTCTGCAAGAAATCAATAAATGATTTATTCCATGAAAAAGACTTCTCTTCTGCTTCTGGCGGGTCTGTTCCAACTTCAGGTACAGGCTCAGACGCCGGAGGCTAAAATGAATACCTTCGTCACCAAGCTCATGGGGCAGATGACGATTGATGAAAAAATCGGTCAGCTCAATCTGGTAACGCCAGGCGGATTTACGGCGACGGGAGCTACGGTTTCCCAAAACGTAGAAGCCAACATTAAAGCGGGTAAAGTCGGCGGTTTATTCGGCATTTATGATCCGACGCTGGTACGCAAACCTCAGGAACTGGCCGTAAAAAATTCCCGGCTGCACATTCCTCTGCTGTTCGGACTCGACGTCATTCACGGACACAAAACCAGCTTTCCCATTCCCCTCGGCATTTCGTCTACCTGGGATCTCGAACGCATTGAGAAAAGTGCCCGCATTGCTGCGACCGAAGCTACCGCGGATGGGCTGAACTGGGTGTTCTCACCCATGGTCGATATTGCCCGTGATCCTCGCTGGGGCCGGATTTCCGAAAGTTCCGGGGAAGACCCCTACCTCGGTTCGCTCATTGCCAAAGCCATGATTCGCGGGTATCAGGGCACCAGCTTTAAGGAAACGAATACGGTTCTCGCCTGCGTCAAACACTTTGCTCTGTACGGAGCGGCTGAAGCGGGCCGTGATTACAATACGGTGGATATGAGCCGTATCAAAATGTTTGAATACTACTTGCCGCCGTACAAAGCCGCTATCGACGCGGGTGTAGGTAGTGTGATGACTTCCTTCAACGAAATCGACGCGGTACCAGCGACGGCCAATAAATGGCTCGTAACCGATTTGTTACGCAAACAATGGGGCTTTAAAGGCTTGGTGGTAACCGACTACACCGCTATTAACGAAATGATTGCCCACGGTCTGGGGGATTTGAAACAGGTTTCGGCTCTGGCTTTAAAAGCTGGTACCGACATGGATATGGTGGGCGAAGGCTTTTTAACAACGCTCAAACAATCGCTGAACGAAGGCAAGATCACCCAAAAAGAAATCGATCAGGCCTGCCGCCGGATTCTAGAAGCTAAGTACAAATTAGGCTTGTTTGACGATCCATACCGGTACCTGGACGAGTCGCGTCCGGCTAAAGAAATTTTGACGCCCGAGAACCGGGCCTTTGCCCGCGACCTGGCTGCCCGTAGTCATGTCCTACTCAAGAATGCGAATCAGACGTTACCCCTGAAAAAAAGCGGCAGTATTGCTCTGATTGGCCCTCTGGCGGATGATCGCAAGAACATGCTGGGTACCTGGAATATTGCTGGAGACTGGAAAAAAGCCGTGACCGTGGCGGAAGGCATTAAGAATGTAGCGGGTAATAGTGTAAAAATCAATTACGCCAAAGGAGCCAACTTCACCACGGATACACTGCTAATTCAGCGATTGAACGCTCAGAATGGACTCGTAGACGTAGACCCCCGTTCGCCCGAAGCGATGATCGAGGAAGCCGTAAAGGTGGCTCGGCAGTCGGACGTCATTATAGCCGTTGTAGGCGAAGCTCAGGAAATGTCGGGCGAAGCTTCGAGTCGGTCCGATATTGGCATTCCCGAAAATCAGAAAGACTTACTGAAAGCACTGAAAAAAACGGGCAAACCGCTGGTACTCGTGCTGATGAGCGGTCGTCCGCTGACGCTTACCTGGGAAAACGACAACGCCGATGCCATGCTCGAAGCCTGGTTTGGCGGTAGTGAATCGGGCAATGCTATCGCAGACGTTTTGTTTGGCAACTATAATCCTGCCGGAAAACTAACGGCTACGTTCCCCCGCAACGTTGGTCAGATTCCCATTTATTACAACCACAAGAACACAGGTCGCCCGTACGAAGGAGTTTTGCTGGATAAATTCAAATCTCGTTACCTCGATGTACCCAACGATCCGTTATTTCCCTTTGGGTACGGTTTAAGTTATACTACATTCAGTTACAGCGAAGTCAAACTCAGCCAGACCACCCTAAAGGGCAATCAGACATTACAGGCAAGTGTGACTGTAAAAAACACGGGCAAGTACACGGGTGAAGAAGTTGTTCAGCTCTACATCAGCGATCCGGTGGCGAGTGTAACGCGTTCGGTGAAAGACCTGAAAGGCTTTCAGAAGATCAGTCTGAAACCCGGCGAGAGTAAGGAAGTCACCTTCCGTATCACACCCGAACAGCTCAAATTCTATACTACGGATTTGAAATACGACTGGGAAGGGGGCGAATTTGGTATTCAGATCGGTACCAATTCCAGCGAAGTAAAAACGGCGAACGTGCAGTGGACTAAATAAAACCTGCCGCCGTATAAAAAAGGTCAGCTGAAATGCTGGCCTTTTTTATGCTACTATTCTTTCCTCTGCCTCCGCAATTGCCCTGCCCATTTCAGGCTAAAAAACTTTTGGGAAAAGCCTACAACTTTATCATTCGTTTTTCTGATCATTAAGTCAATTCCTACCCATTTGTGGGTATTGCTTGTTTCTCCATTTTCTTTGACATTTGTCAATGTCGCAGCCTAGACAACTAGCAACTACTAGTTCGCCTTCAACCTATTATTTTTTAATCTCCTGAACGAGAACCTGTCCGCTTTCTCGAAATTCCATTAAACTACAGGTTTTGCAGTTGACGTTTACTCCTTGTTCTAGCTCTTAGCCTTCTTTTATCATTTCCTAACTATCAATTATTTACAAAACAAAAGCCCTGTTTACCAGTGGTAAACAGGGCTTCTTGGTGCTTCTAAAATCTTAAGGTTTATTGGAATCAACGACAATACGCTTGTCCCGATTCACCAATTCCCAGGCGGTATAGAAGACCAGACGGGCCGTTTTCTCAGCCTTGTCGAATTGGATTTTTTCCACGTCATCCGTTGGGCGGTGGTAATCATCGTGCACACCGTTGAAGTAGAAAATGATGGGGATTTTCTTAGCCGCAAAGTTGTAGTGGTCCGAGCGGTAATAGAAACGGTTTACATCGTTAGGGTCGTTGAACGTATAGTCCAGATCCATCTTGATGTACTTTTTGTTCGCTTCTTCATTGATCGCGTGCAGTTCCGAAGAAAGTTTATCCGAGCCAATCACGTAGATGTAATCCGGTTTCCCTTCGTGGGCTTTGTCCACCCGGCCAATCATGTCAATGTTCAAATCGGCAATGGTGTTTTCCAGCGGAATTAGTGGGTGGTTTACGTAGTATTCCGAACCTAGCAGCCCTTTTTCTTCACCCGTTACGGTCATGAACAAGATGCTGCGACGCGGACGATTACCAGCTTTGGCCGCTTTGGAGAAAGCCTCCGCCAATTCCATCACGCCAACCGTACCCGAACCGTCGTCATTGGCTCCGTTGTTGATCTGTCCATCGGGCGAGATACCGATGTGATCGTAGTGAGCCGTTACCACCAGTACTTCGTTTTTCTTATCCGTACCTTCCAGGAAACCAACGACGTTTGACGTTTCGATAGGCGTCTGTTTCTCTTCAGCTTTCAGCGTCAGGGTTTTCTTGAGATCAGTAGGTTTCGTCTTCCCCGCCATCAGATCCGCCAGTTGCGTATCATCAAGACCCAGCATTTCCTTTGCCAATCCCTGTTTTATCTGCACGGATAACAAGGTAGATTCTGGACGTTTTTCATCCTTGAACGTCAGGCGATTCATCCGGGGTGAGTATGCCCGCATCCGACCGTAAAGTTTATCGGTTTGTTCATCGGCTCCCGGAGCAATGGTCAGCACACAACGCACTCCTTTTTCCTTCAACACGGCCATTTTCTTGCGGGTGGCTTCGGCGTTACGGGGTTCGGCGGCAAGTAACAACGCAGCTTTCCCATCCAGGTTTAGCCCGTTCAGATCTTCATCCGTTCCGTAACCGACCAGTACGATATCCAGGGTCTCTTCTTTGGAGAAATTTCCCGACCCCGTTACGTAGAAATCTTTCAGTAATTCTTTCGTACCGCTGGGGGTCTTCAGGTACACATCGCCCCAACCCAGCTCAACCA
Organism: Siphonobacter curvatus; assembly: GCF_002943425.1. Taxonomy (NCBI): domain Bacteria; kingdom Pseudomonadati; phylum Bacteroidota; class Cytophagia; order Cytophagales; family Cytophagaceae; genus Siphonobacter; species Siphonobacter curvatus. The sequence continues at coordinate 3,240,587 of NZ_PTRA01000001.1, forward strand.
GCTCAACGGGTTGCAGGTAGCTCCCACCGGGACCAATGCCCTTTAAACCCAGACTTTTGAAATGGTTGGCAATGTATTCAGCCGCTTTGTGCTGGCCGGGCGTTCCGGTACCGCGACCTTCCAGTGCATCGGAAGCCAGGTACGAGAGGTGTTTTTTAAGATCTTCCGCCTTGATGGTCTCGGCGAATTTCGTTGGATTCTGAGCCTGAGCGAAAGCCAGCGGACTCAAAGCCAACAACGTAAGCAGTTTTTTCATGAAGTGAATAGAATGGAAATCAAACCCTTAAAGTAAGCGATAAAACATAGGTTTTTATTGCAAAAAGCGATCAAAGGTTAAAATGAAGTGCTGGCAAGGCACTTATGATTTGTTTTACCTGATTTTGCTGTGATTGAAAAGACTATTTTTCGAAAAAAGCCCGAAAACTTCTGAATGGCAGAGTTTTTTAATCTGTATGAATAGGGATTTGAATAAAGTATTGATTTAATAAGAAGAGCCTTTTCGTTTTGTGATTGGAAGTATTGCATTAAATGAAGACCTGTTTCGTCCCGCTGAGAAGGCTGGTCATTTAGTCCGTATGCATTCCATGCCGGGCATCGCATGCCGGCACGCCCACCGCTGACTTCATCCTGCTCAGGGCCACCATGAAATGGTATGCGGCTTTTCGTGATAAGATGGGGTTCGGTTTTATGCCCTCCATGCAGGTATTTAACTGTCTTCTAACAACCACCAACAACTATTGATAAAAGCTAAAAATCCCTCCCCCCGTAAGCCATTCTATGGGGGCCACCATGGAATGGCAACGGAACGACCTACGACAGCAGCCATGCGGTGGCTCAGAGCAAGCTGTCGTTAGTCGTGGAGAGGTCCAGCCTGGAAGGCTTACGGCCTACTAGCCAGTCAGTATAGAGAACCGAATTCGGTCTAGGTGGCTAACGAAGCTTTAAAAGAGCAAAATTTTTGATAAGCAGTTCACAGGATTGCTTATAGTCTACCAATCAGCCGTGCTTATGGGGCAAAACCCGATTTAAATAAATAGAGCACCTCTAAAAAGCACACTTCATTTTTAGAACTTTATGAAAACGAGCAAAAAGACTATTGAAAACGAAGCCCGCCGCGATTTTTTGAAGCAATCGTCGGTGTTGTCGGCTCTGGTGCTGTCTCCCGAAAAGGCAATCAAGGACCCGAATTGGGATGAAAAAATTGCGGCTCCTTTTGAAAAAGTGCCGTTGAAACTGGAAATTAATGGGGTCAAGCATACCCTGAGCGTAGAACCGCGTACGACCCTACTCGACCTTTTACGCGAACAACTGCACCTGACGGGTACCAAAAAAGGTTGCGATTACGGCCAATGCGGAGCCTGCACCGTACATTCCGACGGCCAGCGAATTAATTCCTGCCTGACCCTGGCAGTAACCGAAGAAGGAAAGAAAATCACGACCATTGAAGGACTGGCTAAGGGCGATACCCTGCATCCCATGCAGGAGGCTTTCGTCAAACACGACGGTTTTCAATGCGGTTACTGCACGCCCGGTCAGATTATGTCGGCGGTGGCGTGTATCCGCGAAGGACACGCCAATTCCGAGGACGAAATCCGGGAATACATGAGTGGGAACATCTGCCGCTGTGGAGCCTATCCCAATATTGTTGATGCCATTATGGACGTGAAGAAAGGAGGACAAACGGTATGAAAGCCTTTCAATACGTCCGGGCTAATACGGCTAAGTCGGCTCTCGAAGCATTAGTCAAAGACCCTTCCGCTCAGTTCATCGCCGGAGGTACCAATCTGGTGGATTTGATGAAACGGGGGGTAACGGCTCCGGATAAACTCATCGACATCAGTCGTTTACCGCTGAACAGAATTGAAAAAGAAGCCACGGGTGTTCGCATCGGAGCCATGGCCCTCAACAGCCAAGTAGCCGACGATAAACTGATTTTGGACAAGTGGCCTCTGCTGGCTCAAGCTCTCAATGCAGGGGCTTCGGCTCAGTTACGGAACAAGGCTACGGTAGGTGGTAATATGCTCCAGCGTACACGTTGTGGCTATTTCTACGATACCGAGATGCCCTGCAATAAACGGCAGCCGGGAACGGGTTGCGGAGCCAAAGAAGGCTACAATCGCATGCACGCCATCTTCGGCACGAGCGAACACTGCATCGCCGTCCACCCCAGTGATATGTGCGTAGCGTTGGTAGCCCTCGACGCTACGGTAGTCGTACAAGGTCCCAAAGGCGAACGAACCATTCCTTTCACCGAATTTCATCGCTTGCCCGGCGATCGTCCCGAAAAAGACAATACGCTGGAAAAAGATGAATTGATCGTAGCCGTAACGCTACCGGATTCGCCCTATACGCAACACGCTCATTACCTGAAAGTACGCGATCGGGCTTCGTACGCTTTTGCGTTGGTCTCCGTAGCGGCGGCGTTGGAGCTGGAGGGTAAAACTATCAAGTCAGCCCGACTGGCAATGGGCGGAGTGGCCCACAAACCCTGGCGTTTGCAGGAAGTGGAAAAGGCTTTGGTAGGCAAAACCGTGTCCGAAGCTACGTTTCAACAGGCTGCTCAGCAGGCGATGGCCGGAGCCCGGGCGTATGAGTACAATGCCTTCAAACTCAAGCTTGCCCCTAATACGATTGTAGAAGCTTTGAAAATGGCCGCAGGCCTAACCGCATAAGCCCATGAAAAATAAAGATGAACGAATTGGCGGACGCATGAGTCGCGTCGATGCTCAGTTAAAAGTGACGGGGGCCGCCAAATATTTCGCCGAATTTGAAGTACCTAATCTGGTCTACGGGGTACTGGTTCCGAGCACGATTACGAAAGGAACGATAAAGAGTCTGGATACGAAAAAGGCCGAAAGTGCTCCGGGCGTACTGGCGGTTATTTCCCACCTGAACGCTCCGAAAACACCTGCTTACCAAACGGAAGAACCGAGCAAAACGTCTTCCGGACGCGGTCCCGGCATGAAAGCCTTCCACGATAACAACATCTACTTCAACGGTCAACCCATCGCGATGGTCGTAGCAGATACCTTTGAACGGGCTACCTACGCGGCTTCACTCGTGACTGCTCAGTACGAAAAGTCTTCGCATCAGACAGAGCTCAAAAGCAACTTAGATAAAGGAATTACGCCCAAAAGCAAGTCCCTGCAGGATTATCAACGGGGTCAGAAAGACGCCTATCAAACGGCACCAATTAAGATTGAAGCCGAGTACATTCAGCCCACGGAGGTACACAATCCGATGGAATTACACGGCATTCTGGCTCAGTGGGAAGGTCCGGACAAAATCACCGTGTACGCGAAGACGCAGGGCGTAAAGATGACCCAGCAGGTCATTGCCGATACCTTTAAAATTCCCAAAGAAAACGTATCCGTTCACTCACAGTTTGTGGGGGGAGCCTTCGGAATGTCGCTGCGAGTATGGCCGCACGAAATTGCCACGATACTGGCGGCTCAGAAAGTACAGCGTCCGGTCAAGCTGGTAATTACGCGGGATCAGATGTTTACCATCGCGGGTTACCGACCGCATACGCATCAAAAAGTAGGCATTGGAGCCAATAAAGACGGAAAGTTTGTCGGCATTTCCCACTGGGCAAATGTTCAGAACAGTAACTACGAAGAGTTTACCGAGGCGACGGTGGGCATGACGCGGTTTCTGTATCGTTCGCCCAACGTTAACACGACCTATCGGGTTGTACCGCTTGACATTTGTACGCCCATTCCGATGCGTGGACCCGGCGAAGCGACGGGAGCTTTTGCTTTGGAATCAGCAATTGATGAATTGTCGTATGCCCTGAACATGGACCCGATTGACTTACGAATTAAAAACTATCCCGAAAAAGACCCCGAGCAGGATTTACCCTGGTCGAGTAACCACGTTCGGGAGGCCTATCAGTTGGGAGCCGATAAAATCGGCTGGTCGAACCGCCCGAAAGAACCCCGCAGTAAAAAAGAAAACGGCATGTGGGTGGGGTACGGCATGGCAACGGGTACGTTCGGAGCCCACCGACGCGAGGCGACGGCCCGGGCTCAGATTAAAGCGGATGGTACCTTGCTCATCCAAAGTGCAGCCAGTGATATTGGTCCGGGAACGGGTACGGCCATGGTGCAAATTGCCGCTGAAGTCATGGGTATGCCCGCTGAACGAATCAAGTTCGAATTAGGCGAAACAGCTTTTCCTTACGCTCCTATTCAGGGTGGTTCGGCAACGGTGGCTTCGGTAGGTTCGGCGGTACACGAAGCCTGTATGGCTTTGCGTCAGCAACTGGTGGAACTTTCGGGCAATGCTCTGAAAAAAGCCAAAGTGGATACGCTGGTTTACGAAGAGGGCCGCGTTCGTTCCCCTAACGATCGCTCGGCCAGTATTGCCTACACGGAAATTCTAAAGCGGAATAATCTGCCGATGCTGGAAGTAACTAAAGAGGCGAAACCGGGCGAAGAAGGGAAGAAATTTGCCATGTATTCCTTCTCCGTGCATTTTGTGAAAGTTCACGTACACCCCACAACGGGCGTAGTCCGGGTCAAACACGCCGTGGCCGTAGCGGATGCGGGTACAATTGTGAATCACAAAACGGCCAGCAGCCAGATGATGGGCGGAGCCGTGGGTGGTATCGGCATGGCTTTACAGGAAGAAGCCGTCATTGACCACCGCTACGGACGGTATATCAACAACGATCTGGCTAATTATCACGTACCCGTCAATGCCGACATACCCGATATTGATGTCTTGTTTGTCGATAAAAAAGACACCTACATTAATCCCATGGGAGCCAAAGGACTGGGCGAAATCGCCATTATTGGGATGGCTCCAGCCATTGCCAATGCGGTGTACAACGCCACTGGAAAACGGATTCGGGAATTACCGATTACGCCGGATAAGTTGATTTAGGCTTAATTAGTGGTTGTTATAGTTGTTGGTTGTTAGTACCTCATTGGCTATGAAGTTATAGATAAGTCACTAGGTAATAAACAATGAGATTAGGGAGCGAACCTATTATTTGTAGCGTCAACGATTAGGATATACTTGCCTTTAATAAAGACGTCCCTGACTGTACAAGTCAGGGACGTTCTATTTTTTGTGGGTTGAAATCCTCGGTTTTATCGCATAGCCATGTCGCCGCTCCGGATTTTCTCGCCTACTCTCTTAACATCCTTCATCACCCGGAAAAAGTTATCACCCCAGATTTTTTTCAGGTCCTTTTCGCTGTAGCCACGACGAACCATTTCAATCGTCAGGTTTTCGTATTCAGAAATGTCGAAACAATCAGCCAGGTAACCACCGCCGTCATAATCACCGCCGATGCCCACATGATCCACGCCCATGATTTTCACAAAATGGTCGAGGTGATTGATTGCATCTTTCACTGTAGCCAACGGTACAGGGTATTTCTTGTTCAGTTCCCGCATTTCCGTCCGCATGGCTTTCATTTGTTCGTCCGACATGGCCCCACCCGTCGTATACTTCTTACGGATTTCAGCCGTTGCTGCCTCGCGTTCGGGATTTTTGGGAGCTTCTTTAATATAGCTACTTAGTAAATTCAACTGCACCACGCCGCCTTTTTTGGCAATGGCTCGTAGTAAATCATCATTCAGGTTTCGGGGATGGTTGAGTACGGCCCAGGCATCGGAGTGCGTGGCGACGATGGGTGCTTTCGACAATTTGATTAAATCCCACACCGTACTGTCGGATACGTGCGAAATATCAATAATCATGCCGAGCCGGTTCATTTCCGCTACTACTTTTTCACCAAATGGACTCAGGCCGTTGAATTCCGGCCCTTTGGGATCGGTCGATGAGTCGCAGATATCGTTATTTGCCGAGTGAGAAAGCGTCATGTAGCGTACGCCGCGATCATAAAACTTTTGAAGCAGCGACAGATCGTTCCCGATCTGATAGCCATTTTCCATGCCAATAAAAATCGACCGTTTGCCCGCTTTTTCCTGAGCCATCGCCTCTTCCTGGGTCGTTACAATTTTGCCCATTTCCGGATGTCGGTTGATCTGAGCGTACATCGAGTCCAGAATCGTCATCGCCATTTTTTGTACTTTGGCATTGGCCTCGGGGGTACGGGGGCCCTGTCCCTGGTACACGGCGAAGAAAATGCCATCCACGCCGCCTTTTTTCATGCGGGGAAAGTCAATCTTCGAATCAAAACCCGTAACCGCTCCGGGTGTGGGCGTATTATCCTTCGAAATGTCAAAGCCTTTTCCGACCATCCGCATCGGCGTATCGGCGTGGGTATCCAGCGTAAACACCTTGGCGTGAATTTTCTTGGCTTTTTCAATCAGCTTGGCCTCCTGCTGTGCCGATACCAGTTGGCTTAAACCAATCAGGGGTAAAGCAAGGAAAATTTTTTTCATATCCGTCGATAAAAAGGTTTACCAAAATTGGGAAGTATAGTCCACTAAAGGTATAAATATTTCGTTAAATACACATATCACGATATAAACGATAGCGATCACAAGAAAAACAATAGCGATAAGTTTGCGAAGAGTCGCGATCATTCTTTTTTAAACATTCCCCCTGTTTTCTGCTTACGTATTCAAAAACAGTAGGAATTCATGAACCAAACGGCAGCCGTTATCGGAGCGGGCATAGGCGGTATTGCCACCGCTATACGTTTAGCCGTGAAGGGCTATCCCGTTACCGTATTTGAGGCGAATACGTATCCCGGCGGCAAGTTGTCGGCTTTTGAAGAAAAAGGGTATCGCTTCGATGCGGGGCCTTCGCTGTTCACCATGCCTCAACTAGTCGAGGAACTTTTTATACTGGCAGGCGAAGATCCCAGGGAGCATTTTACCTACGAACGCCTGCCCGACATCTGTCATTACTTCTGGGATGATGGTACGTGGCTGACGGCTTCGGCGAATCCGGACCAGTTTGCTCAGGAAGTGGAACAAACCCTCGGCGAACCAGCGGCTCACGTTCGTAACTTCCTTCAACACAGTGCCTTTCAATACGACATTACCGAACAGCTTTTCCTGAAAGATTCCCTGCATAAAGCGTCCACTTGGCTCAGTCGGAAAGCCCTGCGAGGCTACCTGAATTTTCCACGACTGGGGGTTTTAGGTACCATGAATCAGGCGAACGAACAACGTTTCCAGCAGACGAAAGTCGTACAACTCTTCAACCGTTACGCAACGTATAACGGCTCCGATCCGTATCAGACGCCCGCGTTGCTCAACATGATTCCGCATCTGGAGTACAACATCGGAGCGTATTTTCCGAAAAAAGGGATGGTCAGTATCACCGAAAGTCTGATCGCTCTGGCCGAGCGAAAAGGGGTTCAGTTTCGGTACCAGTCCAAAGTGGAACGCATTCAGGTACGCGATGGCAAAGCTGTCGGTGTGGTAGTGCAGGGTCAGGAAATTCCCTGTAGTATAGTTGTCTCAAACATGGACATTACGCCCACGTACCGAAAATTGCTTCCCACCGAGAAAGCCCCGGAGCGTACGTTACAACAACCCCGTTCGGGTTCAGGTCTGATTTTCTACTGGGGCGTACGGCGGGAATTTGCGGAACTGGGCGTACACAATATTTTCTTTTCGAACGATTACAAGGCCGAGTTCGAACACCAGTTTCAGTATAAAACTATTTACTACGACCCCACGGTATACCTGCACATCAGTTCCAAAATCAAGAAGGACGATGCCCCCGCAGGCGGTGAAAACTGGTTTGTACTCATTAACGCTCCCGCCAACGAGGGGCAAGATTGGGACACCATCATTGCCCAAACCCGGCAAGCTATCCTGGCAAAAGTCAGCCGGAGCCTAGGCGTGGACATAGAACCATTCATTGAGAGTGAATCGATATTAGACCCCCGAAGTATTGAACTTCGTACCTCTTCCTATCAGGGAGCCCTCTACGGAACTTCGTCTAATAATCGGTTTGCGGCCTTTTTACGGCATCCCAATTTTTCGTCCCGCATCAAAAATCTGTATTTCGTGGGCGGTAGTGTACACCCAGGCGGCGGAATTCCGTTGTGTTTATTTTCAGCCCGTATTGTCGCCGGAATGGTTCCCGAAACCAGTAGCTAGAAAGTACTGGGGCTTATTCAACAATTATTGAACAAAATCATTTGTATAACGTTACAGAACCAAAAGCTTTTCCCAAGGAGAATTTCTTATTAACGAAAGGCTTTTACTTCTTAACCAATGCTTTGGCTTCATTGAATCATCAAACTACCAACCCATGCAACCTTATCCTTAGCCCGTCGTTCAAAGCCGCTGAAGCTTGCTTTGGAGCTCGCGACAAATGTGTGTTTTTTCAAGCTATACCTTTTTGGCGGAAATTTTAAGGAAATTTGAGAATATTTTCCTTCTCAGTCTTTTGCATCCCCTACCTTTGCCCAATTATTCGAGCAGTTTTCAGATATGGACCAATATTCATATATCGCCAATGCGGACGTGGATTACATTTCCGACTTGTACGATAAATACCAACAGGACCCTTCCAGCGTCGATACGAGCTGGCAAAACTTCTTTAAAGGCTACGATTTTTCCGTCATTTACGGTGAAAAAGGAGCCACCAATGGCGTTTCTTCTAACGGAACTTCTAATGGTCAGGCTAAACCAGCCGATGCGGGCCTTATCGCCAAAGAAGGCTCTGTACTGAGTTTGATTAAAGCGTACCGTTCCCGCGGTCACTTGCTGGCGAAAACGAATCCGCTGGGTTACGATCGTAACGTAGAGGCCCGCCTGACGTTGGAAGATTACAAACTTTCCGAGAAAGATCTGGATACGGTTTTCGAAGCCGGTCATTTCTTGCTGGGTCGTTCGGCTACGCTACGCGAAATCATGGCCGCTCTGGAGAAAATCTACGCGGGCAATATTGGTTTCGAGTACATGTACGTACGGAACATGGAAGAAAAAGAGTGGCTGCGGAATCAGATTGAGAAAGCCGCTCTGGTATTCGATCCGACGAAAGAAGAAAAAGAACGCATTCTAAAGAAGCTCAACGAAGCCGTTACGTTCGAGCAATTCCTGCACACTAAATTCCTGGGTCAGAAACGCTTCTCGCTCGAAGGTGGCGAAGCAACAATTTCTTCTTTGGATACGATCATCAATACGTCCGCCGATATGGGCGTGAAGGAAGTGATGATCGGGATGGCTCACCGGGGCCGTCTGAACGTGCTGGTAAACATCATGCACAAATCCTACGATGAAATCATCAGCGGTTTCGTAGGACAGGTACCTGAACTGGAAGACAACCTCCCCAACGATATTAACTTTGGTGGAGACGTAAAATATCACCTAGGTTATTCAAGCACCCACGTAACGCCCAAAGGAACGGAAGTAAGTCTGAAACTGGCTCCGAACCCTTCGCACCTGGAAACGGTAAACCCCGTGGTGGAAGGTTTTGTACGCAGCCGGGCCGATGGAATTTTCGAAGGCGATTACGACAAGGTTATGCCCATCTTGATTCACGGCGATGCCGCCGTAGCGGGTCAGGGTATTGTGTATGAAGTGACGCAAATGGCGAAACTTCCTGCCTATAAAACGGGGGGTACCATTCACTTCGTCATCAACAACCAGATTGGTTTTACGACGGATGCGGCGGAAGGCCGTTCGGCGATTTACTGTACGGACATTGCCAAAATCATCGACGCTCCCGTATTCCACGTGAACGGGGACGATCCGGAAGCCGTAATGTTTGTATCGAAAATGGCCGTTGAATACCGTCAGGAATTCAATCAGGACGTATTCATCAATATGCTTTGCTACCGTCGCTGGGGGCACAACGAGTCGGATGAACCGGCGTTCACCCAACCGACGATGTACTCGCAGATCAAGCTGCACAAGAACGTACTCGAACTCTATAACGAGCAACTGGTCAGCCGTGGTAAAGTAGATGCCAAGCTGGCCAAGGGCATGGAAGCTGAATTCAAGCAATTCCTACAGGATCGTCTGGATGGCGTGAAGCAGGCCGAAGCTCCGGTATTCCACCCGCTCAAACTCGACGAAGACTGGAAAGCCCTGCGGTACGGGTCAGCGGAGGATTTCGAGCAATCACCCGACACGAGCGTTTCCCGCGAGAATCTGGATAAAATTTTCAAAGCCCTGACGACGTTGCCTGAAGGTTTTAAACCGCTCAAGCAGATCGATAAACTGATTTCTGACCGGAAGAAATTACTGGAAGAAAACGGTCAGGTGAACTGGGCGACGGCCGAGCTGATGGCCTACGGTTCCTTGCTAATGGAAGGCAAAACGGTACGGATGACGGGTCAGGACGTACAACGGGGCACCTTTAGCCACCGTCACGCAGTTCTGCACGACGCCGAGAATAACAAGACCTATACGCAGATCGACCACATTGAAGAAGGTCAGGAGCAGATGCAAATCTTCAACTCCCTCCTTTCGGAATACGGTGTACTCGGCTTTGAGTTTGGTTACTCAATGGCCAACGCTCACGCCCTGGTGATCTGGGAAGCTCAGTTTGGTGACTTCGCCAACGGTGCTCAAATCATTATTGACCAGTTTGTCAGCTCCTGCGAATCGAAATGGGGTCTGCAAAACGGTCTGGTGATGTTACTGCCCCACGGCTACGAAGGTCAGGGTCCGGAGCACTCGAATGCCCGCCCCGAACGCTTCCTGCAGTTATGCGGTGACTATAACATGGTGGTAGCCAACGTGACGACACCAGCTAACATTTTCCACCTCATGCGGCGTCAGCTGACCTGGGATTTCCGGAAACCGCTGGTCATCATGTCTCCCAAATCCATGCTGCGTCATCCGCTTAACGTATCCCCGCTTGAAGATTTGACGAAAGGTGGCTTCCGGGAAGTGATTGGCGATTCGTACGTGAATCCGAAAGAGGTCAAGAAAGTCCTGTTGTGTACGGGTAAAGTATATTACGACTTACTCGACAAACAGCAGAAAGATCAGCGGAAAGACGTAGCGATTGTTCGGGTTGAACAGTTGCATCCGCTACCCCTGAAACAGATTCAACAGGAACTGGGTAAATACGCCAAAGCGAAAGTGTACTGGGTACAGGAAGAACCCAAAAACATGGGCTACTGGTCGTTTATCTTACGTGAATTTGGTTGTGGCGTTGGTATGGAAGTAATTTCGCGTAAAACGTCCGCTTCACCGGCCACTGGGTTCCTCAAAACACATAGTGAAGAACAGGCAGCCCTCATTCAGGAAGCCTTTGCTTAACCAATAAAAAGCCGAATTCAGGTGGCGTTTAGCCTGAATTCGGCCATTTGATTATAAAACCGAACGAATCCTCCCTCCTGGGAAGTACCCAATCATGGCAATCATCGAAATGAAAGTCCCCGTCGTGGGGGAATCCGTCACCGAGGTTACCATCGCCACCTGGAATAAAAAAGATGGCGATACGGTAAAGATGGATGAGGTATTATGCGAGTTAGAGTCTGACAAGGCTACTTTCGAGCTACCCGCTGAAGCGGCGGGTGTGCTGCGTATCCTGGCGAAAGAAGGTGATACGCTCGCCATCGGAGCACCCATCTGCTCGATCTCAACGGACGGTGCAGCTCCCGAAGCTCCTCAAGAAGAAGCTCCGGCGGCGACCCCCAGCAACGGTCAGGCTCCCGAAGCCGCTCCGGCTCCTGCCCCTGAAGCAAAGGCGGAAGAGACCAAAACCATTGAAGTGAAAATTCCGGTAATGGGCGAATCGGTTACCGAGGCTACCATTGCCAACTGGAATAAAAAAGAAGGCGATTTCGTGAAAATGGACGAAATCCTCTGTGAACTGGAATCTGATAAAGCTACGTTCGAACTGCCCGCGGAAGCGGCTGGTACGCTGCACATTATCGCCGAACCCGGCTCTACGCTTGAAATCGGTGCAGTGGTAGCTACCATTACAGTAGGTGCAGGTGCTCCCGCGGCGGCTCCTTCGGCTCCAGCAGCAGCTCCGGCTTCAGGTGGCTCTTCGGCCCCGGTAGCGGATAAAGCCAGTGGCGTAACGCCCGTAGCGGCGGCTATTCTGGCGGACAAAGGCATCAATCCGAAAGACATTCAGGGTTCCGGCGAAGGTGGAAAAATCACCAAAGCGGATGCTCTGAAAGCTACTTCAGCCCCGGCTCCTGCGGCGAAAGCCGAAGCTCCCAAGGCCGCTCCGGCTCCCCAGCCTGCGGCGGCCCCTGCCACTACGAGTGGACGGGCGGAACGTCGTCAACGCATGACTTCGCTGCGGAAAACCATCGCTCGCCGACTGGTAGCCGTGAAGAACGAAACAGCCATGCTGACTACGTTCAACGAAGTGGACATGCAGCCGATCATGGAACTGCGTTCGAAGTTCAAGGACAAATTCAAAGAAAAACACGGCGTTGGTTTGGGCTTCATGTCCTTCTTTGCGAAAGCCGTTTGCGTAGCCCTGAAAGAATTCCAGGCCGTAAACGCTTCCATCGATGGCGATGAAATCGTTTACCATGACTACGTGGATATTTCCGTAGCCGTATCAACCGAGCGTGGTCTGGTGGTTCCGATTCTGCGTAACGCGGATCAACTTAGCTTCGCTGGTATCGAAAAAGGCATTATTGAGCTGGCGGTAAAAGCCCGTGACAATAAGCTGACGATCGAAGATATGTCAGGCGGTACGTTTACGATCACCAACGGTGGTGTATTCGGTTCCATGATGTCTACGCCGATCATCAACGCTCCGCAGGTAGCGATTCTCGGGATGCACAACATCATTGAGCGTCCGGTAGTGGTGAACAAAGAAATCGTAATTCGTCCGATGATGTACATCGCCCTGAGCTACGATCACCGCATCATCGACGGTAAAGAATCCGTAAGCTTCCTAGTACGCGTGAAACAACTGCTGGAAGATCCCGCTCGTCTGTTACTCGACGTTTAGGACGCTATGCTACTTAGTACTCAATCCCCGCTTTCAGCTTACCTGAGGCGGGGATTTCAGTTTTGGGTTTAGCGTTTGGGGTTTATAGTTATCTCTACAGTAACTGTATTACCTGAAGTAGTCTATAGACACCTGGTTTTCTACGACCAAATCCTAACTCAAAACCGTAAACCCTAAACTCAAAACCCTTCCCATGCTTACCCGTTTTGGCCTGCTGGCCTTTTGCCTGGCTTTTTTGCTGGGCTGTACTCCTAAAACGTACCTTCGCGTACCCAAACAGGGGCTTTCCGAGTACCTGAAACCCGAAGCCGGCAAACCTACGCTCATCAGTGCTCACCGGGGCGGTGGCGACTACGCGGGTTACCCCGAAAACTGCCTTGAATCGTTTGCGTATCTGGCGAAACAGGCAGCCATGATTATCGAATGTGACATTGGATTGACGCAGGACAGCGTACTCGTGATGCTGCACGACGACGCACTGGATCGTACGACGACCGGAAAAGGAAAACTTAACGCAGTTTCGTACGCCTATACCCAAAGTCTACATCTGAAAGATAACGCCGGTACTACGACCAAATTCCGGATGCCTACGCTGGAGCAGGTATTGAACTGGGGGAAAGGCAAAGTGATTTATACGCTGGACGTGAAACGCACGGTACCTTTTGAAAAAGTGGTAGACCTGATTCACCGCACCCATACGGAAGACAACTGCGTCGTCATTACGTATAATGCCCAGGATGCCGCAAAAGTCTACAGATTAGATCCCAGTCTGATGATTTCCGTAACCATCCGGAACGAAGCCGAATACAATCGTCACCACGATCTGGGGATTCCTGACAATCGGATGGTAGCCTTCGTGGGAACCCGAGAGCCGTCTGCCGAGCATTACGCTTTTCTGCACAAAAAAGGTATTTCCTGCATTTTAGGAACGCTGGGTAACCTCGATAAAATGGCCCAGGCCAAAGGCGATCAGGTATACGTCAATTTTGCCAAAAACGGAGCGGATATTATGTCCACCGACCGTCCCCTGGAAATGGCGAAGGCTTTACAAAAGAAATAGTAGACTGAAAATCAGCTTCTCAAAATAGCCCGCCGCGTGCGGGCTATTTTATTTAGGGCTATTTCATTGGTATGGCTTTTTCAGGATAGCTGCCCTAAAAAACCAACCTATGGAAAAGGAACTGCTGGAAGAAAAAACCCAAACGCACGGATCGGAATACGATGTAGCCGATGACGTAGCGGGTATTAAGGTAGTGTTTGTCAACGTGTACATGATTGGCAAACCGGGGGAAGGCAACCCCTGGGTACTGGTCGATGCCGCGATTCCAAACTCAGCCAGTCGTCTCATCAAAGAGGCGGAAACGCGTTTTGGTAAAGACAATCCGCCGCAGGCTATTGTGCTTACCCACGGTCACTTCGATCATACCGGAGCACTGGAAGACTTGTTAAAAACTTGGGGAAATATCCCGGTGTATGCTCATCCGCTGGAAATGCCATTCCTGACGGGAAAATCACATTACCCACCACCAGATCCAACGGCGGGTAATGGTGCGATGGCAGCCCTCTCGTTTTTATTTCCAACGCGTCCGCTCGACATTTCAGGTCGGGTGCAGCCTATCCCGCACGATGGTTTTATCGAGGAACTGCCTGACTGGCGGTTCATCCATACGCCCGGTCACGCTCCCGGACACGTATCGTTATTCCGGGATAAAGATAAAGTTCTGATTGCCGGAGATGCTTTTGTAACCACCAATCAGAATTCAGTATTCTCCGTAGCTACCCAGAAGCTGGAACTACACGGACCACCGAGCTACTTTACCTGCGATTGGCGGGCAGCGAAGAAGTCCGTCCGCCGACTAGCTCAGCTTAAACCCAGTGCCGTAGGTACGGGTCACGGCAAAGCCCTGCGGGGTAAAGAGTGGCGGTCGCAGTTACAGGAGCTTTCCGACGAATTTGATACCCGAGCTCTACCTGGCTCCAGTCGCTATATCAATCACCCGGCTCATACGGATGAAAATGGTATTGTGTCTATGCCAACACCGATCTCGTACTGGGTAGCCAAAGGTCTGGCCATCGGGGCGGTAGCGGGCCTAAGCTTATTGGCCTGGAATCGCTTACGAAAATAGCTTGATCTAACATCAAAAAGCCCGACGAATGTTCTTCGTCGGGCTTTTTGATTTCCTGAGAAAACGAATCTCGAACTTCGTTTCCAGACTTTATTCCATCAATCGCTTGATCTCATTTAGCTTCAACAGGGCTTCAATCGGCGTCAGCGTGTTGACGTCGATCCGCGACAGCAGCTCTTCCACTTTTTCAAAACGCGGATCTTTTTCTGCCCCGAATAAACTCATCTGAAAGGCTGGCGTGGCTTTGGGTACTTCCCGCATGCGTTCGGTATGGTTTTCCTTGATGTGATCCTGTTCAAGGTGAGCCAGAATTTCGTTCGCCCGATTAACTACGGCTCCCGGCATACCTGCCATCTGGGCTACGTGGATACCAAAACTATGCTCTGACCCACCGGGTTTCAGCTTCCGCAGGAAAATCACCTTGTTCCCCGATTCCTTCACGGAAACGTTGAAGTTTTTGATTCGGGGGAAATCCTCCGCCAATTGGTTGAGTTCGTGGTAGTGCGTAGCGAAAAGCGTTTTCGGGCGTGCATTCGGCAGGCTATGCAGATACTCGGTAATTCCCCAGGCAATACTTACGCCGTCGTAGGTACTTGTACCCCGTCCAATCTCATCCATCAGGACCAGACTACGGTCGCTGAGGTTATTGAGAATACTCGCCGTTTCGGTCATTTCCACCATGAATGTGCTCTCCCCGCGGCTCAAATTATCGGAAGCCCCTACCCGCGTGAAGACCTTATCGACCAATCCAATATCGGCGGCAGTGGCCGGAACGAAACTACCGATTTGAGCCATCAGCACGATCAGGGCCGTTTGTCGTAGTAAAGCCGATTTCCCCGCCATGTTGGGACCCGTAATCATGATGATTTGCTGCTCTTCGTCGTCCAGCGTTAAATCGTTCGGTACGTAGCTTTCGCCCATGGGTAACTGCTGTTCGATCACCGGGTGTCGACCCGCTGTAATCCGAATCGCTTTGCCCTCGTTTACTTCCGGTTTGGCGTACTTATTCTTTTGAGCAATTTTCGCGAAACTTAGTAAAGCATCCAGCACCGCCAGTACTCGGGCATTTTGCTGAATGGGACTTACGTACTCACTGGCTGTTTGGATCAGTTCGTTGAAGATGCGTTGTTCAATGACGAAGATTTTATCCTCGGCATTCAAAATCTGATCCTCGTATTCTTTCAGTTCAGGCGTAATATAGCGTTCCGCATTGACGAGCGTTTGCTTACGAATCCACTCGGCAGGTACGCGATTCTTGTGAGCATTCGTCACTTCCAGATAATACCCAAACACTTTATTATACGCGATTTTCAGCGAGGTGATGCCCGTATTCGTGATCTCCCGGTTCTGAATATTCACCAGAAAATCCTTTCCTGCATAGGCAATCTGATGCAACTGATCCAACTCGTTATCCACGCCCGATTTGATCATGTTACCCAGGTTGGTCACCAGCGGCGGATCTTCGCGTAATTCCGTTTCAATCTTTTCGAGCAACGATTCGCAGGTATTTAGTTGTTCGGCGTACTTCCGCAGTAAGGGCTGGGTGGCACTGTGCTGCAGCAGAAAATTCCGAATCGGTCCGACGTGCGACAAGGCCCGTTTAAGAGCCAGCATTTCCCGGGGATTGATCCGGCGAACGGCTACTTTGGAAATCAAACGCTCCAGATCGCCGATTTGCCGAAGGTGCGTATCCAGCGTTTCAGCCAGTTCGGTATCCTGCAACAGTAGATCGACCGTATTGAGTCGCTCATGAATGGGTTTTAGTTCCTTCAGCGGTAGTACCAGCCACTTCCGCAGCATGCGGGCTCCCATTGGCGTCAGCGTCTGATCGAGAATCTGAATAAGCGGTACACCGTTCTCCTGCTGAGCCGTTACCAGTTCCAGGTTGCGAATCGTGAAACGATCCAGCCAGACGTACTTATCTTCTTCCAGACGTGTCAATCGGGTAATATGCCCGACATCGCGGTGCTCAGTTTCGGCTAGGTAGTGCAAAATAACCCCCGCTGCAACGATCCCCTCGGTGAGGTTTTCCACCCCAAAGCCTTTGAGCGTCGTAGTATTAAAATGAGCCGTCAGTAAGGGATACGCAAAATCGTGCGTAAAAGCCCAGTCTTCCAGTTGATACGTATTGAATTGCTCTCCGAAAAAGCCCTGAAACTCCGAGCGATTTTTCTTACAAAAGAGTATTTCCGCCGGACTAAAACTTTGCAGTAATTTTTCGACATAAGCCGCATTGCCCTGCGTAGTCAGAAATTCACCCGTCGAAACGTCCAGAAAGGAAATGCCGATTACGTCTTTTTGAAAATGCACGGCTGCCAGGTAATTGTTCCGCCGAACGTCGAGTACGTTGTCGTTAAAAGAAACACCCGGTGTCACCAGCTCCGTAACGCCCCGCCGTACGATGCCTTTGGCCGTAGCCGGATCTTCAAGCTGGTCGCAGATGGCGACGCGTTCGCCCGCCCGTACCAGCTTGGGCAGGTAATTATCCAGTGAGTGATGGGGAAAACCGGCCAGGGGCGTTTCGCCCGAGGTACCGTTGTTTCGTTTGGTGAGCGTAATTCCCAGAATCTTACTGGCCCTTACGGCATCTTCCCCAAACGTTTCGTAAAAATCGCCCACCCGGAACAAGAGAATAGCTCCCGGGTATTGCGTTTTGATTTGATTATACTGCCGATTCAGAGGGGTTTCCTTCTCCTGCTTCCCTGCACCTTCCTTGGATGGACGAGCCATAGTCACTTCAGTCGTTGGGTCAGTGAAAAGCTCCGTAAACGAGCCTTTTTCCTGACCAAATAAACAATGGATAGAAGACAAAGATACGGCCGGAAGAGGTCGCTTGACAAGGCCAACGGGCAGACCTGCTGAAATAATCCTCCCTGTGAATCAGGTCACACCTTAAAGGGTCGTCTGATTTTTTTAGGATAAATCGGAACTTGTTCGCCGAGAAAATTGTAATTTTGCAACCAAGTTGCAGAAAGCTATGAAATCGATCGTATATGCATCCACTTCCGTACTCACGGTGATTGCTCACTGGCTTTGCTGCCTGTTGCCTTTGCTGGCAGCAGTACTGGGCCTGAGCGGTTCTTCGTCGGTACTGAGTTGGGTATTGGATTACCGCTGGTACTTAGTTGGTTTTCAGGTACTCTTAATGAGTTGGTCTTTTTATCATTTATACGTACAGCATCAGCCTAGTCCGCGTTTACGTTACGAACGGGCGATTTTCTGGTTCTTATTAGTGTTCTCGGTAGTGGCCTGGAGCATTCCGCACGAATGGCTGATGTCCAATGATCAGAAAATGGCTACGGCTCAGGTACAGCGGGTATTTAATGCTCGTAAAGTAACACTGGCCTTGTCGGACGATACAACGCCACAAATGCTGGAAAAAAGCCTGGAAAATGTGGATGGTGTTTTGCAGTTGAAGTCCGTACAGGCAGGGATAGTTTCCGTACGCTACGATTTTCGAAAAATCAATAAAGACCAGTTGCTTCAGGACCTTCGTAATCAGGGTCTAGAACTGACGGAAGTCAGCTATCAGTAACGAATGGTTTTCTCCTGCTTTTGTCCTAACATTGCGAAGCTAATTAATCCCTGCTATGATCAAACGTTTTCTCCCTCTGTCGGCTCTCTTCGTCGGTTTACTGTTATTTTCCTGTCAGGAAAAGGAAAATCCCCAGCTGAAAGAAGCGGCGGCCATTC
The DNA here is from genome assembly GCF_002943425.1 of Siphonobacter curvatus. Lineage (NCBI taxonomy): Bacteria > Pseudomonadati > Bacteroidota > Cytophagia > Cytophagales > Cytophagaceae > Siphonobacter > Siphonobacter curvatus. The sequence continues at coordinate 3,259,225 of NZ_PTRA01000001.1, forward strand.
ATAACGAAGCTCATGAAATCATGGAAAGTATTGAGCCCGAAGTAGAATCATTGGATAGCTTACAATCCGCTCTGGCCAATAAACAGATCGCCGCGAAAGACACGGCAGCATTTGCTTCGGCTGTAGCTGCTCTGGATAAAGTGAAAACGGACTTCAAAGCCTGGGAAGAAAACTTGGTGACGGTTCCGGGCATGGAACATAAGCACGAGCATGAACACGAAGGCCACGGCGAAGGCGAGCACCACCACCATGAGCACAAAAAAGCTCCCGATGTAACGCCCGAGCAGCACGTCGAAATTCAGAAAGAAATCAAGAAAAGTATCGAGCAGATTCAAATAGAACTGAAGGCCGCGAAAACGCAAGCCGAAGCTCTACTGAAATAAGAAACAAGTCAGTATTTAGAAAAGACGCTGGTGAAACGAACTCGTTTGATCAGCGTCTTTTGCGTATGATCGTATATTCGCTTTTTGACTAGTCAAAGACACGCATTGATGGATGAACTTTTCATGCAACGGGCTCTGGAACTGGCCCAGTTAGGTCAGGGTACCGTGGCACCGAACCCGATGGTAGGCTGCGTGATTGTGCACGAAAACCGCATTATCGGCGAAGGCTGGCACCGTCAGTATGGACAGGCTCACGCGGAAGTCAATGCTCTGAATGACGTTACCGAACGGGACTTGCTCCCGCAAGCGACCGTGTACGTAACGCTCGAACCTTGTTCACACTACGGCAAAACGCCGCCCTGTGCTGACCGCCTTGTCAGTGAAGGCGTGCGACGGGTAGTGATTTGTAATGATGATCCAAATCCGCTGGTGGCGGGTCGGGGTATCCGGAAATTACGGGAAGCGGGTATCGAAGTCGAAACGGGGGTTTTAGCCGCTGAGGGTCGTCGCATCAACCGCCGTTTCCTTACGTATTTTGAAGAAAATCGCCCCTTTTTAATTCTGAAATGGGCTGAAACGGCGGACGGCTATCTGGCCGGACGCGAAGGCCAGCCGCTACAGATTTCCAATGCCGTTTCGCGGCGATTACTGCATAAATGGCGAACGGAAGAAGACGCTTTTCTGGTCGGAACGCGTACCCTTCAGGCCGATAATCCGCAATTGAACGCCCGCCTCTGGCCGGGCCGCAATCCCGTTCGGATTGGTCTGGATCGGGCCCTGAACCTACCGGATACGTTTCATTTTCTGGATGATTCGCAGGTAACGCTGGTGTATAATCAAAGCGAAACTCGTCAGACGGAACGTACGCAGTGGGTGGTAACAGATTCCTGGGATTTGCCCACTCTGATCCAGGACTTACGGCAGCGGTCCATTCAAAGTGTGGTCATCGAGGGCGGCCCTACGCTGCTGCAATCCTTCATCGAACAGAATCTGTGGGATGAAATTCGAATTTTCCGCAGTTCGGTTCGTCTCGGTTCCGGTCTGGCCGCCCCGGATTTCTGCGGCACCCTGCTCCAGAAAGATCGTCTGCTCACAGACGAGCTCAGTATCTGGGCACCGCTGTAAGTTATTCATTCCAGATTTCCCAGGACTTCTCAGCCTGTAATTCCAGCATGCGGTATCCGTTGTGCGTGGCAGCTCCGTGTTCAGCTCCACGTTTCATAAAGAGCGTTTCTTCCGGATTATAGACCAGATCGTACAGGAGGTTCTGTTCGGTCAGTGACGCGTACGGCAGGTCCGGACAGGCGTCGACGTTAGGGTACGTGCCCAGCGGCGTGGCGTTAATGATGAGCGAATATTCGGCCAGTACATCCGCGTTTAAATCCGAGTAATTCAGAAACGAATCGGACTCTTTCCGTGATACCGTTTTGTACGTAATGCCCAGATCTTCCAGAGCGATACGAACGGCTTTGGTGGCTCCCCCATCCCCCAGAATCAGGGCTTTTTTCGGTTGTAATTGTTGAAAAGGCTCCCAGCGTTCTAGCGACCAGCGAAAACCCCAGTAGTCGGAGTTATAACCTTTCAGCGTACCATCGGATTGTACTTTAATGACGTTGACAGCACCGATTCGCTCGGCCAGCGAGTCTAGTTCGGTCAGGAAGGGCAGTACGGCTTTTTTGTGCGGAATGGTTACGTTCAGCCCTTTTAGTTCCGGCCACTGAGCTACTAAAGCCGGTAATTCGTTTGCTTCGGGTAATTCGAATAGTTCGTAAACGTGTGTTTCGGCTAAGCCTTCCCGTTGAAATTTCTCAGTGAAATACCGTTTGGAGAAGGAATGTCCGAGCGGAAAGCCGATCAAGGCGTAGAGGTTCATAGGTTATCAGTAAAAAAGCGTAAAGAATCGTAACGGCTTTGACACCTCTACTGATTCTTTACGCTTTGATTTGAAAAGGTTTTATACCGTTTTCTTCGTCATAAATTTCTCTTTCAAGATTCCCCAAATGATAGGTAATACTGAAAGACCGATGATTCCAAAAACAACAATCTCGAAATTTTTCTTCACAAATTCCAGGTTACCAAAGAAGTAGCCCAGTAGCGAAATACTCGTTACCCAAAGTACGGCTCCCGCTACGCAGAAGAAAATGTACCGTCCGTAAGTCATACTACCGGCTCCAGCAACGAAGGGAGCAATCGTCCGAACGATCGGTACGAAACGGGCGATAATCACCGTTTGTCCGCCGTATTTGGCGTAGTATTCTTCGGTTTTGTACAGGTATTCCCGTTTGAAAAACAGAATCCGTTCTCTCGATCGAATGAAATTGGAGAAGTACTTGCCAACAAAGTAATTGAGGTTGTCGCCCATCAAAGCCGCGACAATCAACAAGGGAATAATTATCCCTACCGAAAGCTCATTGGTATCGCGGGCCGCCAGTGCTCCGGCAGCAAACAATAGCGAATCGCCGGGCAACAGAGGCATGACAATGAAGCCGGTTTCCACGAAAACGATTAGAAAAAGAATGCCGTAGGTCAGCAATCCGTACTCATTTACCCACACGTCCAGATAACGATCCAGGTGCATGAGGAAATCCAACAATCCTTTAATAATTTCCATAAAAAGAAGAGACAGATAGAATTTGGGTGGGAAGTTAACAGTCTTTTTCCATATTCAGAAAATGCGAGAAGGTATCCCCCCGGAGGCCTAAGCGAATGGTTTCCACCGAAATAACCTCATTTGGAGCAATGTTTCCGAGGTTCACATTGGCACCCAAAAGTTGTACAAACCACACCTGTTGAGCCTTCTGGGGAGCTTCCCAGATGATGTGTTCGGCGGGAACCTGCGTGAGAATTTCTTCCACTAGGCCTTGACGAACCTCTCCCGAAGAGCGGAATAAACCAACGTTACCGCCTTCGCGGGCTTCGCCGATCACTTTCCAGGCACCAGCCGCCAGTTCGGCGTTCATGAGTTGAATCCACTTATACGGCGGAATAATCTTCGCCTCATCCTTCGATCCTACTTCTGAAAGTACGGTTACCTGTTTTGATAAGGTACTGATGTACTGTAGTTTCTCATCTTGAGGCATATCAATCGAGCCGTCAGAGACTTCCGCGTGCGTCAAGCCAAATTCGTCGATTACGCGTCGGTAATCATCAAACTGACCCCGAATAACGAACGCTTCAAAAAGAGTACCGCCGAAGTAAACCGGGATGCCAGCTTCCTTGTAAACTTTCAATTTTTCTTTCAGCTTAGGCGTTACGAAAGACGTCGCCCAGCCCAGCTTTACAATGTCTACATGATCGGCAGCAATATCCAGAAAGTCTTCTGCTTGTCTGATACTTAGCCCTTTGTCCATAGCCATGGTTAATCCAGACTGCCGGGGCTTCTCGGTACGCTCGGGAATTTGATTTAAATGGTAATTCATACGGCAATGATTGCTTTCACGAGAAAGTGCAAAAGTAGCCTAGTCCAACCGTTAGACAAGGAATCCGGAATAAATCTCTGGAAAAAGGGGGATTTCCGGGGGTCCGAGAAGGAAACCCTTCGGACTGCTCAAAGTTTAGAATTATTTTCCGTTTCCCGGCTGATTGTCTTCAAGATCAAAGATTTTGTTTTCTACTAAAATTCCTAATTTATTATTAATCAGATCGTTAGTAGGAAAACTAATCAATGAATTAAAAAATGTATCCAAACATGTTTCATATACTAAACAGTGTTCATTAAGTTTACATCAAAATAAGTTTACATGGGTATACAGGAACGGAAAGAGCGGGAGAAGCAGGAAATGCGGGAATTGATTCTGCGAACGGCCAAGCAGGTGTTTATTGAAGAAGGGTACGAGAAGACGTCCATTCGTACCATTGCGGACCGGATTGAATACAGTCCTGCCACCATTTATCTATACTATAAGGATAAAGATCAATTATTATTTGCGATTCATGAACTAGGTTTCGACGCTTTGATTGAATCCTTTCGGAGCTTACAGGAAATCGTTGATCCATTGGAGCGGTTCCGGCAATTAGGCTATCAATATGTACAGTTTGCGATTGACAACCCAGAGATGTATGACTTGATGTTTATTTCTTACTCTCCCATGAATGCTCTGGAAAAGGCTCCGCAAGGAAGTACCTGGGATTGCGGACATGAGTCCTTCCGTACACTTTGCGTGATTATTCAGGAAAATATGGAGCAAGGGCTGATTCGAACTAACGACTTGTATGTGACAGCTTTGTCGGTCTGGTCGTTTGTACATGGGTTGGCGTCCTTACATATTCGAAATCGATTGAAGTTATTTCCGGAAAGTTTGAATACCCAGTATCTGATTAACCAATCCCTTGACCTGTTGATCACCTCATTGAAAGTCTAAGGTATTTTTTAATTGTTCCTCAACCGTTTTTCCCTTCAAGCCATGCAAACGATTCTTGGTTCTGGCGGAGCTGTGTCCATTCCACTCGCCCAACACCTGCGTACCTACACCGACGAAATTCGTCTGGTAAGCCGAACACCCCAGCGGGTCAATCCCACGGATATGCTTGTTCCGGCCAATCTACTTAATGCCGCTGAGGTTGATGCGGCAGTTGCTGGCTCATCCATTGTTTATCTGACGGCGGGCCTATCCTATCGAACCAAACTCTGGCAGGAACAATGGCCCATCGTCATCCAAAACGTACTTCAGGCTTGTCGTAACCATCAGGCTCGACTGGTCTTTTTAGATAATATTTATGCACTGGGATACGTACAGGGACCCATGACTGAAGATACGCCCCTAAATCCCGTCAGTAAAAAAGGGGAAGTTCGGGCCAAGATTGCCCGGCAGCTACAGGGGGAAAATCAGGCGGGCAACGTCGAGATTCTGATTGCCCGGGCTCCAGACTTTTACGGTCCCAATGTCAAAACCAGCGTGATTGACATTACCGTTATTCAGAATCTTAAAAAAGGGAAGAAAGCTCAGTGGCTGGTGAATAGCGAAGTAAAGCATTCCTTCATTTTTACACCCGATGCGGGTCACGCGATGGCTTTGCTGGGCAATACCCCTGAAGCCTTTGGTCAAATCTGGCATTTGCCGACGGCGGCACCCGCTCTTACCGGAGCTGAATTCATTGCGGCTTGTGCTCAGGAACTCGGCGTTTCTTCCAAATTTACTACGCTTCCTAAATGGATGGTTCAACTGGGCGGTCTCTTCGTGCCCGACTTGAAAGAGAGCGTTGAAATGCTGTATCAATATGAGCACGAGTACCTGTTTGACAGCAGTAAGTTTGAAAAACACTTCGATTTTCAACCGACCTCTTATCAGGAAGGTATACGTATATCCACTCGGGCTTAAGCAAATTTTGAGCTAATATCCATACAAACGATTACTCAAGCGATTGGTTTCCAGTCGCTTTACTTTTGCAATCCCTACTCAAAGTTCCTCAAATCGTTCCTCAATACTCCCCAATCTTTTCTTTGGAATGTTCTTTTCTTCACTAGAGTTAAACAGAAGTTACAACCAACGTTAAAGCCATGAAAAAGAACATCATCGTACTCTCAGCGGCCCTGGCCGTCATCGGTATAAGTTCCTGTCAAAGTACACGTTCAACTCCTTCCGGCGACAGCCGCACGGATTCTCTCTCAACGGCTAGCGTTCGAATGAACGACGCCAGTAATTCAAGTACCGTACCGGGTTCTAATACACCTGCTACCAACAATACGGGTATGGTCGAACAGGGCGGTATGGTTCCTAATAACTCCTACGCTCGCTCAGATAACCGCGACCGGACCAATCGAGATAACTCGGCTACCAATAACAATCAGACGAATATCTCGAATCAATCCGTGGTAAATCCCGGAGCGATGAGCAATGCGGCAAATCCCTCAGCAACGGACCCAACGGTTACTTCCGGCACTGGAAATCCAGCTACTAGTTCAACGATGAGTAACGGTTCCAACAACTCACTCATGCGGGGAAATACAACTACCAATTCAAACAATACGAATTCAAACTCAACTACTACCAACACAGCGGGCGTACGCCCCGATATGAGTCGCGAGACGGGGGTATCGAAAGAATCTTCGCCGACCGTGAACAGTTACCTGAGTAAGTCTTCTCGTTCAGGAAATACTTCCGGCAAAGAATTGCCAAACAATCCCGAAAACATGGTAGCTCCGCCATCCGCTGATACGGCACAACGGACGCAGGCCATGACTACGCCGGGTCAACGGAACGGCGTGAACGCTACTGAATCAATGACGGCTACGTCAACGAATGTGGAGAAAGCCATGGCTAATCCAACCAGTGGTACAAGCGGAATGACCTCATCGAAAGATTTGATGAGTCAGGTTAATAAGCATCTTGAAGCTGTCGATCAGGAGCTAAAAGCGTCTCCATCAGCAGCTCGTCGGACTGAACTCAATCAGAAACGTCAAAAATTAGTAGGAGCACTTAATAAGTTGCAAGAAGTGGAAATGACACTTTCCCAGCTGGATAAAAATTCGGCTATGCCTAAAAAATAGTAATTCTTGCCGACAGTTTAAGGACTTTCGTAGGCAGACTCCGCTCTGGCGAAAGTCCTTATTTATTCAAATTTTCTATAAATCAGGAAAAGTCGTCAAGGATAATACTTACAGAATTTTAGCAATCATTACAATGCTAATCATAAAATTACATTGATACATTAATCATAATTACGTATACTTTATTCCGAATAGTTTATACCTATCATAATAAAATATAATGTTCACTGATATCTACTAAAAAATAGTATTTAACAAAATTTATCTATTTTTGTATTGTTCGGGCGTTTAACGACGTCTGAATGTCTGGTTGGATCTGGGAGTGATCCCAATTCAATCCAAAACAGACAAAGGTTGAAGGTTGAACGTTATTGGGCAGTGGCTTTGCAACTGCCCAATTTTTTTAGTCAATTGTTGATAGTCTTTTTTACGTTCGCTTATGAAAACGTTGTTCATTATTAGTCATTTAGTACTCAATTTTATATTTCCCGCCAAACAGGAGCCCCTGGCCATTACTTTCACCAATGTTCGTAACACCCGAGCTCCCTTAGTGGTAGGCGTATTTCGTAAAAGTGACCCTTTCACAAAGGTGCCTTTCAAAAACTACAAACTTGAACCCAATGGCGGGTCATCACCTACCCTGTTCATTGACGATCTCCCCTACGGAGAATATGCAGTAGCTGTTTTTCAGGATGAAAACGGCGATGGCAAGCTCAATACCAACATTGTAGGCATTCCGAAAGAACCGTATTGCTTTTCCAATAATTACCGTCCGCGGGTGAAATCTCCCAAGTACGACCAGTGTAAGTTTGTGTATTCGCAGAAGAACAATCACATGTATCTTCAGCTTTTGTAGGCCTTCTCCGTAGCTTTTGCCGTACCTTCGTATTATGAACTACTACGAACTAAAACTCTGCGTTTCGCCCGGGGTACACGACATCTTCGTGGCGGAACTGGCCGAAATTGGTTTCGAATCTTTTGTTGAAGAAGACACCTGTTTGCTCGGGTACATCCCGGAAACGGGTTTCAATGGGGATGCGTTGCAGCACATCATGCAACAATACGAGTCCATTACTGGAACCGTCGATTATAGCATTAAATACCTGGAGAAAGAAAACTGGAACGCGGAATGGGAACGTAACTACCCCCCCATCGACGTGGAGGGCCGCGTCTTGGTGCGGGCCAGTTTCCACGACATGGACGCTTCCAGTTACGAATACATCATTGAAATTAATCCTAAAATGTCCTTTGGTACAGGTCACCACGAAACGACCTGGATGATGCTGGCTCATCAGCTGGAAATTGACCAAAGTGGCAAACAGGTACTGGATGTGGGCTCGGGTACGGGCATTTTAGCCATTATGGCTGCTCTCCGCGGAGCCACCTACGTATCTGCCTTCGATATTGAAGACTGGGCAACGGAAAATGCCATTGAAAACGTTCAGCTAAATCACCTGGAAGACGTCGTGCACGTTCGCCAGGGAACCATCGAGGACGAGCCCGCTGCCCAATATGACGTAGTACTGGCTAACATCAACCGGAACATTCTGCTTCGTGAAATTCCGACGTATGTCGAGTACATGACGCCCGTCGGAACGCTGGTCATCAGCGGTTTTTACGAACACGATTTGCCAGAAATCGAAGCCGTCGCACAATCCGTAGGTTTACAGCTGACTTCGTTGAAAACCAGAAATGGCTGGGCTGCGGCCCGTTTCACTCGCCAACTGTAAGGGCCATTCGCCTGCTAGCAGAAGCCTCAGCGTAGAGTTGAGGCTTTTTTTGTTGCGACTTTGGCGAAAAGCAGGCAGTTTCGCGTTTAAAGAAAAACGAAATGCCGGAACGTTTTCTGTTCCCTAAACGATACTTCTACCAACCCGCTACTAAATATTTGTTGTATGAGGTTTTTACTACTTTTTGCCCTCCTACTGACGTTCCAATTATCGTACGCTCAGCAGGTTAAATTTTCGGATCAGCCGGATCAGTTTGTGCAGGATGTTCAAACGGTAACGACCGCTTTTGGTCAGAAACAGGTAGGTATCGACTTCGCGACGGCCTGGACCGGATTCAACGCAACCCAGCAGTCGCAGATCATCGCCATCACCCGAGCCATGTTTGCCAAAAACATGAAGCAACCGCCGTACCTGCTTCCCTGGTTTCAAGCTCTTCATGGAACTACGCAACAGCAACTTGGCGGGGCAGAACTCAGTAATTTTTTGAGTGTAACGGAAAAAACCTTTAAGTCCAGCGACAGCAAGGCGTACCTGAATTATCTGAATTTTGTCCGGCTGTTTCTGACTTCGCGTCAGTTGTACGCTACGAACTTCCATAAACTTCCTACCACTGGAGGTACTTTTAAATTCCGCTTCATTGATCAACCGCTGGATGTACGGACTGATAAAACGACTTCACCCGCAACAACCCCAAAACCAGCGGATGAAGAACCCAAATCTACGGAACCTACCGACGACGGCTGGGGCAATGGTTGGGACGATTCGGGCTGGGATACGCCCGTTTCAGCGACCAATGAACCCATAAAGGCTCTGCCTCAACCGAAGTTACTGGCGGCGGGCCCCCTGCTTGATTTACAGGGCGTATCATTAGCCATTGTTACAGCTCAGGATTCTTTTGTGGTAGATCAGGCGACTCTGACCCTGGGCATCAAGGAAGGTTTGCTGTACGGACAGTCGGGTAAGTACACCTGGCCGATGGGTGATTTGAAACAGGCCAACGTGGATTTGAAGTCGTACAAGATGCTGCTCAAGACGCCGCGAATTTTAGCCGATGAAGCCGTACTAACTTACGGCGAACGGCTGAAAGAGCCCGTACCCGGAACCTTCCGATTTGAAAGCCGGAAACGTGCTCCGAACGCTGTAGTTACGCAGCCCCAGTTTGAATCCGCTAAGGCAGACGTAGAACTGAAAAATCTGGGCAAGGACGTCGAGTACCGGGGTGGTTTTGCTGTGATTGGAACAAAAGTATACGGAGCGGCTGCCAATGGTCATCGAGCTACGCTAACCGTTAAACAGAATGACAAAATTGCTTTTCGGGCCCAAAGCAAGGGTTTTGAACTAAGTGATTCCCTGATTTATAGTCCGAATGCTCAGTTCAGCGGCTACTTCCCCACGGGCGACTCCCTCACCCACCCAGCCCTGCGACTTACGTACAACGCCCAGACTAAAAATCTGCGGCTGGCTCGCCTCGAACGCGGCGGCTATCGCAGTGCTTCGTTCAGTGACAGCTACCATGGCTTTGCCATTCGGGCGGATGCGGCCAAGTGGAGTTTACCGAGTCAGCACCTGGAGTTTGACATCATTGGCGGCCAAACCGCTGTACCGGCCCGTTTTGAGTCCGTGGATTATTATGAGTCGACGCAATATGACCGCCTAACCAGTCCGCAGGGCTTTCACCCGGTGACGCTACTCGCGAACTGTCTCAAGCAGAAGGGCGTATCGGCCATTACGGTGGACGAACTGGCGGCTCATTATCGCCGCGAGGGTAAACTCATGCGGGACGCGTTGATTCTACCCATCGAACAGGGCTTCATTGATTACAACCCCGATACCGATCAGGTAAAACTCAGCTCCAAAGGTCTGCATTACTTACAGGTAGCTCTGGCGAAAAAGGATTTTGACAACTTGGCGATTCTTTCCACCCAGGCCGGTTCAGATCGGGATAGTCTGGCCAATGCTTCCATCAACTTTAAAGATAACTACCTGACCATCCGCGGTGTAGCTCCGTTTAAAGTCAGCGATTCGCTCAAAATCTATATTCGCCCTTCGGATAAAGTAGTACGGGTGGGCAAAAACCGTTCATTTGTTTTCAACGGCGAAATGAAGCTTGATAACTTCCGCTTCAAAGGCCGCGACCTGAATTTCAATTACGAGCAGTTCTACGTCAATCTTGATAAACTCGATACGGTAACCTTCATTCCCCAACAGATGAAGGGGAAGAAAAACTCGAAGGAAATCGGTCAGGATTTGAAGTACGGCTCGGGCAAATTATACCTGGGTAAACCGAATAATAAATCCGGGAAGAAGCCCAGTGTACCACGACTCGTTGTACAGGATGGCGTCAATATTTACTTCGATGATACCACGCGGCTGGCGGGTGCGTACAACCGCAAGGTATACTTCAAGATCCCGAAAATTGATCAGGACAGTCTGACCAGTAAGGATATTGAATTTGCGGGGACGTTTTACTCAGATGGCGTGCTTCCTCCTATTCAGACCAAGCTCGTTACCATGCCTGATAACTCGCTGGGCTTTACCCACAAGGTTCCCGAAGCTGGACTGAAGTTGTACGAAGGCAAGGGGAATCTGAAAGTGACGGGTACGCTAACCATGGATAACGAAGGCTTACGGGCCGACGGCGTACTAACTACACTGACTACCTCTCTCGAAGCAAAAAATCTGGTACTGACGCCGGACTCTGTCATCAGTACGGGCGGTACTTCGGGCCGGATTAAGGAAGGTATGGTAGGCAAGACCTATTTCCCCGAAGTAGCTCTGAAATCCTACGAAGTAAAATGGTTGCCGAAGCAGGATAGTCTGATTATCAAAGACAAAGAAAGTTCACTCGACTTTTACAACGGCACCTCGCACCTGACGGGCAGTTTGCTGGTCCGCTCAACCGGCCTGTACGGAGAGGGCATTATGAAACGGAAAGACTCCGAAATCAGCTCCGAATCCTTTTCTTTCAAGAAAGATCAGTTCGTCGCCGAACGGGCTCAGATTCAGGTGGGTACGGCTGAAAAACCGGCTTTATTAGGGCGTGCAGTAGACGTTACGTTCAATACGGTGGCTCAGAATGCGGTAATTCAAACCCCTAAAAACGCGACGCTGGAGGATTCTTCGAGTCTGTATTTCCCTTACGCGGCTTATACGACGACGATCAACCGGGCGGACTGGGACATTGCCAAGAAAACGATTTCCATGAAGGGCAATGTCAAGACGTCTACGTTTATTTCCATGAATCCGACGCAGGAAGGGCTAGCCTTCAATGGAGCGGAAGCCTTGTACGAAATGGACAAAATGACGCTGAATATCAAAGGTGTACCGTACATCAAGTCAGCGGATGCCAAGATTATTCCGGCGAACGGCTTGGTTTCGATCAAACAGGATGCGGAGATCTTACCGCTCAAAAAGGCTCGCGTCATTGCGGATACGGTCAATGAGTTTCACCACCTGTCCGACGGAACGATTCAGATTTTATCGGCCAAGAAATTCGAAGGAAATGCTACCTATCAGTACGTTCGCTCCAAAGGTGATACGACAAATCTGAAAATGGATGCGTTTGAGTTCCGGGAGACTACCAGTACCTCCGCCGTAGCATCGAAATCCAGTCGGCGTAACAAGACGGAAACGGTTTCCAATGTGAGTTATGGTACCGTGGCCAAATCAGGGATCAGCGAAGAAAATCGCTTTTTGCTCACGCCCCGTTTGTTGTATAAAGGTGACATTACGATGGTAGCGGCGGATCCGGGACTCAAGTTCAAGGGAGCGATTCAAACCAACCTGAAAAGCAAAATTGCCGAACCCGCCTGGATTCCCTTCGAAGGCAGCAATGGCGATAGTTTGAGTCTGCACGTGGATGGACTGAAGGGCGAAGACGGCACAACGCCTTTGTATACTGGCTTGCATTTCGGCGGCGAGGGGCTGTACCTGACTTTCCTGTCACCCAAGTACAATGCTCAGGATACGGATATTTTCACGGCCAGCGGCAGTCTGCGGGACGATGCTAAAACCAATCAGCTCACCATTGCCAGCGATGCTCGGGCTAACGATGAAACGCTGGAAGGAAAAAAATACGTGCTGGACGACTCCAAGAAAGTCATCACGTTTGAAGGACCGATGACGCTGTTTTCGCCTGCCACTACAGTACAAGCGGCGGGATTCGCCCGACTCGTTCCCGATTCGGCCAAGTATCTGTTCAATACAATGCTGGTCTTCAACACCAGTATTCCCGCTCCTGTCATGGCGGTTGCCGCGGATAAAATTGTGAAGACGAATCTGGATGAAAAAATTAGCGAAGAGGCTGCCGAAGGAGACTTTGATCGCCTCTTATTGAAAATTGCGAACATTGCCGGTGGCAAAGTGGCCGAGCAATTCAGCCAAAAATCGACCAATGGAGCCAGCGTCGCCTTACCTACGGTTTCGCCCAAATTTGCTGCAACGGCAGTACTTTCGAACCTGAGCTTACGGTATAATCCCGAGAATCAGGCTTTCTATAGCGTAGGGCGAATTGGCGTGGCTAACGTAGGTGCAACGGATATCAATGCCCAGTTCGATGGAGCCGTAGAAATTCGTAAAAACCCAACGGGTATTGATGATCTGTTCCTGTATCTGGAACTCAATCCTGACGTCTGGTACTACTTTGCTTCGGTTCAGGGTACGACGGAAGTGTTCAGCTCCGATCAGGATTTTAACGCTCAGCTTCAGGCCAAAACGGGTAAGGACAATAAAATTCTCCTGGTTTCCGAAGAAGACAAAAACAACTTCGTCGATCGCTTTAGTACGATGTATCGGGCTGGTTCTTCCAACAAACCCCGTGCCCCCCGCCCCCGTCCGGTGGTAGCTCAGCAGAAATCGGAAGCGGAACCAGCGAAAGAAGAAACGGTAGGTACCGAGGAAACGGCCGCTACGGAGCAAGCGGAAGAAAAAGTAGCGGCTACTAAAACGAAACCTACCAAGAAATCGAAGAAAAAGACCCAGGAACCGGTAGTGGAAGAAACCTTCCCGGCGGAAGAAGTTAGGGATGAAGAACCAGTAGTGGAAGAAACCGCGAAGTCCTCGAAGAAAACCAAGAAAAAAGCTCAGGAAGCAGTTATCGAAGAAACGGCCGTTATGCCTGGCGACTCGGTGGCAACCGATAGTACGGACCTGAAAAAAGTGAAAGACAAAAAAGCACTTGTACAGGCTCCGGCTAAGAAAACGACGCTTTCTGATTCGACCAAGACGAAAAAAATCACGTCGCTTTCCGAAACGCAGGAAGCCGCTCCGGTGAAAAAGCCCGCCGAAAAGAAAACCGGGTTTTAATCCATACAGTAGCTCACACAAAAGGCCGGGACTTCCCGGCCTTTTTCATTGACGTACGTTGAATTACAATCGTCCCTGCGGTACACGCCCCTGCTTCAAAGTCTGTACCTCTAGGGCTGTGAAAGGAGCCTCCAGCAATTCAACGGATTCCTGATAACACCGAAAAAAATCGGCAATGAAGTGCAGCCGTTCGGGAAGATTAGCCCAGTCGAGAGCCCCACTTTCGCGTACACTGTCCAGTGTTGGATCGATCTGGGCTAACAAAATTCGTAACCGTTCGTTGGAAAGGCTACGCAGGTTTTCAGGAAAAAGGCTGGTTAAATCCTGACCCAGCCGCAGACGTACGTTCGGCGGCACCATCAGGGTAAGCAGGTGACTGGTAATCAGCAAGCGGATTTCTCCAACCACCCGTTGCATTACATCGTCGAGGGTTTGTTCAACTGCGGCTTTACGGCCCAACATTTTCTGAACTAGCATGCGGAAATAACTGGTTAAGCTTCCCGCCGGAAAAAGAATTTCCTGGATACGTTGCTTTACACCTTCGGTATCCAATAACAATACAGATTCGAGCGAGGCCTGAATTTCGGGCTGCAAACGGGTTTGCTCATGAAAACCAATTTCCAGATTCGCCAGCAATTGCAGTTCAGCCTTTTTCTGAAAATCGGTTTCAAAAAAAGATTCGTAATAATGCGTAAACGCCTGCTGCAAGTACTGCTGCCCTTCGGGTGGAAGACCGATTCGCAATTTCTGGCAGAACGTCTCAATAGATTCCGGCTTGTAGATCAGGTCGTTCAAACAGGTTCCTTCAAAACGAGCAAATTCGTACCCGATTTCCTCGAAAACCTTCTGATTACCGCGGGCTACGGCCTCACTGGATCGTTCAATACTTTGAGTGATAATTTTTTTCCAGAGTAGGTGTTCCAGCTCCTCGGTTTTGATATGGGTACCCATCTCTTTCAGCAAAGAGGTGAGCAGAACTAAGGTCGAGTCATTGCGTAAGCGAGCGGACAATTCCGCTTCCAGGGTACGCTTCAAATCTTCTTTGCGGATGGTTTGTCCGGCCTGCCTGGAAGCCCAGGTAGCAAAGGTACACCAGTTGGCCAACGGACCGGTGCGTTCCAGAAAAGCGGCGGAAAGCTCGTGATAACACTGCGTAATTTGCAAGTTTCGAAGTACCGGATCGTTTTCGCTGGCAATGGTTTCTACTTCATCGAGGGTGGGTAAATGCATGACGATACGCCTAAGAGATCGGTTGAGGGACAGGGGCCAATTTTGAAGAATGAGTCGAAAAGTACAAAAAGAAACTGGTTTGGGTTTCTAGCCTTACGTTTTTTTATCCATTGATAGTCAAAGCTTTGCACGAAACGACCAAATCGTATGATTCTATAAAAATCTGCGGTAGGCTGCGAGCATTTTTCAAGGTCATTTGACAGCTATATACCTGCTCAGTCGTAAAGTCGAGCCATTGCGGAAACGTTTTTGCACAAAACAATCCCCTTCGCTGGCCCTTTGGAACGCTAAACAATGTCTATCTTTACCCCGCCTCTTTTCGCTATACTTGATGAACGCTATTGTTACGGGAGCTGCCCAGGGAATTGGATTTGAAATCTGTCGACAGCTGGCCCTTCGGGGAGCCTCAGTTGTACTCAACGATGTGGATGAAACGCTGGCGGAAGAAGCCGCTGGAAAAATACAGGCCGAAGGCGGCCATTGTCTGGCCGTTCCCGGCGATGCCTCGGATGTTTCTTTCATTCAATACCTGGTCTCGAAAACCGTAGCATCTTTCGGTTCAGTAGACATTCTGGTCGCAAATGCGGGCATTACTACGTTTGGCGATTTTTTTGAGTATCAGCCCGAATCCCTTCAAAAATTATTGGATCTAAACATTCGCGGCAACTTTTTTCTGACCCAGCAGGCGGCTCGTCAGATGCGAGCTCAGGGGCAGGGCGGACGTATTCTGCTCATGTCTTCCGTTACGGGTCAGCAGGCCCACGCTTATCTGGCGGCCTACGGAATGACCAAAGCGGCCCTACAAATGCTAGCGAAATCGCTGGTAGCCGAGCTTTCTCCCTACGGGATTACCATCAACTGCGTAGCTCCGGGAGCCACCCTGACCGAACGCACGCTCGACGATCCCGAATACATCCCGACCTGGTCTCGCATTACACCCCTGGGTAAACCCGCCCGTGTTGCCGACATTGCGGCCGCCGTAATCTTTCTGACTTCGCCCGAAGCAGGTCATATCACGGGGCAAACACTGGTAGTGGATGGCGGCTGGTCGAGCGTCAGTCCTTCCCCCTACTGATTGTACAGGCATACGTTTTTTTCATATTGGTTTGCGATCGACTTATCTCTTCATTTCATTAAGCTTTTTATGCAGTTTGTACTCAAGCAATTTCACGAACTTACGCCTCAGGAACTATACGATATTCTAGCTCTACGTGCCGAAGTTTTCATTGTTGAACAAAAGTGTCCGTATCAGGATATTGACGGCAACGATCAGAAAGCCTGGCATTGCATGGGCAAGGATGATACGACGGGCAAACTCATTGCATACACACGACTCTTTGCGAAGGACGTCTGCTACCAGGGCTATACGGCCATTGGTCGGGTTGTTACGGCACCCGATGTTCGCAGTACGGGTTTAGGAAAAAGGCTGATGGATGCCTCCATTGCCTACTGCCGCCGGTTGTTCGGCCCTCATTCCATTAAAATTGGTGCACAGACGTACCTGCTCTCGTTTTATAAATCGCTCGGGTTTGTTTCAACGGGTCAGGAATACGTGGAAGATGGTATTCCGCATACGTACATGACGTATGAGCACCATTCGAAAATTTCCTAATACTCAAAAGCGTCCATCGTAGAAACGATGGACGCTTTTGCTTGCTGGTTCGTGTTTCCTGAAACAGAAAAGCCGAAGAAAGCAGGGCTTCCTTCGGCTTTGTTATGATCAACGGCAATTGGTTAATTATTCTCCGCTGCATTAATGACTTTCAAAGCGTGCGTCCCGATGAAAGTCCGGCCGTAGGCATCCTTCGCTCGTACTTCCAGCTTGTGTTCACCCGCGGGTAGATTTCCGGGCAAGGCGGCTTTCCACAAGTGCGTACAAGGCACCGGATTCGACGGACGTGTACCTTGCAGCGGCTCGGCGGCTTCGTCCCAACGCAAACGTGTACTGACCATGATCGGATCGGGTTCTTCGGTGTAGGTCATGGCTTTCCATTCGCTATTATCCACCCGATACTCGAGCTGATCATTTTTGCTACCCTGGAAAAAGTTAGCGTACACTTCCCCTTTTCCGGATTGACGACGGGCAATTACTTTCGGAGCGTGAATGCCGATTTTGTACGTCTCAGGCTGACCCGCCACGCGGTAATCAAAGGCGTACTGGTTGCCATTGAAGGAAAGGAACATGTACCCTTTCGGCGTACCATCCCGCATCATCGAAACGGGTACGCCCTGAGCGTTCATTTCACCGGAATACCAGTCACCCGAAGTCGTTCCTACGTTGTACTCGTGGTGCGGTGTTTCGCGGGCAAAACCTTCTTCCTTGCCAAAGAAATGGTGTAGCTGAAAGTGCGTATGAGCCGACAGGGATAAGGTATGGGGGAAATCTTTGAGGGCGTTGAACATCCGTTGCCGATCTTCCTTACGGAATTCTTCGAAGGGCGGGATGTGGTAGCAGAATACAATCAGGTAGTCTTTCGGTACGAGTTTCAGATCGTTTTCGATAAAATCCAGCTGATCCGGACGTAAACCACCCTGATAACCTTTGCCATCGCGGGGATCGGGATAGAGAATATTGTCGAGTACAACGAAATGGACTTTCCCACTGTTAAACGCGTAGTTGTTCGGGCCAAAGGCGGCTTCGAAACTTTCGTCGGAAAGGCTGTCCGTCTGAGCGTCGTAGTTCATGTCGTGGTTACCCATGACATGGAACCAGGGTACGCCCAATTTCTGAATGGCCTGTTTGTAGGGGCCGTACAGGTTCGGGTTATCCCCTACTTCATCGCCCATGCTGATGCCGAAACGCACGTCCTGGGTTTTGGTTTTTACCTCATCGATGATCCCTTTTTCAAAGAACGTCACCTGTTCCTGCGTATACACCTGAGGGTCTCCGAAAACGAGCATTTTGTAAGTCTCGGGCTCGTCCTGTTTAATCAGGGCAAAATCTACGGATTTGGGTAATTCACCCGTAGCGGCTACGCCCGCAAACTTGGTTTTGGGCGATCCCTGAGGTTTATGGTGGCGGTAAAACTGCGGTAAGTTGTATTCATTTACCGGCAGGCGATACCCCGTTGGCTTGATGACAAAAATCGTATTATCCTGTCCTACGGGTAGGCTATACGCTCCTTTTTCGTCGGTCAGTACGACTTCACGACCATTGGATACGGCCACTTTCGCCAGTCCGACTTCTTTTTTATCCTTTTTGCCGTTTCCGTTTTGATCGTCGTACACGTAGCCTTTCACCTGACTCTGGGCGAAAGCGGCACTGCACAAAAGGGTACTTAGCCCGCAGGCCAGCCATTGCTGTTTCATGGTTCTGGTGATTAGTCGTTCCACTCCTCTTCGTCTGAAATAAAGTCGTATTCTTCCAATAGGAACTCCGTCATCTCCTCGAAAATGGCATCCAAAATACCCGACTGCGTAGGTTCGGCGTCGTACCAGCGAATGATCGAGCTTTTCGATAAAACGGGCTGGTCTTCATCGTTTCGGTCGACGCGAATCAGAAAAGAAGGTTGGTCCGTATGGAGTACATAATCAACGTCCGTTTCGTTGGGCATTGATAGCAGAAACTTGGGAAGCATGGCGATGTGATGCATGTGTTTTACGCCGCAAAATTGTAGCGAAGTCCTAGGTTTCACCAAGTTATATTTTCGTTAAGCGGCTTCACAAAAAGTTAATGCAATCCCGTTAATGTCTGTTCCAGACGCTATTAACGTACCATAACCACTTAGCCTATACGTAACATTTATACAAAAAGTAAATGCCGACACGGGGATAAACGAACCGTATCGGCATGCATCGCACGTAGGAAATTGGGGAGTAATTAGAATTCCACCACCAGACCTACGGAAGCGTAATTGATCCAGTTGAAGGTGTACACGCGATCTACGTCGGCTCCCCCTTCCACAACCCGATAGCCCAGTTTGACAAAGGCCTGCTCGCCCAGAGCATAGGTAGCTCCCGCGAAAATATCCTCGGCCCGACCTTGTTTGGAACCTAAGGCATCACCCTCTACCAGGACGCCCCAGCGTTTACCGGGTTGCCAGGACGCGTAGAAATTAATCAGCGGTACAAAACCGAAGTTATCAAAATTGGTATCCTTCGTATCATTTTTATAGCGAACCTTAGCATCCCGGATTTTTGCCGTCACACCCGCTCCTACCCGCCAATGCTCGTTAGCCACGAAATCGTATCGATAGGTTAGCCGATAGGAGTTGAATTTGTAATTTACCTCCACGGGTTTTCCGGCTTCGAATACCACCGCGTTAAAAGAAACGTTTTCCCGAAAAGCTCCGTCATAGCGAACGGTTAGTGGAGCGTACAGAGCAGAAATCGTGTGCCGATTATTGATGGTATAGCCCGCCCGTAAACGGAAAAAGACCTTAGGTTTAACATCCAATTCTTTGCCAATGTCCACCAGCGTACCACCCTGATTGGGAATACGGATTCGGTTGTAAGGCGTCCCGAACACCAGGCCTGACTCCAAGTCCAGCCGAATTTGAGCCCGAGCGGCACTGGCAGAAATCAAGCCCAGTAGAAGTAAGAATAAAGATTTTGCTTTCATGGGTTGTGAAATTTTTCAAAACTAACCTTCAGTATTAATTATTTGTTTGAAACTTTGTCTGGTATACATAGTCCTTAGAAAGGGGTTTGTTCTTCCAGAAGCGAGGTTTGATAAAAACTTCAGACCATTGGTTTTACGTACATGCCCGGTAGGTGGTGCTGTTAATTGCTAGTTGAGATATGTTGTATTCCGATATACTGTATGGTTCGCATGAGATTACGGGAGTCTTTGAAACGTTGATTCAGAGTTCGCTTTTCCAACGCTTACAATTCATTCACCAGGGCGGAGCCATCTTCCTGGTTAATCCCCAGATACGGCATACCCGTTTTGAGCATTCCGTGGGGGTGATGTTGCTCATCCGGCAACTCGGTGGTTCGGAAAAAGAGCAGGTGGCGGGCCTACTGCATGATCTTTCGCATACGGCTTTCTCGCACGTCATTGATTACGTGCTGAGTCATCAGGAAGAAGATTTTCACGAAAAGTGGTTTGCGTACTTTCTTCGGCAGCCCGAAATTTCTTCTATTCTGGAGGCCTATGGTTATACAGCGGATGAGATTCTGACGGGTTCGTTTCCGATTCTGGAACAACCCCTGCCCCACTTGTGTGCCGATCGTCTGGATTATACGCTGCGGGATTTGTACTGGGCGGGACTCCTGACATTCAAGGAAATTCACACGTTTCTGGAAAACGTAATGGTATACAAAAACCGAATGGTAGTGACTTCCCTAGCCGCCGCCCGCTGGATTAAGGAAAAGTATACGGTTCTTAATCAGGAGTATTTTCAGAAGAAGGAGCACCTGTACGCCAATCAGAAACTGGCGGAATTATTACGCGAATTACTGGAACATAACTTCTTACTGGAAGACGACTTTTTCCAGAACGATACGCACGTAATCAACCTGATTGAATTCAGCCTGCACGCTCGGATGAAACTGGATAAGATTCGAAGCATGAGCGATTTTAATCCGATTGTTCCAAGCAATATCATTTTGAAGAAACGGGAAATTGATCCCGAAATTCTGGAGCACGGCCGGGTGTACCGCCTGAGTGAACGGCAGGGTTAATCCAGGGACTGCATAGAGAATAATGCTTTTTTTATCCTAAGGGCTAAATAAAACAACCCGAAAGCTCAACACTTTCGGGTTGTTTTATTTAAGTACTTTCAAACTTACCAGCCCTGATTCTGAGCCAGCGTACCTTTACTATTCTGAATTTCCATCGGAGGGATCGGCCAGACGTGGTGAATAGCCGGATTGAACATCCGGGCGGCGTAAATGACCCGACCATCCGCGTGGTGTAGCGGCTGAGCGTACACGGCCTGAGCATCGCCCCAGCGAACCAGATCAAAGTGACGATCAGTCCATTCGCCCGCCAGTTCGCACCGACGTTCGCGTTTCAAATCAGATAGCGTGGCATTGGTCAGATTAACCAGTCCCGCCCGTTTACGAATCAGGTTCAGTTCCGCATCCGCGTTTTTATTCTGCATCAGTTTGGCTTCCGCTTTGATCAGCAGTACATCCGCGTACCGCAGCAAAGGAACGTTCAGCGACGTAGAAGGCTTATCGCCGTTCGGATTCACGTACGTACCAATCGGATTGGCATAGCCGTACGGTTCCATGTACTTGCGGAACTGATACCCCGTCCGGTTGCTTGAACTTACTTTAAAGTTATCCTGGTTATAGGTACGCTCCTCACCGAAGTACATGAACTTGTCACCTGTTTTCAGAATCGTAGCTTCGCGGCGTTTGTCTCCCGCCGGGTACGTATCGTATAGTTCTTTCGTCGGATAGAAGTTACCCCAGCCATTGTACAGTCCCCAGCCTTTATCATCCAGGCATACACCGGGAAAAATACAACCAAACCGCGTATCAGATGCACTCGAGGTTACTGACCAGATATACTCTTTCGACCAGTTATTAGCCGTTTTAAAAACGTCTTCAAAATTATCCAGCAGGGCGTGCTGACCGCTCGTAACAACCAGATCCGCGTATTTCTCGGCGTTCGCCCAATCTTTGGCGTACAGATACGTCCGGGCCAAATACGCCCAGGCTGCCGTTTTATGAGCCCGTCCGTAATCCGCGTTTTTATACGTGGAAAAGAGAGGTAACAGATCCGCCGCCTTTTTCAGATCTTCGGCGATGTAGGCGTAGTTCTCCGCCACGCTTTTCGTCCGGGTTACGTAAATATTTTCCGGGTTTTCGCGATCCTGAATGGGAATCCCCGCCCGGTTATCACCGTATCGATAGGCCAGTTCTAGGTGCATAACGGCATGGTTGAAGTACGCTTCGCCGAGGTACTGGTTCTTCAGCTTTTCATCCATCGTAATTTTCGGCACATTTCGCAGTACATCATTGGCCCGTTTCATGACCATGTAATGCTTAGCCCAGATGTTCCGCGTATCGGATTCGTCGCCCGTTACCTGAAAATTCTTGATCCGTTCGGCATTGTCGCGGGGTTTGGTACCAATGTCGTCGCTGGCGTTATTGAGCCAGAAGAAACCCCGACCGTACATGTCGTCGTCGCTGTACAGTTCGTAGATGCTGTTCACACCCGCCAGAGCGTCGCTGGAGGTTTTCCAGAAGTTACCCGTGGTGGGGGCTCCCTGCGGGGTCATGTCGAGATTTTTGTCGCAGGCCATTAATCCTAGAGCCAGCAGAAGAATATATTTTTTCATGACGGATGATTAGAAAGAAAGGTTTACGCCAAACATGAATACGCGGGACAAGGGATACTTGGCTACGTCCTGACCAAAGCTACTGATCCCTACTTCGGGATCCATGCCGCTGTATTTGGTGATGGTAAACAGGTTCTGTCCGGTCAGGTATACGCGTGCTTTTACGGCTTTGGTAACCGTAGCAGGTACGGTATAGCCCAGCGTCAGGCTTTTCAGTCGGAGGTAGCTTCCGTCTTCGAGGTAGAAGTCTGAAATACGGCTGAAGTTACTGTTGGGATCCGAACCCGCCCGCAGCCGGGGAATCGTGCCACCGGGGTTGCTCGGGCTCCAGGCGTCTTTTACTTCTTCCAGCATGTTGTAACCCGGATAGGTACCGGGATTCAGGGCCAGATTTCGCAGGGAATTGAAGATTTTATTACCCGCGGATCCCTGGAAGAATACGTTCAGATCGAAGCCCCGGAAGGAGGCATTTCCGTTCAAACTATAGGTTTTGGTCGGTAATACGTTGCCGAGTACCACGCGGTCTTTATCGTTGATTACGCCGTCGCCGTTGGTATCAAGAAATTTAAAATCACCCGCTTTAGCGTTAGCCTGGTAACGAGCACCACTGCTGTTTACATATTCCGCAGCTGCCACATCGGTTTGAAAGATACCCGCCGTCTGGTACCCATAGAAGGCTCCGAAAGGCTGTCCGACCATGTGAAAATTGGAGTTGGGCAGATTCCGTACCCGCGATCCGATGGGCAGTAATTCCTGACCCGACGGCAATGATTTTACTTCATTTTTCAGGAACGAAACGTTAGCACTCAGATCGTACTTGAAGTCGCCTAAGCTTTGCTGATACGTCAATCCAATTTCGATTCCCCGGTTTTCGGTTTCGCCAGCATTGATGGTACGGCCATCGGGCGTACCGGCTACGCCTGGGAGTTGCTCCTGAAACAACATGTTCTGGTTACGTTTCGAGAACACGTCAATCGAGCCAAACAGGCGGTTTTGCAGGAAGCCAAAATCCAGACCTACGTTTGTTTGCTGGGAGGTTTCCCATCGCAAATTGGGGTTAGATAAGGCCCGCTCAGCGTATCCGTAGTTGATGACGGGCGTTGATCCCAGCATAGCCATCGACTGGGCCAGCGGCAAACTATACGCATAATCCGACAGACCAGCCAGGTTACCAATCTTACCCCAGCTGGCCCGCAGTTTCAGGTTACTAATCCAGTTGGTACGGCTCAGGAAGGCTTCGTCCGAAATGTTCCAACCCGCTGACAACGACGGGTACCACTCCCAGCGACTGGCGTTCAGCAGTTTAGACGTACCATCGCGACGAATGATCGCCGAAAACAGATATTTCTCGCCAAAATTATAGTTGGCCCGTCCAACATAAGACTCCAAACCACGCTCGAATACATTCGAGCGGTCGTACTGAATCAGCTTGGCATTTTTCAGGTACCGCAGGGAAGGGTCTTCATTATCAAAACCCGTTCCTTTCACCCCAAAATCTTCGGCTTTGGTATGCTGATACGTATGACCGACGAGCAGATCGAGGTTATGTTTTCCGGCGAAGGTCCGGTTGAAATTCAGGGTCTGTTCGTTCAGTACATCCGTGGAGCTGTAGCTGCTTTGGTACAGTTCGTTGAAATCGAAAATCTTACCGGGCTCGGTTACGCGTACCGTAAATTGCTTGTAATCGTTTTTGATTTGCGTAATCCCCCAGTTACTTCGGAAGTTCAAGCCTTTGATAATTTCCCATTCCAAATACGGGTTGATGAATACATTCGTGACGGGATTGCGGTTGTCCAGACGCTTCAAATACGCCACTGGGTTGACCAGATCCCCGTACGAACCCGCGTACTGCTCGGGTACACCCCCGAATCGACCAGAACCGTCGTTGCGGTAGACCGTGGCATTGGGCGGATAGAAAATGGCCGTTACGATGGCTCCGGTATAGGCACTCGTTGTGTTTCCGGTTTGTCCATTATTAACGGTATACGACAGGTTTTCACCAATTTTTACGCCCTTGGCAATCTGATGCACGGAGTTGAGCCGCAACGTGTACCGATCCGAGTACGTATTCAGCAGAATCCCTTCGTTTTTACGGTAGCCGCCCGAGAAAAAGAAGTTCGATTTTTCCGTACCGCCGCTCACCGAGGCATCAATGTTGTAGATTTTCCCGGCTTGGAACAGCTCGTCCATCCAGTTGGTTTTCGTCACGCGGGAATCCGGATTGATGGTCGCATCAAAGGCCGGGATTCGGGGCAAACCGGTGTTATCGGTTGCCGTATTCATGGCGTCAGCAAAATCAGCGGCGTTCAGGGGTTTAAGTTTTTTAGCTACCTGCTGAAAACCCTGCTGGTAGTTCAGATTCACCTTCATCTGACCGCTGGTACCGCGTTTGGTCGTTACCAGAATAACCCCCGCCGAAGCCCGTGCTCCGTAGATAGCAGCCGACGCATCTTTTAGTACACTCACCGACTGAATATCATTCGGATTGATCGAGCTAAACGTTCCCGGATAAATAACGCCATCCACAACCAGCAGAGGACTCTCATCGTTCAGCGAACCAATCCCGCGTACCTTAATGGTAGGCGAAGCGGTAGGATCCCCCCCTTCGTTGACCACCGTCACACCCGCTACGGTTCCCTGGAGTACTTCCGACGC
Organism: Siphonobacter curvatus; assembly: GCF_002943425.1. Classification (NCBI taxonomy): domain Bacteria; kingdom Pseudomonadati; phylum Bacteroidota; class Cytophagia; order Cytophagales; family Cytophagaceae; genus Siphonobacter; species Siphonobacter curvatus. The sequence continues at coordinate 3,284,249 of NZ_PTRA01000001.1, forward strand.
ATTGTTATAATTCCGGCTACTGATTTCCTTAGTCGGAATGGTGGCTACGGCTCCGAGTACTTCTTTTTTCTGCTGAGCACCGTATCCAACGACGACCATTTCCGTCAGTTGTTTCGAAGAAGGCGTCAGGGCAATATCCAGACTGGTTTGTGATTTTACGGCTACCTCTACGTTGGTGTACCCTACGTATGAAATCACCAGCGTTACGTCACCGTCGGGCAGTTGCAGACTATACCGTCCATCGGCACCCGTCGTTACACCGATTTGTGTGCCTTTGATCGCTACCGTTGCTCCAGCCAGAGCTTCGCCCGTTTCCTGATCGGTCACGCGGCCCGTAATACGTCCGGCCTGAAATACGCTCGCTTCCAGCCGATCGCGAACCATCCGCAGATGTACCAGATCAGATTGTGGCTCGGCGGCCAAACTACCCAATCCTAGAAAACAGCCCATCAGCGTAATCCAGGGGGTCTTTGAATAGATTTTTTCCATAGGAAATTTGAACGAGTAGATGTTTCAATAGGATTCAGATAATCCGTGGGATTTAACAGGCAACACACCTGACCTCAGTTTCCGAAGGTACTGAGTAGGGCGAAGTATTCATCAGGAAAAGAGGAAATTGGAAGCTTGGCGGGACTATAACTTGAAATCAACGGCGTATTCGTTACGAAACGCTTACTTCGGTCAGATGACCGTTCTGATTTAGGCTTGTATTTATCCGCATCGTTAAATCAGCCGCAAAGAGAGTTCATCCAAAGACAATCACCGAAGATTGTGAATTATGTATTTATGAATTCTTAATCTGTTTTGTTAAACAAAACTTGATTTCACAAATCCGTATTTACGCTTATTATACACGGCTCGCTGCGGGTGAAATGCGGGGTGCGTCCTGCCCGGTAGGCACAGCCTACCAACTTTTGCGTCCGTAGCCAATGCTACGGACAACCCATCCCGCTACCTTTACCGGATTTTACCTAAAAAACTGAAAACCCTTGCTATCTCAGATTTGCAATCTGGAACCTACCAGTTGCGAATTCTAATTCACTAGGATTGTAAATCCGTAACAGCCAGCTTTCGGATTGCAAATTCGAAAGAGCAAGTTCGTAGATTAGCCGTTCCATTCATTTTTGGTCTTCTTCGCATGAAAAAATACTACCTGACCCTCTTGCTGGCGACTTCGCTTTTCTCGTCGAACGCCCAAAGCCTCTACGAACCCGCCGTATTTACCGATGCCCAGCGTTTGGGAAAAATCCGGCAGGCCCTCCCCGCCGTTGAAAAACTGGTGGAAGAAGAATTCAAGAAAAATAAATTTCCGGGGCTGGCTTACGGCATCATCGTGGACGGGGAACTCCTGCATACCAAAAGTTTTGGGTATACCGACATCGCCCGCAAGACGCCCGCCAGCGAAAAATCGCTCTTCCGGATTGCGTCCATGAGCAAGAGTGTAACCGCGATGGCGATTCTCAAGCTACGCGATGAAGGCAAACTTCGCCTCGACGATCCCGTGCAACAGTACATTCCGGAACTCAAGAAAACCCCGGCTCTGACGGTTGATGCCCCGCTCATTACCATTCGGCATCTGCTGACGCACGCGGCGGGCTTTCCCGAAGACAATCCCTGGGGGGACCGTCAACTCGCCATTTCGGATATGACTTTTCTGAAAATGCTCAACAAGGGCGTCAGTCTTTCCAATCCGCCGGGTATTGCTTACGAGTACAGCAACATGGGTTTTGCCATGCTGGGTCGCATTATTACCGTGGTCAGCAAAATGCCCTATCAAACCTACATTGACCAGAACATTTTCAAGCCGCTGGGCATGACGCAGACCTTCTGGGAATATGCAAAAGTACCAGCTGACTTACTGGCTCACGGGTACCGCTGGGAAAATGAAAAATGGTCCGAAGAAAAGCTCTTGCACGATGGAGCCTACGGAGCCATGGGCGGTTTGATCACTTCCATTGAAGATTTCAGTAAGTATATGGCCTTTCATCAGGCTGCCTGGCCGCCTCGTAGTGAAGCAGGCTCTGGCCCAATTAGCCGGAGTTCAGTACGCGAAATGCACCAGCCCGCTAATTTTGCCAGTCTTGTTACCAATACGAAGGCCGACGGTAAGCCCTACAGCATCGCTACGGCTTACGCGTATGGCTTACGTTGGACCAAAGATTCGGACGATATTATGACGGTCGGACACAGCGGAGGCCTACCCGGCTTCGGCAGTAACTGGCGGATTTTGCCCGAGTATGGCATTGGTGTGGTGAGTTACATGAACCTCACGTATGCCAACGCCAACGCCCTCAACACGAAGATCATTGACCTGCTTCGGGTACAGGCCGATTTTCACAAGCGACAACTGCCCGTATCGAAAGTACTGGCTCAACGTAAAGAGGAAATCATCAAGGTTTTGCGGGACTGGAATCGGGCCAATCAATACCCCATTTTTGCGGAGAATTTCTTCCCCGATCATTCACAGGCCATCCGCAAGAAAGCCTCGGATGAACTCTTTGCCCGAATCGGCAAGATTGTAAGGGTGGGCGAACTGGTTCCAGAAAACCAGCTGCGGGGAGCTTTTATCATGGAAGGTGAAAAAGGAAAAGTACAGGTCTATTTCACACTTTCGCCGGAGAAACCCGCCCTGATTCAACAACTGGATCTGCGGGAAATACAGTAAACGCAGCTAAACCGATGCCGGGCTTGCTTAGTTCTAGTACTCGAATCGCCAGGAAGTAATTCCAGGCATTATTCTTTGATCAATTCCTTATTTTAACACTTGTACGAATCATGGAATATAGAGCATTAGGTGAATCAGGAGTAAAAGCTTCCGCCATTACGTTTGGAGCCTGGGCCATTGGCGGCTGGATGTGGGGCGGAGCCGACCGCAAAGAAGCCGTTGAAGCCATTCGAGCCTCCATTGGCGAGGGCGTTTCTTCGATTGATACGGCACCCATTTACGGTCAAGGCGTTAGTGAAGACATTGTGGGCGAAGCTCTGGCGGGCATTTCCCGTGATCAAGTACAGATCCTGACCAAGTTTGGAATGCGTTGGGATGTGCAGAAAGGCGATTTTGCCTTCCATACCAAAGACAACGACGGGCAGGAACTGGACATTTACAAATACGCTTCCCGCGATAGTATCATTGAAGAATGTGAAAATAGTCTGCGTCGCCTGCGTACCGACTATATTGATCTGTACCAAATCCATTGGCCCGACATCACTACACCGATAGACGAGACTATGGAAGCGTTGCAAACGCTGCTCCAGCAAGGTAAAATCCGGGCGGCGGGGGTTTGTAATTATTCGCTGGACCAGATGAAAGAAGCGAATCAAACGCTTAAGCTGGCTTCCAATCAGGTACCGTACAGCATGGTAGAGCGGACGATTGAAAAAGACGTTGTTCCGTACGCCATCGAAACGCAGACGGCCATCATTGCGTATAGTCCTTTGCAACGGGGTATTCTGACGGGGAAAATCAAACCCGGTCATACCTTTGCCGAAGGAGATCACCGCCCCACTACGAAGTTCTATAAGCCAGAAAATATTGAACGAATCAATGCTTTTCTGGATAAAATTCGTCCAATAGCCGATGAAAAACAGGCGACACTCTCGCAACTAGTCATTCGCTGGACGATTGATCAGCCCGGTATCACCGTAGCCCTTGTGGGAGCCCGGAACGCGGAACAGGCCGTTCAGAACGCTCGAGCCGCTCAGATTCAACTTTCGAGCGAGGAAATGAATCAAATTAATACGTCGCTTTCCGAGCTGGTACTCGCTGAATAATCAATCACTTAACTAGTATTTGTCATTAAGAAGGGGTTTGTAGAGTGCTACAAACCCCTTCTTTTTTGTGTAAATGAACTGCTAAATCCCTTCTCTAGAATCTTTCTAATATCCACTCAAATCTTGCTCTCCTACAAAATTAATGCGTTTTAACCGGCTGAATCATTGCAACGGTTTGCCGAAAACCACTATTTTTGCCTCAGTACTATTCAAAGGGTGTTTATAAAAATTTCATTTTAAACATCTTCCTTTGGATCATAAGCCTATTTGATACCCTAACCCTACGATGCGTTGCAGGTCACCTTACTGCAACAAATGATCGTACTCACCCAATTAGCGAAAGCATGATCCCCGAAGTTGTTCAGACCATACCGCTTCAGTACTACATTTATCTTGCTACAGCCCTTTTTGTGATTGGAATTGTGGGGGTACTGACCCGCCGAAATGCCATCATCATTTTTATGTCCGTCGAATTGATGTTGAATGCTGTCAACCTGTTGTTGATTGCCTTTTCGGTCTACCGCTCAGACCCCAATGGTCAGGTGTTTGTGTTCTTCATTATGGCCGTTGCGGCCGCTGAAGTAGCCATCGGTCTGGCCTTGATTGTCATGATTTACCGAAACGTTCGGTCCCTTGACATTGGCTTGCTAAATAAACTGAAGTGGTAATTTTCTAATCATCGCCTCCAATCGATGGTATATTCTTTATTCCCGGCCAACGGCTAACAGTCCCTATGAATCTAGCCCTGCTTATTCCTCTACTGCCCTTTATCGGTTTTCTAATTAACGGATTAGGATTCCGGCGAATTCCTAAATCTCTGGTTGGTATCATCGGCACCGGAGCTGTAGTAGCTTCCTTTGCCTTGGTGCTTAGTCTTTTCCTAAATTTTTCGGGTGAAGCTCAGCACATACCCGTGTACGACTGGATTACGGTTGGTTCGCTGAATATTTCCTTCAGCTTTCAGATTGACCAACTTTCACTGATTATGATGCTGATTATTACGGGAATTGGTTCGCTCATTCACCTGTACAGCATCGGCTACATGCACCACGACGAGGGCTTTGGCAAGTTCTTTGCCTTTCTTAACCTGTTCGTCTTCTTCATGCTTTTGCTGGTCATGGGCTCGAATTATCTGGTCATGTTTATTGGCTGGGAAGGCGTCGGTCTTTGTTCGTACCTGCTCATTGGGTTCTGGAATCAAAACCCTTCGTACGGCTACGCGGCCCGCAAGGCGTTTGTCATGAACCGAATTGGTGACTTAGGCTTTCTGATCGGTATTTTTCTGATTTTGAATCAATTCGAAAGTCTGGAGTTTGCGAGCGTATTCCCGGCGGCGGCCCAGCTGAGTGTAGGCGATCAGGGTATTTTCTGGATTACGCTTTGTCTGTTCATCGGAGCGATGGGTAAATCCGCTCAGATTCCCCTGTATACCTGGCTTCCCGACGCTATGGCCGGTCCAACGCCCGTATCGGCTCTGATCCACGCGGCGACGATGGTAACGGCGGGTATTTATATGATTGTTCGCTCGAATGTTTTGTACACGCTGGCACCGGATACGCTGCACCTGGTCGCCTGGATTGCCCTGATTACTGCTCTGCTGGCGGCTTCGATTGGTCTGTTCCAAAACGATATTAAGAAAGTACTCGCTTACTCTACGGTATCGCAGTTAGGCTATATGTTCCTGGGCTTGGGCGTTGGAGCGTATACTTCCGGCTTCTTCCACGTCATGACGCACGCGTTTTTCAAGGCACTGCTTTTCCTGGGAGCGGGTTCGGTTATTCACGCCATGAGCAACGAACAGGACATCCGGTACATGGGTGGCTTACGCAAGAAGCTACCGGTTACGTTCCTGACCTTTCTGCTCGGTACCATTGCGATTTCCGGGATTCCGCCGTTCGCGGGCTTCTTCTCCAAAGATGAAATTCTGGCTCATGTTTTCGAGCACAGTCCGCTGATGTGGGGGCTGGCCGTAATCGGTTCGATGATGACGGCATTCTACATGTTCCGTCTGCTTTTCCTGACCTTTTTCGGCGAATTCCGGGGCACGCACGAACAGGAACATCATCTGCACGAGTCGCCTTTTTCGATGACTTTGCCTCTGATCGTATTGGCGATATTATCCGTACTGGGCGGTTTTCTGAACGTACCCGCCGTACTGGGTGGTTCGGCGAAACTATCGGCGTATCTGGACCCGATCTTCGCTTATTCAAAACAGGTAAACCCCGAAGCCTTCGCCGAGACGCACCTCGACCACTCGACGGAATTCATGCTCATGGGTGTATCCGTAGCCGGAGCCGTTCTGGCGATCATCTTTGCTTTCGTGCTCTACGTTAGTCGGAAATCAGTACCTGCTCCAGATGCTGAAATAACGGGTTTACCCAAGCTGGTTTATCACAAATACTACATCGACGAGCTGTACGATTCGCTGTTTATCAAACCGATCCAGGCCCTTTCCCGCGTGTTCTACAATGTTACGGATCGACTCCTGATTGATCGTTTCGGCGTAGAAGGACTGGGTAATTTCGTTCGCGGCCTGTCGAATGAATTCCGGTTGCTGCAAACCGGTACTACTTCGTTCTACGTGTTCATCATGGTTATGGGCATTGCCGCCATCCTCATGTACAGCCTGCGTACGCTCATTTTTGGTAACTAAGACTTAACGGATCTATGCTCACCCTTGTTCTCATACTCATTCCACTACTCGTTGCTCTGGTGTTGCTGGCCCTGCGGGGCGGGGCGGTCAAACGGGTAGCTCTGATCGCCTCCCTGGCTGAACTGGCTCTGGCCGTTTATGTGCTGGCGTCCTTTCAACCCGATACGACGAGTCAATTTTCCTTAAGTTATCACTGGATTAAATCCGCGGGCGTACAGTTTGCCATCGGTATCGACGGCATTAGTGTCTTACTGGTTTTGCTCAGTACGCTGCTGGTTCCGCTGATTATTCTATCGACATTCAACCATAGTTACCGTAATCCCTCTTCCTTCTACGCCCTGATTCTGTTCATGCAATCGGCGTTGGTTGGGGTGTTTGTGGCGAAAGATGCGTTTTTGTTCTACTTCTTTTTCGAAGCAGCCCTGATTCCGATTTACTTCATTGCGGCTCTGTGGGGCGGTGAAAACCGGATTAAGGTGACGTTCAAGTTCTTTATATACACCATTTTCGGTTCGTTATTCATGCTGTTGGGGCTGGTGTATCTGTACCTGCAAACGCCCGGTACGCACAGTTCTCTGCTCACCGCTTTTTACGGTTTGAACCTGTCAGCTTCGCAACAAGGTTTTCTCTTCTGGGCACTATTCATTGGATTTGCCATTAAAATGCCCGTTTTCCCCTTCCACACTTGGCAACCGGATACATACGTCGAGTCGCCTACGCCCGCCACAATGTTACTGGCGGGGATCATGCTGAAGATGGGAACCTACGGACTCATCCGTATCGTATTGCCGATCGTACCCGAAGGTGTGCAACAATGGGGACTCGTTGCCATTGTTCTGGCCGTAATTGGCATTGTGTACGGTTCAATTATTGCGATCCAGCAACAGGATATGAAGCGGCTGGTGGCGTACTCGTCGTTTGCTCACGTCGGACTGATGGCGGCGGGTATTTTCTCCCTGACGCTCGACGGCTTACAGGGTTCGCTTATTCAGATGCTGGCTCACGGGATCAACGTCGTCGGTCTGTTTTTTATCGTTGAAATCATTTTCAGTCGCACGCAATCCCGCGATTTGACTCAACTCGGCGGTATTACGCAAAATTCACCCGTACTCAGTGTTTTCTTTATCATCATGGTACTGGGTAGCGTGGCCCTGCCCCTGACCAATGGTTTTATCGGCGAGTTTTTATTACTGAAAGGCGTCTTTACCTACAATACCTGGCTAGGCGTTATTGCCGGTACGACGATTATTCTGGGAGCAGTGTATATGCTTCGAATGGTACAAAAATCTATGTTCGGTCTCCAAACTACCGTTACTGAACAGTTTACCGATTTGAATCTCAACGAAATTCTGGTGCTGGCTCCGCTGGCGGTGTTTGTCTTCTGGATCGGCCTGTTCCCGAACGGATTCCTGAAACTTACCGAACCTGCCGTAGCTGAATTGCTGCGAGCCATGAAATGATCTTTCCACCCGTGACCTTTTCAGCATTATGCTCTCCATTATTTCTCTCTCTATTTTCGGCATTCTGAACCTGTTTTTGGGGTTCCTAAAGTCCCGGCAGGTACTCCTACCCGCTACGTTGCTCTTTCTACTGGTAGCCCTGGTACTGAACTCGCTCGACTGGAACGATCAGGCTCTGTATTTCAGCGACATGCTACGGGTGAATAACCTCTTTGTTAACTTCTCAGCAATTGTTCTGGTTACCTCACTTTTTGTGGTCAGCCTCTCCCGCAGCTTTGGGGGCGATGATGAGCACACGCACCCGGCGGAGTACTACGCCATTTTACTTTTTTCAGTAGCTGGGGCTATGATGATGATTGGTTTTGAAAACCTGATCATGCTTTTTGTGGGTGTGGAAGTATTGTCAGTAGCCATGTACGTATTGACGGGTACGGATAAACGTAACCTGCGTTCAAACGAAGCCGCTTTAAAGTATTTCCTGATGGGTTCGTTCGCCACGGGCATTTTACTTTTTGGCGTAGCCATGATTTACGGAGCTACGGGTTCCTTCAAACTAGGCGGGATTGCTACCTATGTGGAAGTTGCTATCCGCTACGGTTCGGTTTCTCCCCTACTGTATGTGGGCCTGTTGTTACTCTTTATCGGCATGCTTTTTAAAGTTTCGGCAGCTCCCTTCCACTTCTGGACGCCCGACGTATACGAAGGAGCTCCCACGATCTTCACGGCCTTTATGTCTACCGTTGTAAAGACGGCTGGCTTCGCGGCTCTGTATAAACTGGCCTCGGTAGCTTTTGGAGGAGCTTACGGTTTCTGGGCTCAGACGATGGCTATTATTACGGTACTGACGTTGCTCGTGGGCAATATTACGGCGGCGTACCAGAGCAGTTTCAAACGGATGATGGGGTATTCGAGCATTTCACACGCAGGCTATTTGCTCCTGGGTGTGGTAGCGAACGTTTCGGCTTCTCCCTCAGCTATTCTGTTTTATTCACTGGCGTATTCTCTGGCTACCGTTTCCGCCTTTGGGGTACTGATGGTGGTTTCGGAGAAAAAACTCTATGAAGGAGGTGCTGATGAACGCTACGAAGCTTTCAACGGCTTGGCTAAAACCAATCCTCTACTGGCTTTTGTTATGACGATTTCAATGCTTTCACTCGCCGGGATTCCATTAACAGCCGGTTTTTGGGGGAAATTTTTCATCTTTTCGGCGGCGGTTCAAGCGAATCTTACTTCCCTGTTAGTCATTGCCGTACTGATGTCCTGCGTAGGTATTTACTATTACTTCCGGGTAATTATTTCGATGTATTTAAAACCTAGTGATAATAATCCGGTTATCGTTAGCAACGGATTTAAATTAACTTTGCTCCTCACTACAGCATTAACACTCCTTTTGGGTGTTTTTCCTGACTTGGTGAAGAACATATTCTAGGTTTTACAACACATTCAACCCTTGAAGCAGACCCTTCAGCAACCTTTGGAGACGAAGAAATCCAAGCTACTCAACACGCGTGATTTAATTGCCTACTTTCTTGTAGCCGGTACAGGAGCCGCCGTTCAAATTATTGCCGGCGGCTTTTTTCGGGAATACATGAGCTATTATGCTTCTGTATCCCTAGGTTACATTGTTTCTTTTATCGTTGGTTTTGTGCTAACGAAACTTTTTGCCTTTGATGCCAAGAGTTCTGGGCAGACCCGTCGTGAGATGGTTAAGTTTGGCATGGTGGCCGTTCTTTCCTTCTTTATTACGCTGGGGGGCTCGAGTCTGGCTCTCTACGTTTTCAATGTCATCCATCCCGAACCTCTCTTCTACGAATTCCCGCTGTCCTTTTTGCCGGAGAAAGCCCGCAATATTAACGTCAAGGAATTTGGTGGTCTACTCGTTGGTATGGGACTGAGTTTTACGAGCAACTACATCATGCACAAAACCTTTACTTTCAAATCAACGGGTTTTTACGATCGAATTAAAGATTATCTTAAAGGTATTCCCGAATAGAATTCATTCTACTCCTTTTGACCAAACCTTAAGATTCATTACAGGGAATCTTAAGGTTTTTTTTATCTTAAAATGGTATTTTATCCAAAAAATATAGGATTAATTAGGATAAAATTAAGAAATCGAGTAAAAAACTTAAAAAAACCTTAAAGCAACGCTTGTTTTATTGAAAATCTAAGCCCAACTTTGCTACGGCAATAAACCCTAAAATCATCACAAAAATGAAAAAATTGTTCGCCCTGTTCCTCCTAGGCACAATGGTTTCTTTGGCAGCTTGCCAAGAAAAGAAAGCTGAATCTACTGAAACTGCTGATTCTGCTGCTGTAACGGTTGATACGACGACTGCAGTTGACACGGCAATGACGGCTGATACGGCTGCTGCTGATACTACGAAATAATTCGTTGGTAGGAACCAAGCCAAAGCCTTGCCTTACGGCAAGGCTTTGTCGTTTTTTGTAGGATGGAGTCGCTCTTACACCAACATTTGCCTTCGGATACGGTTGCCTACTGTTTAAGTCTGTGGCAACAACATCCCTTTGATTTCCAGATTACCCGCCCTCGCCGCAGTAAATTCGGTGACTACGCCTACTGCTCCCTTAAAGGCCATCGGATTTCCATCAACGGAAATATGAACCGTTACGCCTTTCTCATCACGTATTTGCACGAAGTAGCCCATCAGCGGGTCTGTATCCGATTCGGTACGGGCGTTGCTCCACACGGACGTTCCTGGAAAAAAATGTTTCGGGAATTATTACAACCTGTCCTAACCGAACACGTGTTTCCGGCGGATATTTTACTCCCTCTGCTCGATTACGCCCGTGATCCCAAAGCGGCCACGGCTTCGCACCAGCCCCTGTATCAGGCTCTTCGTCGCTATGATCAGCATCCGGAAGGTACGCTCCGACTCGTCGAAGTACCCGAAAACCAATCTTTTGAATTGGGAGGCCGCACCTTCATTAAACATCAGAAACGCCGTACCCGTTTTTTGTGTACTGATCAGCAAAATGGTCGACAGTATACGGTTCCTGCGGAAGCAATGGTTCGCTTACTTGAGGTACGGATTGAGCCAAATTCACGTTATTAGTGCAGGTTCGGTTATTACATGAAACAAACGTTTATTGGGCTCCTATTGCTGCTCTGGATTCCGCTGCAAAGTCAGGGGCAGGCTTCGGTATTGGCGGAAGGCTCCTGGTTAAAAATCGGGGTTACAAAAGATGGCGTATACAAACTCGACGCTGCTCAGCTGCGAAAAGCGGGCTGGCCTACCGTTGATCCGCGTCAGCTTTGCCTGTACGGAAATGGCGGAGCGGCCCTTCCCCAGCCCAACGCAACACCTCGCCAACGAGATTTACGGGAAAATGCCCTCTGGATCACGGGAGAAACGGACGGTCGGCTAGATGCCGAAGATGGCATTTACTTCTACGGAACAAGCCCCCACGAAATTCGGCTGGATACCCTGACGGGGCGGTTTTCCCACGCATTAAATCCTTATTCGGATACTACCTATTATTTTCTGACACGGAGTACCCACGGTTCTCCTAAACGCGTGACGACGGCTCCCTCGCTTAGCCAGGGCACGAATCTGACCAGCTACGACGACTACCTGTTTCACGAAAGTGAAGAAATCAACCGCGTTACTTCCGGACGAAACTGGTACGGCGAAATTTTCTACGTTACCTCTGAACGTACGATTTCCTTCAAAATACCGGGTGCCGTACCGAATACCCCTTTTCAGCTAACTTCGGCTACCATGGGCTATAGCTCCGTAGCGACGCAATTTAGTCTGAAAGTAAACGGCCAGCCTTTAGGCAACCAAACTATACCGGCCACTACCTATGATCGTTACGATTATAAAGGGATTGAAGTAGCGACGACTTTTCCGGGAACCCTGCCTGCCTTACCGGCGGATGGAACGTTTGCAACAACCCTTACCTATAACCGTAACGGCGACAATGCCGCTCAGGGAGCCTTGAATTACTTAGGCTTGCAGGTACAACGACCGTTGAGTTGGATGGGCCAGGGGTTCCGGTTTCGCTCATTGGCCAGTCGTACCCTGCCGCAGGTACAAATGACTTTGGCTAACGCACCGGCTTCGCTGCAAATCTGGGAGGTATCGGAAACGGACGTTCAGCAAATGGCCTTGCGTAATGGAACGTTTGGCTATACCCCAGCGGGACGTATCCACGAATTTGTGGCTTTTTTACCCGAACAAGCCCTTACCCCAGCATCGATTCTACCCACGGGTAATCAGAATCTTCAGCAAAAAAATACGCCTCAATTACTGATCATTTGCCCCCCAGCCTTCCGTTCGGAAGCGGAACGGCTGGCGGCGTTTCGGCAATCACACGATCAGTTGACATCCTTAGTCGTTAGTACGACTGAAGTGTATCATGAGTTTTCGTCCGGTCGGCTGGATCCGACGGCTTTACGGGATTTTATTAAACGACTTTCCGATCAGCAACCCGGTACGTTACAATACGTTTTGCTATTCGGAGATGCCACCTTCGACTATAAAAACATTCTTCAGGAAAATCAGGGTTTCTACGTACCTACGTACGAAAGTCGTGAATCGTTGCATCCCATCTACAGTTATTCCTCCGACGATTACTTCGGTTTTCTGGACAATACCGAAGGTGAATGGCCCGAAACATACGCCGGTGATCATACGCTCGATGTAGGCGTTGGACGCCTGCCCGTAAAGACCCTCACCGAAGCTCGGCAGATGGTAGACAAGCTGATTCATTACGAAGCACCCACCACCCGAGGCCCCTGGCAAAGCCGCCTATCTTTTGTGGCGGATGACGGCGATTTCAACATTCACACGCAGGACGCCGAGCGGCTGGTGAATCTGGCGGCGGCGACCCCTTATCATTCCGAAAAAATTTACCTCGATGCCTATCCGCAAACGGGTTCGGGTACGGATCAGAAAAGTCCGCAAGCCCAGGCGGCTTTATCCAATGCTGTTCGCGAGGGTCGGCTGATGATTGCCTTTGCCGGTCACGGCGGTGTATCGGGCTGGACACAGGAACAAATCCTGAGTTTACGTGATATTTTAGGCTGGCGTAATTATGACCGCTTACCTCTGCTGCTAACGGCGACCTGCGAGTTTGGCCGGTACGACAATCCCGGAGTGGTTTCGGGAGCCGAGCTAGCCCTACTTAGTGCCCAGGGTGGAGCCATTGCCTTGCTAACGACTACTCGACCCGTGTTTGCCAGCTCGAACGCTCTGGTCAGTGAAGCATTTATGAAAGCGGCTTTTCAGCCCGTTAACGGTCAGATGCCCCGCCTAGGTGACATCTTCCGACAAACCAAAAACAACAGTCTGGCGGGTCGGGTCAACCGAAATTTTTCCTTGCTTGGGGATCCTTCCATGCGACTGGCTTATCCGCAGGATTCCCTCCAGCTCGCCTACCCTGACACCCTACGAGCCGGAGCGGAAGTCACCATTCGTGGTACGGCCCCCTTCGATGGGAACGCCTGGATTGAAGTGTACGATCAGGCACGTTCGTACCAGACGCTCGGCGATGAAAACCCGAAATTTACGTATCAGGATCGCAAAAGTTTATTGTACACGGGCACGGTTCCGATCCGCTCGGGAGCGTTCTCTACTCGTTTTGTCGTTCCACATTCCCTACAAGGGGGCATTGGACGCGGAGTAGTTCACGTATATGCCAACGGTAACTCCGCTACCGCCCTGGGTATAGGCCGCCCTTGGGTAGGCGGAATGGCCGCTCAACCCGTAGCCGATCAAGAGCCTCCTGTCCTTCGTTTGTACATGAACGATGAGCAGTTTCAGAATGGCGGTACCACCGATGCGAATCCTACCCTACTCGCCTTTTTATCGGATGATACAGGTCTTTCCTACACCGAAAACCAACCGATTCTGGCTACATTGAACGATACACTTACCTTAAATTTAAATACTTATTTTACGGCTACGGATGCCCGTTCGGGCCAAATTCGTTATCCATTTCGCCAGTTGCCACAAGGTTTGTATCAGCTTCAAGTTCAGGCTTTTGATGGTTTTGGCAAGAAAAGTCAACAAACCTTACAATTTTCCGTACATCCCTATACGAAAAAGAGCCTTCGCAGCGTTAGGGCAATGCCCAATCCTTTTCGGGAACGCGTACGTTTTACCTTCGAACATGAATTTCAGGACGATGATACCGAAATTACTTTCTATCTGTATGATCTTACCGGACGTTTGCTGCATCAGCAGACCTTCCAAAGCTATAGTACCCCTTCCCCTTACGAAGATTTACAGCTCGAAAATTCGGAATTAAATACGGGTTTGTACATTTATCGTATTTTTGTGCGGTCCCTAACTACCGGTCTCACTGCAAGTGGGAGCGGAAAGATTTCTCACATCAAGTGACTTTTGTTAGTTTTGCGATTAAATACATCCCACGAATGTTCAGTTTAAACTGCCTCAGCAGAGGCACTACTCCCGTACCCCCCGTTTTGGACGGCCTGCACACAGACCTTCAACGTTTAACCCAATCTCGGATGAAAAGACTTCAAACCCGATTTTTTACCCTTGCCTTTCTAGTAGGTTCCTCTTCGTTCGTATGGGCACAAAATGGTAGTGGGATTACAGGCGTCAATGGTGACCGTGTTCCTCTTCCGGCTGTTCCTTTTGTAAATATCGCTCCGGACGCCCGTTCAGCGGCTCTCGGAGATGCTGGTGTGGCTCTCAGCCCGACTGAAGCAGCGGGTACGTACTGGAACGTTTCAAAACTCATTTACGCGGAACACGACGCAGGAGCCAGTATTTCGTATACGCCCTGGCTTCGTAACGTGATCGGCGATATGTGGTTAACTCATGTGACGGGTTACAAGAAGATTGGTAAAAATCAGGTCATTGGTCTGTCGCTTCAGTATTTCAACATTGGCGACATTCTCTTCACCAACGAACAGGGAACCATTACGGGCGACTTCAACTCCAAAGAATACGCGATCGGTGGTTCATACGCCCTCAAATTGTCGGATAAACTGGCACTGGGCCTGAACCTGAAATATATTAACTCGAACCTGACCGGTGATCAGGTGGTTGCGGGCGTTGCTCTGCGTCCCGGACAAACCGTAGCGGGTGACATTGCCCTATTTAGCAACGGCTATAGCCCGGAGAAGAAATGGTACGCCAACTACGGGATCATGATTCAAAACCTGGGTGGTAAAATCAACTACGGTGGTACGGCCCAAACGCCTTACTTTATCCCTACGAATTTGAAAGTAGGTACAGCTATCACCAATCGTCTGGATGAGAAAAACTCCCTGACGCTGACGGTTGACCTGAATAAACTTATGGTCCCAACACCTCCCGAACGTGATGCAGCAGGCGACATTATTCCAGGTCGTGGTTCCGATCCTGATAAGAAGGGTTTATTCGAAGGCGTCTTTGGCTCCTTCGCTGATGCTCCTGATGGCTTCAAGGAAGAGTTGCAGGAAGTAACGGTTTCAACGGGTTTGGAGTACAACTGGAATAAAATCCTATCGGCTCGTCTGGGTTACTTCTACGAAAACCCAAACAAAGGCAATCGTAGCTTCATTTCCGCGGGTTTCGGGGTACGATATCAGAAAGTGGGTCTCGACTTTTCGTACCTGTTCCAGGGCGGAGGACAGCAGAATCCGCTGAATAACACGCTCCGCGTATCGTTGTCTTTCCTGTTTGATAAAAAGCAACGCATCGAAGAAGCTCCCCGCGACGATTTTTAACACGACGTTTGTATAAGATAAGAAAATGGCATTCGAAGGAGTGCCATTTTTTATTTCCACTCCGGTAGTTTTGTACCGTACCGTTTTTAGTACCTTGGCGGTTTGCCCGTATGAAAACTCCGTTTTCCCGGCCAGGAATCTCTTACCGGGAATGCAATTAGTAAATGAATGATGACACTGAACCGCAACCAAGCTCCTGATTTTCAGCTTACCGATACTATTTCCCTGATTCCCGTAGCCACCCATACGCTCGATAACGGCATACCCGTATACGTTATCACGGCCGGGGAACAACCCGTTGTACGCATCGAGTGGATTTTTGAAGCCGGTGGCTGGGATGAGCTTCTACCCAATGTTTCAACCTTTACACTGCGGATGCTTAATGAAGGCACCCAGCAACACACGGGTGCTGAACTAGCCGAATTCTTCGATCAGTATGGTTCCTTTCTGGAATTACAGGCTTCTTCGGACCGCTCGACGGTGACGCTGTACGCCTTACGCAAACATCTGCCCGTACTGCTGCCCCGAATTCAGGAATTGTTGCAGGAGGCCACCTTTCCCGCCGAAGAGCTGGAAGTACAGCGAACCATTGCCTTACAGACCTTACAGGTCAACGAAGAAAAAACGTCTTTCCTGGCTTCCCGGGGTTTCCGCGAAACCTTGTTTGGCAAAGGACATCCGTACGGAAAAAACCAGACGCAGGAAAACCTGAAAGCCTTTTCCCGCGAGGATTTAGTAAACTTTTACCAGTCGCACCTGGCGGGGCAAGCCTTTCGGGTATTCGTGGCTGGTCAGGTAGACGAAACGGAAGTACAGCTACTCAATCAGGTATTTGGTCAGCAGAGCGTTCAGGGTGCGAAGCCCCGGCCAGCCTACGAATTTCCGGCGACTCCGCCCGAAAAACCTCTGCTCCTGGATATGCCCGAAAAAATGCAATCGACGCTGCGAGTGGGCAAACGGAGCGTGAATCGAGTACACCCGGATTACTACAAGGTGCTAGTCACGAACGAGATCTTTGGGGGCTATTTTGGTTCGCGATTGATGAAAAATATTCGGGAAGAAAAAGGCTTTACCTACGGTATTTATTCCCAACTCAACCACTTCGCCCAGGCGAGTCAGCTGGTGATCGGTACGGACGTTAACAAAGAATTTACCCAGCAAACCCTTGATGAAATTCAGAAAGAGCTGGTACGGCTACAAACCGAGCCCGTGCCGCTTGAAGAGTTGCAAACGGCTCAGAATTTCATGATCGGGCAATTCGTGGGTTCATTGAATACGGCATTCGAAATCGCCGATCGGCATAAAATCCGAATTCTAAATCAATTACCTGACGATTACTACGAACGCCATATCGAACGCATTCGGGCAGTAACCCCCGAAGACGTACAGCAGGCCGCCCAGACCTATTTTCAATGGGATTCGATGATTGAAGTAGTGGCTGGTGGGAAATAAAAGCGATACAGCTTTATATAAAAAAGAAAGGGCTCAGGAGATTTTCCCGAGCCCTTTCTTTGTGTCTGCATGTTATGCTATTGATCAAGTTTTCCCGTTCGGAACACCTCGTACAAACTCTGAATAAAAATGAGAATTAGAATAAAAGGCAGCAGGTGAGCCCCCCAGATGAAG
Organism: Siphonobacter curvatus; assembly: GCF_002943425.1. Lineage (NCBI taxonomy): Bacteria > Pseudomonadati > Bacteroidota > Cytophagia > Cytophagales > Cytophagaceae > Siphonobacter > Siphonobacter curvatus. The sequence continues at coordinate 3,301,467 of NZ_PTRA01000001.1, forward strand.
GCTTTGCCCGTAAACTGATACGTACCCGACGAAAATTGAATGAATACATTCATGAAGGCCATCGAAGCAATTACCAGCAACAAAGCTAGCAGCAGCACTGCCGTACGTACCGGAAAAAACTTTTTGATCAATTCACTCATCAAGATCGAAAAGACTACCGCCAGCAATACGAAAACTAAAGCCCGCGGGAAATTTTTGATGTAGGAGTAGCGATACAGCCAAATGCCCACCCGACCAATGAGATTGGGATGCGAAAGCAACCAGGCATCCGTTACTGCTAAAACCAGATAGAGCAAATAGTGGGTACGAAAACGCATTCGAATAAGTAAAGTTTGAAGGTTTGGCGTTTAGAGTTTAGAGTTATTGAAATAGCACATCCATACCCTCGTGTCCTTGGTCTCCAATGCAGACTGACGCTAAACCCAAAACCGCTAAACGCTTAACAGAGTCTTAATTTTCCTGATACAATACCTGAGTTACGGTTTGGCCTACGGCTTTCATGACGTTTTTGTCAATCACTTCCATGTTGTCCTTATGGGTATGGTGATAATCGCCGAAGGTCTTCGGGTTGTTCACTTTCATTTCCACAATGTCCACCATCGGGATATTTGCCACTTCGTTTACAGCTACGTGATCGTCCGTCAGACCGCCACCGGGTACCGGCAGAAAGTACTGATTATAGCCCAGTCGGCTCGCCGTATTCCAGATATTTTGTACAACGCTTGGAGCATATTGCAGGGAGTAACTCTCCTGCGGGAACTGAGCTCCTTTCGCTCCTACTAGATCCAATAAAATCCCGTAATAGGCAGAATAACCCGGTTTATGCGGATTTTTCGCCCAATATTGAGAACCTAACGCCCAGTTGGATCGTCCCTGAGCGGGTGTCATTCCTTCCTTCTCGCCCCAATCTTCAATATCAAAGAAAATAATATCGATACCGACATTCGGCAACGGCTGGGCCTTCAGATTGCGGGCAATCTCCAACAGTACGCCAACGCCGCTACCGCCGTCATTCGCTCCGTCGAAAGGTTTGTTTTTGTACTGAGCGACGGTATCCTTATCCGCAAAGGGACGCGTATCCCAGTGAGCCGTCAACAGAATGCGTTTGGCGGCGTCGGGATTGATACTGCCAATGATGTTACGGGCATTGAGCTTGGTACCGTCAAAAGCCGTCTCGGTAAAGGTCTGCTCGGTCACCGCAAATCCATAACTTTTCAGTTTGGCCACCATCCAGTCTCCGCAGGCCCGATGGGCTTTTGAATTGGGAATCCGGGGACCAAAATCAACCTGCTTCTGGACAAAAGCATAGGCCGAATCCGCGTTGAACACCGGAGCTGGAGCCAGCTTCGTCTCCTCCGTGGCCGTACTCTCCGCACTTTTCGATTTTTCTTTACAGGATTCAAGCAATAGGCCGCCCATCAACAGCAGCCCAATCAGGGTGAGGGTACGTTTCATAGGTAGTTTGTGCAGTTTTCAGTTGATGGTTTTCAGTTCGTTTAGCCTTTGTCTTGCTCTTTTTACTAAAAACTAAAAACCATCAACTGACCACTAAATCTATTCTTCATACGCCCAGTCGATCCGTTGTTTCAGATCTTTAATGACCAGGCCATTTTGTTTAAATACGGAACGAATCTGATCGACTTTGTCGTATTGTTTCTGCGTTTTGAAATCGCGGTACAGGTCCAGCAAGCCATTGACCAGGGGCTCAAACGCTTCATTACGTTCTTCTTTCAGGCCCAGAATCTCCAGGAAAAACGTGAGATAGGTGGTCTTGAGTTTTTCAAAAACCTCCGCTCCCAGCTGGGCAAATTGACTCTGCCCCATGTACAACTGATTGATTTTCTTCAACAGAGTAAACAGGTTCGCGATGGTAACAGCCGTGTTCAGGTCGTCGTTCATGCCCTCGTAGGCTCCCGCAATGGCTTTCTCGATTTCCTCTACCTGCTTCGGATCGATGCTCACGCTTTCATCGGCCACGTATTCCATTTCGCGGAGCAGACGTAGTCCATTTAACAAACGCTTGTATCCCTTTTGAGCCGCTTTGAGGGCTTCGTTGGAAAAGTCGAGCGTGGAACGGTACTGGCTTTGGAGCATGAAGAACCGGGTCGTCATGGGCGAATACGGCTGTTCGAGCAAATGGTGACTACCGGCAAACAACTCATTGGGCAGGAAGGAATTGCCCAGCGATTTGGACATTTTCTGGCCATTTACCGTCAGCATGTTCGAGTGCATCCAGTACTTCACCGGCGAAACGCCATTCAGGCCCGTACCCTGAGCAATCTCACATTCGTGGTGCGGGAATTTCAGGTCCATCCCACCCCCGTGAATGTCAAACTGCGTACCCAAGTATTTCGTACTCATGCAGGTACATTCCAGGTGCCAGCCTGGGAAGCCCAGTCCCCAGGGGCTTGGCCAACGCATCAGGTGATCGGGAGCGGCTTTTTTCCAAAGAGCAAAATCCAGCGGATTGCGTTTTTCGCCGACGCCATCCAGATCGCGGGTTTCGCTGAGCAGATCTTCCAGAATACGACCAGAAAGTTTTCCGTAATCCTGCCCATTTTGGTTGTACTTTTCAATATCAAAGTACACCGATCCATTGGATTCGTAGGCTAAGCCTTTCTCAATCAAAGCTTTCACCGCTTCAATCTGCTCGACAATATGGCCCGTAGCCGTTGGTTCAATACTCGGTGGCAAGAAGTTAAATTTCGACAACACCTGATGGAAATCGTCCGTATAGCGGTGTACAATCTCCATGGGCTCCAGCTTTTCGAGGCGGGCCATGCGGCCAATTTTATCTTCTCCCTCGTCGCTGTCGCCGGTCAGGTGCCCAACGTCCGTCAGATTACGAACGTACCGAACCTGATAACCAATGTGCCGTAGATACCGTACGAGTACATCAAAGGTGAGGAACGTCCGAACGTTGCCTAGGTGCACGTAATTGTAAACGGTAGGACCGCAGACATACAGGCCCACGTGGGTCGGATGCAGGGGTTGAAAAACTTCTTTTTCCCGAGTCAGGGTATTATAAATCTTCAGGGATTGCATGAACTAAGGGAATTGAATGAGATTGGTACCGAAAGCTCAGTACGCAAAAAAGTGAAACAGTCGAAGATTACTGACCGTTCCAACATCGAAATACGCGGGAAGAAAAAGAAACAGTTGCCACGTGATACAGGGTTTCGCCGCAAAAGTAAGGAAAAGAGTTTCGAGTTTTCCGTTTTCCGTTTAGAGTTTTCAGTGATGGGTTTCGATTCGTCGGATTAAAAATCCGTTACAGGTAGCTTTCGGATTGCAAATCCGAAAGAGCGGGTGTTTGGGTTTTGAATCTAAAAGAGAGCGTTGCTTCAAGCTTAGTACAGCCCCAGGGAAAACTGAAAACCGAAAATGGTAAACTGAAAACTCCCTTATCTTTGACTAAAGATTCTTTTCCAGATACGCCATGTTATTGTTCGAAGTCGGTACCAATCCGAAAGCCCAACGTGAATTTTTGATGTTTCCCGTACGTCTGTATCAGAACGACGCGAATTGGATTCGTCCGCTGGATCAGGACATTGAGTCCGTTTTTGATCCGCAGAAAAACAAAATGTTCAAACATGGGGAATGCATTCGCTGGATTTTACAGAACGACGCCGGACAAACCATTGGCCGGGTAGCCGCTTTCGTTGATCACGACAAAGCTCACCTGGAAGAACAGCCCACGGGCGGAATGGGCTTTTTTGAGTGCATTGAAGACGAAAAAGCCGCCTTTGTTCTTTTCCAGGCGTGTAAGGAATGGCTGGAAAGTAAAGGTATGGAAGCGATGGACGGCCCCGTTAACTTCGGCGAACGCGAGTCTTGGTGGGGACTGATGGTACAGGGCTGGGATCACGAACCGACGTACAAAATGCCCTGGACGAAAGAGTACTACATTCGCTTTTTCGAAACATACGGCTTTCAGGACTACTTCAAGCAGTTTGTCTATACCTCGCCGATTCGGGAAGTGGTGGTTGCTCCGGCGGTGGAAGAAAAAGCCCAGCGGATCTATGCTAATCCGGAATACACCTTTCAACACATCGAAAAAGCCAAACTCGATCAGTATACGGAGGATTTCCGCAGTATTTATAATAAAGCCTGGGCCAAGTTTCCAGGTGTCAAACCGATGAGCAGCGAGCAGGCTGCTTCACTGGTGAAATCCATGAAACCTATTCTGGATGAACAACTGATCTGGTTTGCCTACGCGGGCGGCGAGGCCATTGCTTTCTTTATCGTCATTCCGGACCTGAACCAGATCGTGAAGCACCTCAATGGAAAGTTTGGTCTGGTACAGAAACTCAAGTTACTGTACTTACTTAAATGGAAAAAGGTAGTCACCCGTACCTGCGGATTGATTTTTGGTGTGATTCCAGACTATCAAGGCAAGGGCGTCGAGTCGGCCATTGCTCTGCGTTTCCGTCAGGCTGGGCGTGACAATCCAGACTATCAGTACCATACCATCGACATGAACTGGGTAGGTGATTTTAATCCGCGGATGAACCGCTTCGTTTCTCAATTGGGGACCAAGATTGAAAAAACCTTTATCACGTATCGCTATCTGTTCGACCGTACCAAAGAGTTCAAACGCTGTCCACGGGTATAAGGCTTTGCCTACGCTTGTAAAGATTACCTTCCTTCGGAGGGTAATCTTTTTTTTATTAAAGCGTTCGTACTAAGTAGTCTATCCGAAATTAAAATCTCTTTTCTCATTAAACCCGTCCCCCCTCAACCCCATCCCATTACTGATCTTTCTACGGTGTATGCGTGAACTCTTTACTCCATCCGTCTTTTCATCCGATGAAAAACACGCTTATTCAGTTGAAGCATTTGTATCAGCGGGCGGGCTTTGGAGCGAGTCCCGCTATGTTACAGCAAGCCAGTCGTCATTCCGTTCGGCGTGCGGTACAGGATCTTTTTGATGACGCCCAGACTCCGCGTCCCCTGCACGTAGTCGATCCACAACGAGTAGGCTATTCCCGGAAAGTATTACTGGAAATGGTCCTGCAGAAAGGCCCCCTTTCAGAGGAACAGAAGAAGCAGTATATCCGGCAAATTGATCAGGAAAACCGGGAACTAATCGGGGATCTGAATTACGCCTGGATTACGCAAATGGCATCTGGAACCAGCGTCTTACGCGAAAAAATGACTTTGTTCTGGCATGGGCACTTCGCCTGCCGAAGTCTGAATCCAACGTTCGTACAACGACAGAATAATACCATTCGTCAACATGCCCTAGGCAAGTTCGGCGATCTGCTCCAGGCCGTAGCTCAGGACCCTGCCATGCTTCAGTTTCTGAATAACCAGCAGAACCGGAAGCAAAGTCCGAATGAGAATTTTGCCCGTGAAGTCATGGAATTATTTACGCTGGGCCGGGGTCATTACAGCGAACAGGACATTAAGGAAGCCGCCCGTACATTTACGGGCTGGGGCTTCAATCGCGAAGGAACCTTCGAAATCCGGAAAAATCAGCACGATATCGGTACAAAAACCATTTTCGGAAAAACCGGCCCCTTCGATGGGTCGGACACCCTCTCACTCATCCTGGAACGTCCCGAAACTGCTCCTTTTCTGGTCACTAAAATCTATCGGTATTTTGTCAACGACCGGCCCGATCCGCAAATCATTCAGCCGCTGGCCGCTGGTTTCCGTAAAAAGGACTACGACATCAGTTGGCTAATGCATGAGATCCTCACGTCCGACTGGTTTTATCGTCCTGAAAACATCGGCGTGAACATCAAATCTCCGGTCGAACTACTGGTAGGCTTTCAGCGACAACTGGGCTTGAATTTTGGTCAAAAACAGGCAGTCCTCTACGTTCAGAAAGCTTTGGATCAGGTCCTGTTTTATCCGCCCAACGTGGCGGGCTGGCCGGGCGGTGCTACCTGGATTGATTCCTCCAGTTTACTTTTACGGATGAAGCTGCCCGAAATCATTCTTCAGGCGGCTCAGCTGAATTTTAAAGCCAAAGCCGATGGCGACGTCAACACGGATTACTTAGCGAAACGATCCAATAAGCCTTTTCTCCAAACGCAGTTCGACTGGGAAGCCTTTGCCCAACCCTTCGCCGGGTTGTCAACGGAAGCTTTGCTGGATGCGTTGAGTACGTATTTACTGGCCCGCCCGCTCCTGCCCTCGCAGCGAGATTTGTTACTGAAGCATCGTAAAAATAACGACTTGCAGGACTTCACTTTAGGAATTCTGACTTTGCCCGAGTATCAGCTTTGTTAACGAACACCTCCTCAAAAATGCCTACGCGTATGAATCGAAACGAATTTATTCGCCGCTCGGCTTTGGCTGCGGTCGGAACTTGGCTGATTCCGGATTTTGTGAAAGCGTACGAACGCGATCAGATCAACACGTTTCGCACGAACGATAAGGTGCTGGTCATTGTACAGTTCTCGGGCGGTAACGATGGTTTGAATACCCTCATCCCGTTCCGAAATGACATCTATTACCGCGAACGTCCCAAACTGGCCATCCCCGAAACCAAAGTCCTGAAACTTACGGATGAACTGGCCCTGCACCCGGCCCTTGAGAAACTTCGCTCCTGGTACGATCAGGGATACTTCCGCTTTCTAAACAACGTAGGATACCCCAACCCGGATCGTTCGCATTTTCGTTCGATGGACATCTGGCATACGGCCAGCGATGCCAGCGAATACCGGCAAACGGGCTGGATCGGACGTTACCTGGATGCTCAGTGTTCGGGAACCTGCCAACCGTATCAGGCCCTGGAAATTGACGATCAGCTCAGTTTGTCCATGAAGGGTGAACGCGTCAAAGGACTAGCCGTATCGGACCCTAAACGCCTGTATCAGCAAACGAAAAACCCCTTTTATCAGGAGCTGGCCCGAGCTAATCACGAAGCATACGCGAACGTCGATTACCTCTATAAAACTTTGGCGGAAACGTTGTCTTCATCGGCGTACATCCACGCGAAAACCGATGTCACCAGCACAACGGCTTCTTATCCAACGCACGAACTAGGCCGCCGCCTAAAAACCGTGGCGGACTTTATTCGATCCGGCGTTGATTCCAACGTCTACTACGTTTCCCACGGCAGTTTCGATACGCACGTGAACCAGCAGCCCAAACAGGAACAGTTGCTCAGACAATACGCCGAAGCACTCGATGTTTTTATGCAAGATCTGAAAGCCCAGCATAAACTGGACAAGGTGTTGGTACTGACGTTCAGTGAATTTGGTCGTCGGGTCAAACAGAACGCCTCCAATGGTACCGACCACGGCACGGCCAATTGTGTCTTTTTGGCGGGGGGTAATTTGGCCCTAGATCGACAGTATCAGGCCGTTCCCGATTTAAGCGATCTCGATCAGGGTGATTTGAAATATAAAGTCGATTTTCGTGATCTTTACGCTACCCTACTCGACCATTGGCTGGGAATTAATTCCGTATCCGTACTGGGCAAACCATTCCCGGGCCTGAAGCTCGCCTAGCAGCGAATGATACGTTATATGGACTAAAATACCCTCGTCTAACCGCTAAACCTTATTGTTTGCTTCAGGTTTTCTCAAAGAAAAAGCGTATATTCAGGATGCTAGTAACTCATTCGATTCAATGCTTCAGAAAACCCGGGGTTTAGTACTCAATTACCTGCGTTACCGCGAAACGTCCATCATCGTTAAAATTTATACGGAAGAGTTTGGTCTGCAGACGTACATCGAAAATGGCGTTCGGAGTAGTAAAGGCAAAAACAAAATTGCCCTTTTCCAACCCCTTACCCTGCTCGATCTAGTCGTGTACTTTAAAGAAAGTGCGGGCATTCAACGCATTTCGGAACTCAAGGTCAATCATCCGTACCAGAGTATTCCGTTCGATGTGACCAAGTCGACCATTGCGTTATTTATTACCGAGATTCTGGGCAAGACTCTGAAGGAAGAAAGTAGTAATCCATCCTTGTTTGGCTTTTTACGGGAAAGTCTCCTTTGGCTCGATCAGGCAACCACCGGGTATGAAAACTTCCACGTCTGGTTCCTGCTTCGGTTTAGTTTTTACCTGGGTTTTGAACCCCAATCCGCCCAGCAATTAAGTCAGGAGCTAACCGACGCCGGCTATCGGGTATACGATGAAGAAGCCCTCAGCCGTCTCGATGACCTTCGAACCGATCCCGACACTAAAGTAAGCCGATCCATACGGAATTATTTGCTGGAAATTTTGTTAAAATTCTACGAGCTGCACGTGGATGGCATGGGCGAAGTGCGTTCGTTAGAGGTACTACGAACCATATTTTCGTAAGCATCATACGTCAAACAGGAGCAAAAGCGGAAACTTACGGATCAAGCGTTGGAAAAATTATTGCTTTACTTTGATCAAAATCTAAACAATTTTAGGAACGAGGTTTGTGAGCGTCATAAAATATCGCTACTTTTGCGTTCCAATTTTGAAAAGCACTGATTATTTAACGCAATAGCTCATGGCTAAGAAAGGCAACCGCATTCAGGTAATCCTCGAGTGCACCGAGCAAAAAACTTCAGGCGTTCCGGGCATGTCACGGTACGTAACGGTAAAAAACCGGAAGAACACTACGGCTCGTATCGAACTCAAAAAGTACAACCCTTTCCTGAAGAAGCATACGCTTCACAAGGAAATCAAGTAATTTCAGGCCCCAGTTATTCGTTAGGTGGCTCCTAACCGGCGATAACTGACAACTGGTTAGTGATCCACTGTATAACATTTTACTGAAATGGCAAAGAAAGTAGTAGCAACCCTGAAAAAAGAAGGTGGCGTTAAATACGCTAAAGTCATCAAAGCGGTGAAAAACCCTACGACGGGTGCCTATACCTTCAAAGAAGAAATCGTTCTTCAGGACGAAGCTCAGGCAGCTCTGAAAAACTAGTTGCTTGACTTTAAAAGTCTTGTTCTGATCCTCCGAACATTCTTCGGGGGATTTTTTGTTGTAGATTTGAACGTCGTTATCAGCTGGGACTCCAGGCTCTCGTTATATTCCTGTTGCTTTGTGCCCCAGTACGTTCATAAAACCGATAACTAGCTACCCCGATAACGTAATCTCAAAAATGGGCTTATTCGATTTTTTCAGTAAGAAAAAGGAACAAATCCAACAGGAGCAGGCCGAATCGCTCGACAAAGGATTGGAAAAAACCAAAGATGGATTCTTTTCCAAACTGAGCCGGGCCATTGTCGGTAAATCGAAAGTGGACGAAGAAGTACTCGATGAACTGGAAGAAATTCTCATTTCTTCGGATGTAGGCGTTGAGACTACGGTAAAGATCATTCGTCGCATTGAAGATCGCGTAGCCCGGGATAAGTTTATGAGTACAAGTGAGCTTGATAGCATCCTGCGGGAAGAAATCGCGGTTCTCTTGTCTGAAAATAAATCCGCTGACGTATCGGGTGATTTCGAAACGCCACTAGGCGTCAAACCCTATGTCATCATGGTAGTCGGTGTGAACGGCGTGGGCAAAACCACTACGATCGGAAAACTGGCCGCTCAGTACCATAAAGCCGGTAAGAAAGTAGTACTCGGTGCGGGTGATACCTTCCGGGCCGCCGCCGTAGATCAACTTAAACTTTGGGGGGAACGCGTGGGTGTACCCGTGATCGATCACGGAATGAATACGGACCCCGCTTCCGTAGCGTACGACGCGGTGAAGCAAGGTACGGAAACCGGAGCCGACGTAGTGATTGTCGATACCGCGGGTCGTCTGCATACCAAAGTAAACCTGATGAATGAGCTGGCGAAAATCAAGCGGGTGATGCAGAAGTTTTCGGCAGAAGCTCCTCATGAAGTATTGCTCGTACTCGATGGCTCAACGGGTCAGAATGCGTTCATTCAGGCTCAGGAATTTACCAAAGCCACGGAAGTAACGGCCCTGGCCATTACGAAACTCGATGGTACGGCCAAGGGTGGCGTTGTAATTGGTATTTCCGATCAGTTCAAGATTCCGGTGAAGTACATCGGCGTTGGTGAGCGGATTGAAGATTTGCAGGTGTTTAGCAAACAGACTTTTGTAGAAAGCCTGTTCAAAAAATAAAACTCCCTTTGATTACCGTAAAAAGCTACCCTTTGTGGTAGCTTTTTTTATGTACTTTGCGTTCACCTGATGGTTTAAGCCGTGAAAATTCCCATTCAAAACCTGTACTATCTGCTTTGCTACGCCTGGGATAAACTGGAAGAGCGGGATTTAGTGGCAGTATCGGCTACCGATCAGACATCCTTGCTTGAACTACTGACACAGGTACTCGTGAAAGGAAGCTCGCGACTTTTTAAGCAAGGCATGGTTCATACCTATGAACCTGAGCAAGTTACGTTGCCAACTATACGCGGAAAGTTGTTGTTTACGGAAAGCCTTCAGAAAAATGAATTCAGGTACGGACGGGCCGTATGTGAGATTGATCAGTATACGCCCAACCACGCAGTCCATCAAATTCTGAAAAGTACCTTTCGTCGCTTACTGAAACTTAAAACCTCCCCGTTCCAGTCTTCCGTACGGCATCTCTACACGCGTATGCAAGGCATCGATGAGATCAGACTAACCGACCGGGTCTTTCGCCAAACAGCTTTACCCCGTACGCAATTACCGTACCGTTTTCTACTAAACGTATGCGAGCTGATTCATAAAAACTTGCTGGTGGACGAAGCAACGGGTCAGTATCAGTTTCAGGATTTCTGGCGGGATGAAAAACAGATGGCGGGCTTGTTCGAAGCCTTCGTTCGAAACTTTTATCGCTACGAACTCCCACAGTGGCGGGTACGCCGGGAAACCATTCACTGGCAACTGAAAGCCAATGAAACGGATCAGACGCTATTACCGCTCATGCAAACGGACTTAACGCTGGAACGAGACGATCGAAAAATCATCATCGATACGAAATACTACGCGGACACCTTTCAGCGGCGTTTTGAGACCCGCAAAATTCATTCCCCGCATTTGTACCAGTTGTTTGCGTATTTGAAAAACCAGCCCACTTCTGCTACGGGTATCTTACTGTATCCTACCGTTACAGAATCCGTATCGGCAACGTTTACGGATCAGTCGCACCAGATTCGGGTACATACGCTCAATCTGAATCAACATTGGAGAGGCATTCGACAGGAATTAGTGGCCTTCGTGCATTGATTGATTTTTTATAGGGCACCAGAATCAATCTAATCCGCATCAAGGTACGACTAAAAATCTGCTTAGAGGGCTGGGCAAACATCTAAAATCTGCTTTACTCCAGCAGTAATCAACCAAAAATGCCAGCCTCTAGGCTGGCATTTTTGGTTGATTACTGGCTTTATTTCGTTGGCTCTTTCCACTCGTTTAGTTCAATCTGATAGCCATCGGGATCGGGTACGTAAATCTGCTTCACGCCATCGAAACGCACCTGCGAATGGTAGGGCAGATTTTTGCTCTTTAAAAAAGCCTCTGCTTTATCGATCGATTCTACAAAAACAGCAAAGTGACTCCCGTTTCTGTCGTTGTATACCGGAGTCGTGCGTCCGGCCATCAGGTGAATTTGTTGATCGGGACCGATTTTAAACCACGAACGGATGGCTTTCAGATTATCGGGCACTTCAATACGTTCCAGGCCCAGAATTTCCGAATAAAATTTCGTGGAAACCGGTAAGTCCTTCACCTGCAAAGCCAGGTGATTGTGTTTGATAACGCCCAGTTTTTCCTGAGCTGAAGCGGCCAGACTCATGACTGTAAGACTAAATAGAATTAGTAGGGTACGCATATAAAGTAGAAGTTAGAGGTACAAAAAAAGTCGTTACCCCGAATGCTTACACTCCAGGGTAACGACTTTGTAATTCTTTTTAGATCAAGGGATGGGCAGCACTTTGCTTTCCTTGAACGTAGACAGGATGACCATCGTTTGGGTGCTGGCTACCTCTTCAATTTCATTGATTTTTTCCAGCATCAGACGTTGGTAGGAAGCAATGTCTTTTGAAATTACTTTCAGCAGAAAATCACCGGAACCTGTAATGTGGTGACATTCTACCACTTCAGGAATTTCATTGATTTTCTCTACAAAAGAATCCGTTACCTGTTTTTTGTGACCTACCAGCGTGATCTGTACGAAGGTCGTTACGCCTAAGCCTACTTTCTCCCGATCCAGTTGAGCGTGGTAGCTCTGAATGATACCGGAAGTTTCTAATTTTTTAACCCGTTCCAAGGTTGGTGCGGGTGACAAGCCAATTTCTTTAGAAAGTTGAGCGTTCGTAATCTTGGCATTCGACTGAAGTATTTCAAGAACTTTGCGGTCGATGTGATCGAGTTTCTGAAGTGTGTTCATATGCTATACGCAGAGGGCGAAAATATTATTTGGTGGATAGCTTAACTTTCGCTCACAAATTTCACAAATATACGGCAATTAAGCACGATTGTAAAATATAATTTTTTTTAATGTCTAAATATTAGTGTAATATCTTAATAAAACCTTAATCTGCTAAACAAAGATTATTTTCAGTAGTTCTTTCATTTTCACACTTTTAGGACCATTTTCCTTAAATGGGGTGCAAATGTCGGTAATTCTTTAGCCTTAATGTACTATATATAGTATTATTTTTTTAAAAACAGGTTTTACTTCTCTCTTTCGAAGAAGAATCGTTTGCTAGCGAAACAGCTAATTTTGAAAAAGCCCCGTACCGATGTCGTTATCCCCTATCGACTTTGACGGGGCTCGGGTGTATCTTTGCGGTACTCACTTACTGTTGATCGTCCTTGTTATTTCGAGAAGTTCCCGGTTTAGAAGCTTTAAAAGAAACGCTGATTCAGTCGGTTACGAGTCAGCATGTGGCTCATGCCCAGTTGTTTCACGGCCCGAGTGGCAGTGGAAACCTGGCACTGGCTCTGGCCTATGCCACGTACCTGAATTGTGAAGATCGGCAGGCTACGGATGCCTGTGGCCGTTGTGCTTCCTGCGTAAAAATGCAGAAACTGGCTCACCCCGACGTGCATCACATCTTTCCGGTTGCCATTACCAAAAAGATCAAGGATAACGAATCCGATGCGTACATGCCCCTGTGGCGGGAATTTGTGGCGGCTCAGCCCTTCGGTACGCTCTCCGACTGGCTTACGTTCATTGGCGTGGAAGGCAATCGACAGGGAAACATTTCGGCGGAGGAAGCCCGTAACGTCATTCGGAAAATTTCGCTGAAAGCCTACGAAGGCGAATACAAGATTCTGATGCTCTGGCAGCCTGAATTGCTGAATGTATACTCGGCCAATGCCCTGCTGAAAATTCTGGAAGAACCACCCGCTAAAACGATTTTCCTGCTGGTCTGTACGGATGCCAACCGATTACTGACGACCATTATTTCACGGACGCAACGCGTCGGGGTTCCCGCTTTTACGGAAGAAGAAGTAAGCCGGTATTTACAGGACAAAGCGGGAACGGAAGAAAAACGAGCCCGCCATCTGGCCTATCTGGCCGAAGGCAATCTGGGATACGCCTTGCAACTCGCTCAGGGCGAGGGCAATGACGATCAGCCCTGGTTTGCTCAGTGGATGCGGCATTGTTACCGAGGCGTACCGGCTTTTGGCGATCTGATCAAGCTGGCTGACGAGTTTGATACGCAACCGAAAGAGCAGCAGAAAAGCCTGATGGAGTACAGCCTGAACCTGTTTCGGGATTTGATGCTCTGGCAGAACGGGGCTCAGGAGCTGGTCCGGCTCGACGGGGAAGAACTGACCTTTGTTCAGAATTTCTCGAAAGTCATTCCTCCGGAACGTATCCCCCTGATTACGGAGGAATTAAATGCGGCATTTTTTCACCTGGAACGGAACGTTCGGGCTAAAATGATTTTTATGGATTTGTCCCTGACGCTCGCCCGGTTGATGCGGAAGTAAGTCAGGGAAAGAGGTTTGATAAGGTTTAAGTGCGTTTGAACGTTTCATGAGGTTTAAAGTTTGCGGGCACGAACAAGGCGACTGAAACATTAAACCTGTCTCAAACTTTAAACTTTATCATACCCATTCAAACCTATATTCTTATACAAGATTTACAATGAAAGTTAGCATAGGATCACGCGGATCAAAACTGGCCTTATGGCAAGCCGAATACGTAGCTGAACAGTTACGACAGGGTGGCATGGACCCTGAAATTGTAATTATTGATACCAAAGGCGATAAAATACTGGATCGGTCCCTTTCCAAAATTGGATCAAAAGGGGTCTTCACCGAAGAACTGGAAGAACAACTCCGAACCGGTGCCATTGATATTGCCCAGCACTCCGCGAAAGACTTGCAATCGTCCCTGCCGGATGATCTGGAAATTCTGGCTTTTACCCCCCGCGAAGCCGTCAACGATGTACTGGTCAGCTTCAATACCGAACTTTCGCTGGAGTCAGGAGAGCCTTTTGTGGTGGGAACCTCTAGTACGCGTCGGGTAGCTACATTGAAGCGGTATTATCCGCACATCAAAGTGGTAGATATGCGGGGGAATCTGCAAACCCGTCTCGAAAAACTGAAAAATGGTGCCTGCGATGCCTTGCTGCTGGCTTACGCCGGCGTCCACCGCATGGGCTACGAGGAGTACATTGCCGAACATTTGCCGACGGACGTCTTCACGCCGGCAGTGGGTCAGGGTAGCGTAGCCATCGAATGTGCCGTGGGTCTGGACGCCACTAAAAAAGCCCGGATTCGGGAATTGCTGAACGACCCGGTAACGGAAAGCTGCATTCGGGCCGAACGGATCTTCCTGGCAACCTTACAGGGTGGTTGTAGCATTCCGGTTTTTGGTCTGGCTTCTCATTTCAATGGCCGGGTTAGTCTGACGGCGGGTCTGGTTTCCCTCGATGGTACGCAGGAATTACGCCGTACGGAAATTGCCGATACAGCTCAGGCAAACCTGATGGCTCAACGCCTGGCCGATCAGCTGGTGGCTCAGGGCGGTGGCAATATTCTGCGAGAAATCCGGGCGGGCCTGGCTCAATAATCCATCACAACGAACTTTTGGAAGCATACGTTATGACCTTATCGAACGCTGTTTTGAAGAGCAAATGGATCGGCGTGTTACTGCTTTGTTCCTTTTGTTCCTTCGCTCAAAAACGCGAGAACCTGATTACGATTGACACGAAGTACGGCCCCATCCGGCTGATTCTTCACGATCAGACGCCCAAGCACAAGGCTAATTTTCTCAAGCTTACAAAAGAGCACTTCTACGACGGTGTACTCTTTCATCGGGTCATTCCAGCCTTTATGATTCAGGGCGGCGACCCAAAATCGAAACAGGCAACGGCGGATGAAATGCTAGGCGACGGCGATGTCGGCTATACCATTCCAGCGGAGTTTGTACCCGAGCTTTTTCATCAACGCGGAGCCGTTGCCGCCGCCCGCGACAATAACCCGCAGAAAGCGTCGTCGGGTTGTCAGTTTTACATTGTTCAGGGAAAAACCTACGACGATACTTCGCTCGAAACCCAGGCCCGCCGGGCCGGACGAGTTCTGACCGACGCTCAGAAACAGGTGTACAAAACTAAAGGTGGTACTCCCTGGCTGGATGGAAATTACACCGTTTTCGGGCAGGTCATCGAGGGTATGGCGGCCGTAGATAGTATTGCTGCTCAACCCCGAAACGAAGCTAATCGCCCCGATACGAATGTGGCGATGCTAAAGGTGACTAGTAAAAAAATGCGTAAGAAAAAAATAACTCGACTATACGGTTACACTTTTCCCAAGTAAGTCTTCTACTTTTGTACACCGCCACTCCTATCTATTCTTTCTTCGTCATGACGCCTAAAAAAATATTGATTACCGGCACGAACGGTCTGCTTGGTCAGAAACTCATTACTCTCTTACATCAAAATCCCGACATTCAACTGATTGCTACGGCTCGTGGAGCCAATCGTCTGCCCTTTACGGATGGCTACGAGTACCACGAAATGGACATTACCGATCCAGCTCAGGTAGCCATCGTCATGGAAACGGTACGCCCCGATGCCGTCATTCATGCCGCAGCGATGACCAACGTGGACCAGTGCGAATTCGAAAAAGAGCTGTGCTGGAAAATGAATGTACTGGCGGTAGAATACCTCGTCGAAGCCTGTCAGAAATACGATACGTTCCTCTGCCACGTTTCCACGGACTTCATTTTTGATGGTGTCAACGGGCCTTATCCTGAAGAGGCTCAACCCAGTCCGCTAAGCTTCTATGGCTGGAGCAAGTACGCCGCCGAAGAAGTCGTAAAACGTTCCAACATTCGCTGGGCGATTGCCCGTACGGTGCTGGTGTACGGCATCGCGGCGGACATGAGCCGGAGCAATATTATCCTCTGGGTGAAAAAATCACTCGAAGAAGGCAAAACCATCAAGGTGGTTACGGATCAGTTCCGTTCACCGACGCTGGCCGAAGACCTGGCGATGGGTTGCTGGCTGATTGCCAAACAGGAAGCCCTGGGCATTTTCAACATTTCCGGTAAGGAAGTGATGACGCCCTACGAGATGGCCATAGCCACCGCGGAGTATTTCAATCTCGATAAATCACTCATTACTGAAGCCGATTCGAGCACCTTTACGCAACCCGCCAAGCGTCCGCCGCGGACGGGTTTCATTCTCGACAAAGCTCGCAACGTACTAGGTTACGAACCGCATAGCTTTACGGAAGGAATCGCCATTTTGGCGGAACAGGTGGCTGAACGCGTATAAGGCCTTTTAGAGTTTGGAACGCGGACGGAACCATTCGTCCGCGTTCTTTTTTTGTATGCCATGAAATCCCTGGAAGAGCAACTCAATACGTACGGACGCGAACGGCGTCCCTGCCTCTTCATTCTTGACTTTGAAAATCAGTACCCGCTGATCTGGCCGCTGGACGACGTACCGGAGGCAGACGTCTGGTACGATCTAAACGGTCGGACTAACGTTTCTGCCGAACCTACTGTTTCAACTGGTTTTTCGTTTACAAAAGAGCCCCTGCCTTTCGCGGCATTCGAAGAAAAATTCAGGTACGTTCATCAGGAGTTGAAAAATGGAAATTCCTTTTTAACCAACCTGACCGCCCGTACCCGCGTTCATACTTCACTGGGTTTTCAGGACATTTTTCAGCAAAGTAAGGCTCGATACAAGCTCTGGCTTTCGAAATCACTCTTAGAAAAAGCCGGGCCTCCGTTTCAGAAAGAAGTACTCTGTTTTTCTCCCGAAATCTTCGTGCGTATTCAGGATGAGTTGATTTCCAGTCACCCCATGAAGGGTACGCTGGACGCTTCCCTCCCCAATGCCCGTGAACAGCTACTGGCCGACGCGAAGGAACGCTTTGAACACGCCACCATCGTCGATTTGATTCGCAACGATCTGGCTCAGATTACCACCGAACGCTGGGTCGAACGGTTTCGATACGTGGAGGAAGTGCCCACGCACGAGAAAACGCTGTTGCAGGTAAGTTCTGAAATCAAAGGCCGTTTACCCGAAGACTGGCAGAGCCAGCTTGGTTCGCTGCTTTTGAAATTACTACCCGCTGGTTCGATCACAGGAGCTCCCAAACCCAAAACCGTGGAAATTATCCAGCAGGCCGAACAGGAACCCCGCGGGTACTACACCGGGATCGTAGGCCTTTTTGACGGGAAAAAACTAGATTCTGGCGTACTGATTCGTTTTCTGGAACAGACTAATGACGGTACGTTCTTCCGTTCCGGCGGCGGTATTACTTTTCTGAGCGAAGCCGAAAAAGAGTACCAGGAACTGATCGATAAGGTCTATCTCCCTTTTTCATAAAGGGATGTGTTTCAGACGCAGCGGAATAATCTCTGCTTCTATTTCTTTCCCTTTTCAACCTTCAACCCTTAAACTTTCAAACCCTCAAACTCGAAACCTATGCAATTACTCGAAACCATCCGTGTAGCCGATGGTGAACTAGAAAACCTGTTTTACCATCAGCAACGCATCTACAAAAGCCGGAAAGATTTGTTTGGAGCGACGGATCGCTGGGATCTGGAAGAGCTAATTTCCGTACCCGATACCCTGGATGCGAAGAATATCTACCGCTGTCGGGTTTTGTACGGAGCGGAAGCAATTGAACAGGTAGAATTTATTCCATATACGATTCGTGCGGTTCAGTCTTTCCAGTTAATGGAAGCCTCAGATTTAACATATGCTTACAAATTCGCCGATCGTACGGCTTTGGAGTCCTTAGCGAAAGCGGCGGCGGCGGATGAAATTCTGATCGTGCGAAACGGTCTGCTTACCGATACCAGCTACGCGAATATTGCCCTTTCCGATGGTCAGGAATGGTATACACCCCATCAACCCCTGCTGGAAGGTACGCGGCGGGCGGCATTGCTAGCCAGTGGTCAGTTGATTCCCGAACGTTTATCCGTTGATGATTTGCGGTACTTCAAGGAAATTCGCTGGTTCAATGCCATGATTCCCTGGGAACTAGCCCCCAGCCTGCCGGTTTCGGCGATTCGCTAAGCTTACTTTCTCCGTTTGGGTTCGTAGATGATCCGAATGAACGAACTGACCGGAGCTTTGTGCGTCAGGGAGATACTGCTCACCAGTCCAACCAATAGATTCTTCTTTAAAGCAAACCGTACCTGCGGCCGCAGGATATGCTCGGCGGGGTCATTGTACCATTCCGCCCCGACAAATGCCTTACCCACGACATAATGCACGGCCAGGTTTACCTGATACCCCGTAGATCGCAGCGACTGTCCTGCCTGCTTCTCGCCGCCCCAGGCCGTGTACAAAAGCGTATGTACGTGCGAGCCCCAGCGTTTCGCGGCTACGGCGAAGGGAAATCCGCATTCGGCGGAAATGCCCCGTTGCAGTTCCAGCTCGTTGGTATAGCCTACGGCCAATGAAGTTTGCCAGCGTTCGATCACAGCGTAGGTCCATTGTACGGAGGTTTTCAGGCTTTGTACGGAAACGGTGGAACGCCGTCCGTCTTCAAATTGCGGTTTTTGTACCTGAAAGGGGATTTCCACTTCCAGCCCCAGTCGGTTGATGGGTGCAAATTCGTATTCAATGAACGGGTGCCACTGCGAAACGCCCGCCTTTCGCTGAAAACTGGTTCCTACGTTCCACTCCCGCTCGCCTTTACGGGCTCCGAGGTCGCGTACCAAGTCCAGATACAGAGGTTCGGCGTGAGAGATTTTGACGGGCTTCACGGGCGTCGGTACCTGCGTCGTATCCTGAGCGACGGCAGTGCAGGCTTTCCAGCAAAGAAGAATAAGCAGTAGATATTTCATGGCTTTGTGAACGATTACGTCACAAAGCTCCGGAGTCTTTCTGGAAGGAATCTGGAATAAACTCAATCGTAATCTGGAACTGATGTTCAGTAGTTTCGATCACGGGTGTGTAGTGGTACGCCTCACAAATGGACTTGACAATTGCCAAACCCAGCCCCAAAGATTGTCGCTGGGGACTTTCCTTGACGAAGCGTTCGAACAGAGCTTCGGTTTTACCCGTAATGGGTCGGGCCGTATTGGCAATACTCAGCTTTTGATCGCTTACATGAATTTGTACCGAACCGTTTTGCGTCGCGTGTAGCATCGCATTTCGGACCAGGTTCCGAAGCAGAATTTCAATCAGATGCACATTTGCCCGTAGCTGCATTGTTTCATCCAGTTGCAGATCAAGCTGTAATTCCTTTTCCTCGCTGAGGTATTCGTATTCCCCTACCAGTCGCCGCACGATGGGAGCCAAGGCGACATTTTCAACATCGGCGTACTGCTGATTACTGATTTTGGTCATCAGCAATAGAGCTTTATTCAGGGCTGATAAACGTTCGAGTTGCTCGGTCAGCAGTCCCAGAGCCCGGGCGTCTTTTTCTTGTAAATCCGGGTTTTGGATCAGTTCTTCGGCCTGGTGCAAAGCGATGGCAAGCGGCGTCTGGATTTCGTGCGAGGCATTTTCCACAAACTGCTTCTGCTGCTGGTACGACCGTCGATTGACTTCGGCCAGCGTACTTACGACCTGGGTCAGTTCCTGAAATTCAAGAATTGAACTCGTCGGTAAGTGCAGGGCATCCGGCTGATCGACCCGGAAGTGTTTCAACTGATCAAGGGTCTGATAGAAAGGTCGCCACAAGCGTTTTTGCAGGAGAAAATTCACGAGAAAGCCCAGTAAAACCAGGGCGGCACATACCCAAGCCGTACTGTAAGCAATGACTTCGCCCATATCTTCCAGATCGAGCAGGGACGCTTCGATGCGAAGGCGGTAGTACTGATCGCGGTGTTTGAATTTGGTCACGAGCTGGCGGTGCGGCTCCTGCTCTTTTTCGATCAGCTCGTATAATTCAATGTCCTCAAAATGTTCGTTGAGGTGTTTGTACTCCGTTTTGGAAATGGGCTCGATAGTAAATCCCGCGTACAGGGGTGGGTTTTCCACGACAGTCTGCGACTGCAATCCGGCAAGAATTTCGAGTTTCCGGTTCAGCAGTTCCTCATCAATTTCGTCGTGTACTTCCTCACTTACCTGATCATAGATGTACAGCCCGCTGATGACCAGAGCCAACAGCAGCAGCAGGGTACTAATCAGCGTACTGCGATTGAGAAGTCTCATACTTAGTGGGGAGAAAACTTGTAGCCGATGCCGTATACCGTTTGAATGGTCAGTTCGTAGCCAAC
This sequence comes from Siphonobacter curvatus, assembly GCF_002943425.1. Lineage (NCBI taxonomy): Bacteria > Pseudomonadati > Bacteroidota > Cytophagia > Cytophagales > Cytophagaceae > Siphonobacter > Siphonobacter curvatus. The sequence continues at coordinate 3,322,002 of NZ_PTRA01000001.1, forward strand.
CTGAGTAAACCGTTTGCGGAGATTTTTAATCTGGGAATAAATGAAATCGTAGGAATCCGACTGATCGGAGTTATCACCCCAGACGTGCTCGGCCAGGGCCGATTTCTTGATTACGCGGTTTTGATTGGTTACAAAAACCATCAGTAAGTCAAATTCCTTGCGATTGAGCAGTACTTCTTCCCCGTTAAAAAAAACCGTTCGGGCTTCCGTATCAATCGTCAGCGAACCCACCTGCATGGTATCCGAGCCTTCAAACTTCAACCTTCGCAGTACCGACTTTAGCCGGGCGTTCAGTTCCGATAAATGGAAGGGTTTGGGCAGGTAGTCGTCAGCTCCGAGGTCCAGTCCGGTCAGTTTATCCTCCAGCGAATCTTTGGCCGAAATCACAATGGCTCCGGTGGATTTATGGCTTTCCTTGAGTTGTCGCAGTAAATCCAATCCACTCCCACCGGGCAACATAATGTCGATCAATACACAGTCGTACGCGTACAAAGCCAGCTTCTCTTCGGCTTCGTCGTAGGTAACAGCCAGCTCGCATACGTGCCCTTCTCCGCCCAAGAAGCGGGAAATGGTCTCATAGAGGCCGGGTTCGTCTTCAATCAATAGAATTTTCATGGGGCTTCGGAAAAGTACCAAAGTACGCGTTTAATTCTGGAAAGAATCTGAAATTTGCTCCGCACCAGGTAAGGCTTCGCTGGAGATTTCAGGGTCTTTGGCATAGACTTATTCTGATTCCATTGGTTTATGTTTGAGTAAGCATAAAGCGAACTTCGTCTTTTCAATGAAGCTTTATAGAGCGTTGAAGATTCGTTATTCACCTAGACGGAGTTTGGTCCCGCAGGTAAGGCTGGCTAGTAGCCTGTGGTCCACTCCACGACTAACGACAGCCTGCTTCGAGCCACCGCATTGCAGCTGTCGTAGGTCGTTCCGCGGTCCACAGGCGGGAGAGGTTTTCTTCTTGTGACAATTGATCAATAATTGATTAATTGTTAGACGTTGGTGATTGTTAAAGTTCAATCGGAAACCTTCATGGACGACTTACATCCAGGCCCCGTCCTATCGCGATAAGCTGCCTATTTCTTCAGCAATGGGATGGCCTGGAGCAGGAGGAAATCAGCAGCGTTCGCGATACGGACTAAATGGTCAGCCGTACTTGCGGGACGAAAAACATACTTTTAGTAAATAGCACATTCCCAGTAAAAACATTTTTACAAAGAACATACATCAATAAAGTACCAAAAAATAATATCAATTAACCTCAACCCATGAAATCCATTCTACGGAAGTTTCTGGAAATGGTCGATGTCTTCGGCTTTTTTGAGCGTGATCCTTTCGGAAATCTCGTGTTTACCAAACGCGTCCTCATCGGCACGCTGGGCTCGCTGACCTGGGCCCGGTACATGTGGACCAACAAAACGGTCATCAAGGGCACCGAACACCTGGAAAAACTCCCGGAAAGCGGCGTACTGTTTCTGTCCAACCACCAGACCTACTTTGCCGATGTGATCTGCTTCTATCACATCTTCTGCAGTGTCAAATGGGGCTTCCGAAACTGGATTGGACTGCCCATTTACCTGCTGGCTCCCCGGGCCCGGATGTATTACGTAGCCGCCTCCGAGACCATGAAAGACAGCGGTCTGGTCCCCCGCATTTTTGCTCAGGCCGGCGGGATTACCATCAACCGCTCCTGGCGGGCCAAAGGACACGATGTGAAACGGGAAGTAGACAAATCCGCCGGTGATAAAATTGGTAAAGGCCTTTCGGATGGCTGGGTGGTGAGTTTCCCGCAGGGTACTACCAGCCCGTACGCCCCCGTACGAAAAGGGACCGGACATTTGATCAAGGAACATCAGCCGATAGTCGTACCCGTCGTCATTAATGGGTTTCGTCGGGCTTTTGATAAAAAAGGGCTCTTGCTGAAAAAACGGGGCACTACCCTTTCGGTGACCTTCAAAGAACCCATGCGGTTTGATCCCTCCCTTTCCGTGGAGGAAATCATTACGCACGTGGAAGCCTTTCTGGAACAGGACTATCCGGAGGGCAAACAATGGTACGTGAAAAAACAGGCGGAAAAAACGGAATCTTCCGGCACCTAGTTTTCTACTTTTTTTTCATCCGATCCGGTCTTTGACGCCTACTTTTGACACCACGTTTCTTCACTTCGCACTATGCCCGCTATTCAATACGAATACAAACCTGAAAACCATTTCCGCTCGGATCCAAACAAGTATAAACTGGAAGATCTGAAGTCGGAAGAGATGATCCTTAACATGGGGCCGCAGCACCCTTCGACGCACGGGGTACTCCGGCTGGAGATTATCAGCGACGGCGAGTTGATTGTGGATGTAGTCCCGCATTTGGGTTACCTGCACCGCTGTTTTGAAAAACACGCCGAAAATCTGCCCTTCAACCAGACGATTCCTTTCGTCGATCGGATGGACTACCTGGCGGCCATGAACTCGGAACACGTCTACGTAATGGGCGTGGAAAAGATGCTGGGTATCGACAAGGAAATTCCAAAACGTGTGGAATACATCCGGGTACTGGTGGCCGAGCTGAACCGACTGGCTTCGCACTTTGTCGCCATTGGTTCGTATGCCTTGGATATTGGTGCCTATACCCCGTTCCTGTGGCTCATGCGGGACCGGGAACACATTCAGCGGATGCTGGAATGGATTTGTGGAGCCCGTATGCTTTACAATTACATCTGGATTGGTGGTTTGTTCTACGATTTGCCCGTGGGCTTTGAGGAGCGTTGCCGCGATCTGGTCAAGTACCTCAGACCCAAGCTGGTAGAACTACAGCAACTGGTCATTGAGAATGAAATCTTCGTGCGTCGTACGGCGAATGTCGGCGTACTCCCCCTGGCCACGGCGATCGATTACGGCTGTACGGGTCCGGTGTTACGCGGCTCGGGACTACGCTGGGATTTGCGAAAAGTGGATGCCTATTCCGTTTACCCTGAACTTGATTTTGACATTCCCATTGGGGAAGGCAAAATGGGTACGGTGGGTGACTGCTGGGATCGTAATAACGTACGAGTGATGGAATGCTGGGAATCGCTCAAAATTGTGGAACAATGCCTGGATCAGTTAACTGGTACACACAAACGTACCTCAGACTTTGATCCGCAGGCCTTTGTACCGAAGAAAATCCGTCCGAAAGCCATGGACTGCTACGTACGGGGTGAAGGCTCGAAAGGCGAACTGGGTTTTTACATCCGTACCGACGGTAAATCCGACGTACCCGTTCGAATGAAATCGCGGGGACCTTCGTTTCATAACCTTTCCGTCATTTCCGAAATCAGTCGCGGAGCTTTACTGGCCGATCTGGTTGCTGTAATTGGTTCACTGGATCTAGTTATGGGCGAAGTGGATCGGTAAACGCATTAAACACTTCTTCTGCGAAATCTATACTTATAAAAATCTTATGTTTCGATTAGACCCCGAACGGCCGTATCAGAAAAAAACAGAATCGCATTCATTGATTCGTTTTCAAGATTGCGATCCCTTGCAGCACTTGAATAATGCCAAATACCTGGATTATTACTTCAACGCTCGCGAAGACCATGTCTTCTCCATGTACGGTTTTACGATGGATTATACCTTCAAGAAACACAATGCAAGCTGGGTCGTGTATAATCACCAGATTGGCTATATTCGGCCAGCCCGTGTTAGTGAATGGGTAACCATTATTACCAGCATCATTTATTTCGATGAAAGTACGATGGTGACGGAATACGTCATGACGAATGAAAATAAAACGGAATTAAAAAACGTCATGTGGTCAACGGCCAAATACATTTCGGTCGTTACGGGAAAAGTTATTCCACACCAAGAAGAAATTCATCAATTTTTACAAACCGTAGCTGTGGAAGGAGTAGATTATTTAAACATTACGTTTAACGAACGTATTAAACAGATTAAAACAGCACTAGCGGAAGGAAGATACTAAGTCATTAAATAGTAGATCAATACAATTTACTGTTCGAATTTACTTTCATAATTTTCTATTAAGCAACGCGTACAAAAGGAATTTAAAAGGTCCTTCTTTTGTACACGTTGCTTTTTTAATGGTTTTTAACAAACCTTTTTTATGCTTTTTAATAGCTTTGTTTTTCTTCATTGAATTATACTAACCTAACAAAATATAAGTACTTAATAATACCTTTAACTGCATGAAATTAATCGTACTAACTAGCCTATTCTTATGGGGTATTTGTTTTTCCATTCAAGCTCAAACGCCTGTCGTAAGCTCCTTTCCTAAAAACAGTATTCGTCTGGGTGTGGATCACCTGAGTTTAGATGCTCCGGACGGTACGGCTCGTCGCGTAATGCTGCGTTACAATCGACACTTCACCCAACGTTGGACGCTGGAAGGCGGTATGGGCTATCTATCGACTCCTCATACCTTACGGGCACTTGATCTTGTGCTGGAAGGAAAGCGACGGGAGCGAGTGATGCTGGAGGCGAGTATCTTTTTTGATGTACTCAAACACCCGAATCATGCCTTCCGGCTGGGTGGAGGTCCCGCCTTCTGGTACCGCGATGAAGAACTTCTGGGACATGCTCAGTATCGAATACTGAACAATACGCACATCCTCAATTACCTGGCTGAGGTCAATCACGTCAAAGGTCATTCGCTGGGTTATCAATTAGCCGCCGACTATGAATATCGCATTCCCGAAGTCAACGTAAGTTTGGGAGCCCGCTTTACGTTTGCCAATCTGGATACCGCTATCAGCTCCATGCTGGGACTAACCGCAGGGTACCATTTCTAGCCCAAAACCGTTCGAATATTACCGTAATTTTACGGCCTGCTGACCTTGTATTAAATAATCATTACGCTTCTGTTTCAGCCCTATACCGCCCGGACCCGGCTTCTATTTTTGTTCCTCTCACTACACTTTACACAAGCATGTTACGGAACAAGAAATGGATTGCCCTATGGGTATTGGCAGTGGCTTTCCAGGCCTGCGTAAAAGATCACAATCCCCAACCTGATCCTACTGAAAATCCAGCGGCTTTCCGCGAGGTGTCTTCCACTAAAATTGGTGGTGAAGCGGCGGCTGAAATCTCCGCTTACGATCCGGCAAGCAAACGACTCTTTACCGTTAACAACGAAGCCAAAGCTCTGGTGGACGTACTGGACCTTTCGGCCTTACCCAAAGTTATCAAGATTCAGTCCATCGACATCTCGGCCCTGGGTGGTGTAGCCAATAGCGTGTCGGTCTCGGACGGCAAACTGGCGATTGCTCTGGAAGCCACCAACAAGCAGGCCAACGGTAGCGTCATCGTGATGGATACTAAAACTCTGACGCAGCTGAAGCAGATTACCGTGGGTGCATTGCCCGACATGGTGACTTTCAGTCCCGACGGCAAGTACATCGTGACGGCCAATGAAGGCGAACCCAATGCCACCTATACGAACGATCCGGCAGGCTCAATTTCCATCATTGATGTAACCAACAATTACAGCATTCGTACGCTTACCTTCGATTCATTTGCTCCGCTACAGGCTCAGCTGCAAACCGGTGGTTTCCGGATTTTTGGGCCAAATGCCAGCTTTGCTCAGGATATTGAACCGGAGTACGTAGCCATTTCGCAGGATTCTAAAAAAGCTTGGGTGACACTCCAGGAAAACAATGGTATTGCGGAAGTAGATCTGTTGGGTGGTGCGATTATAAAACTGCATCCGCTGGGCACGGTGGATGTAAGCTTACCCGAAAATGCCATTGATCCTTCCAACGAAGATGGTAAAATTGTCTTTGCCACCTGGCCGATTAAGTCGCTGTACCTGCCCGACGCCATTTCCTATTTCAACGTGAATAACGCCGGTTATCTGATCACGGCCAACGAAGGCGATGCCCGTGAATACGATGCCTTCGTGGAGCAGGCCCGCATCAGTACGCTGAAGCTGGATCCTAGCAAATTTCCGAATGCAGCAACTTTACAAAAGAAAGAGCAACTGGGTCGTCTGTACGTTACCAAGACCCTCGGTGATACGGATCAGGACGGTGATTACGATGAATTGTACACCTTTGGTGGCCGTGGCTTTAGTATTCGGGAGGCCGCTACGGGTCAACTGATTTACAATTCTGGGAAGAGTATGGAGGAAGAAGTAGTCAAAGCGGGTGCCTACGACGATAGCCGTTCGGATGATAAAGGTGTGGAACCCGAAGGCATTACCGTGGGTATGGTGAATGGCAAACCGATTGCTTTCATCGCTCTGGAACGGGCCGATGCCGTGGCCATCTACGACGTGAGTAATCCCAAGGCTCCTCAATTTCTGCAATTGTTACGTACGGGTGACGCTCCCGAAGGAATCCTGTTCGTAGCTCCCGACAAAAGTCCAAATGGTCGTAGTATGCTGATTGTGAGCAGTGAAGGTGATGGTACGGTAAAAGTTTATCAGCCGGACCGTTTGTAGATAGCATTTCGCTCACTCCGATCATTCCATGACGGTTACCAATCGGGGTGAGCGGCGTTACTTTTCGAGTTTTTTTACGTGCACTACCGCCGCCCCGAAAATGCCGAGCCCGTTCTTGATGTTCGTATAAATCGGAACGGGCTCGGCGAAGGGGTTGTCCCCTACCTCTCGTTGTAACTTCACAGATTCCATAAACTGGTAATAGTTCGGATCAACGTGATACACGAAAGTATACATCGGTGCCGGACTGATGATCTGCGGGTCGTTTGCCTTCTTGGCCTGTCCCAGCAAAAAATCGAGTTGTGGCGTTGAAATGGATTTGCCCGTATTCGCGAGAAACGCTACTACCTGCGTTTTTTCCAGTTGCACCACGGCCGAGTCCCGACCATTTAATTTTACAGGCGTAAGCTTTCCTTCACCGCTGCCCACCAGATAATAATGGGTGGCATTCGTCTGCGTGATATTCCAGGAAAGTGTCCGCTTTTTATAGACCTTGAATAACTTGTTATCACCGGGAATGTAGGTCAATTTCCCGTCCCTGGATTGCAGCGTACTCATCGGCTTTGGAATCGTACACGTAGCCGAAGTTTCCGGAAAACCCTTCGCCGATACCCGAAGCGTGTAGCTACGCCCGGCCACCAACTTATACTTAACTGCCTCAAACCGATACTGATCAATTTCAGCGTCAAAAGGAATTCGTATCTGCTGCTTTCCGTCCGACAGTAACACATTCGCATTCTTAACCGATGGGCCCGGCGAACGATCGCCACTTCCGGCACCCTGAATGGGCTTGGTTTGTTTGACCAGCACCCGAATGTCCGGGCTGGCTGGGTTCAAATAACATTCAATCACTAGCTTTCGATCACTTTCGATGGAGAGGTCATGCAGCTCCTGCGTACAACTCGACATGCCCAGCAGGGCGAGCAGTAATCGTTTAGTCTTCATGGGTTGATACCGTTTGATGGGAAAAAAGATTTCACTGTTTATTGATTCGTACGAAAGAAAAAATTGGAATTCATCGACTAATCACAGCAGCGTTTAATGACTCTCCACTAAAACTTAAAACCGTACGATACACTCGGCATAATGGGAAACAGGGTCACCTGCTTGAGACGATTCTCGTACTTTTTAACCTTCGGATCGGTGGAAACATCTACCGTATCGAAGTAATAGATAAAGGGGTTTTGCTGATTGTAGAGGTTGTAGACGCTGATTTCCCAGGTACGCTCAAAGCGACGTTTCTTCTTGTGAAACTGTACCGCCACGTCCAGGTGCTGATACGGAGCCGCCCGAAACCCATTCCGCCGGCCGTATTCTTCAAATACCCGTCCGGTGTAATACGCTTTGTCGCTCCCCAACAAATCCAGTCCGGAATTACTCGAAATCCAGTATTGCCCCTGCGGCATGGTCAGGGCTGGGCTGGTCCCGTACACCCAGGTACTGGAAAGAGTAATATTGGCGTTCAGGTGATAAATGCCGACCAGCGAAAGGTCGTGGCGACGGTCATACCGGGCATAAAACCAGCGACCAAAATTGAGCTTGTCGAATTGTTGTTTCGTCCACGAAAGGGTGTATCCCGCCCAGCCCGTAAACCGTCCGGTTTTCTTCTGTAGCAGAAACTCTGCTCCGTAACTCCAGCCCCTTCCCTGAGTAATCTGGTCTTCCCAGCTACCGCCACCCGAAATCGTGTACGCGAGCGAAGTAGCTCCTTCCTTGTAAGACACCATCCGATCCATGGTTTTGTAAAAGCCTTCCGCCGTAAACGTGACCCCTGAGCGAAAGTCCTTCGCTACCCCGAATGCCGCCTGTTTGGAGAGCTGCGGTTTGGTGCGTTGCGTGGATGGAATCCATAAATCCGTTGGTAAGCCAAAGCCGGAGTTGGCCAGCAAGTGCACGTACTGACTCATGGAAGCGGCCGAGGCCTTTACCGCCCAATTCCGGGGCAACGAATAGGCAATCGCCAGCCTGGGTTCCGGTTGGAGGTAGTCTTTTGTTCCCGTCCGAAAACCACTGTACCGAATGCCCGCGTTGATTTTTAGCTGAGGAAACGGCACGTAAGTATCCTCCACGTAAGCCGCAGCTTCCCAAGTATCCCGATTCATGAGTACGGATTCAGGACCCTGCACGGCCTCATCTACGCTGGTATACGTACTGGGTCGGAAATGGTGGGCGGTCAGGATCAGCCCCGTCCGGATCGTATGTTTTTCACCCAATGCCCAGTTGAAGTCCGTTTTCAGGCTGAAATCCTCAATGTACGATTTGTTTTGCAGGCGATACGAAGCCCGTTCCGTATCCCGAACCACATTACGCACCAAATTAACGGTGGAATTATAGTGAGTATAGAGTAGAGCCGTCGTGGCTTGCAAGCGATTACTGAAGCGGTGATTCCATCGCAGAGCCGCCGCTGCATTTCGCCAGTTGGCCTTTCCGTTTTCTCTGGTAATGGTACCCTTGGTATTGTAGATGAAGCGATCTTCTCCCGTATAAGCCGTCAGAGAAATCGTATTGCTAGGACTGATGTCGAAAGTAGTTTTTAGATACAGATCGTAGAAATACCCATTCTGATCCGAAGCTCCCGTTTGAATCAGATTTAGTAACAAATCAGCGTAGGTCCGACGGGCTGAAATCAAAAACGAAGACTTTCCTTTGGCAATCGGTCCTTCCAGCGTCATTCGGCTAGAGATGAGTCCGATTCCACCTTCGCCGTGTAGCTTTTCCCGATCGCCATCCCGGGTTTTGAGTTCGATGACGGAAGACAGCCTTCCCCCAAACCGAGCCGGAAAACCGCCCTTGGTCAAGTCCACGGACTCAATCGCATCCCCGTTAAAGAGCGAGAAAAAGCCGAATAAATGCGAAGTGTGGTAAACGGGAATGTCATCGAGTAGTACCAGGTTTTGATCTGGCCCACCGCCGCGTACGTACAACCCAGTTGAACCTTCCGAGCCTTTCTGTACGCCCGGTAGCAATTGCAAGGCCTTGATGACGTCCTTTTCTCCCAGAAGCGTAGGTATTTCCTTGACCTGTTCGATCGGTACCGAAATTCCCGACATCTGTACCGACTCAGAGGCTCGTACGGAAGCTGATTTCACCACGACTTCCTTCAGTTCTTTGGTCTGAACGTTCAGCGTTATAGGCTGCTGACGATCAGCCATCAATCGCAGTATGATTTCCCGATTCTGATAACCCGATAAACTATACGCAATCGGTAGAGCCGTATCCGCGGGTACCTCCAGTTGATAGTATCCATCCGAACGAGTACGCGTATGCTGGTTACGAACCGACACCTGAACTCCTGACAGAGGGCGAGCACTGGCTCCATCCGTTACGAAACCACTGAGCGTATAGGACCTCTGTTGGGCAAAAGCGAGGTTTGCCTTTGAAAACCCTAAGGTAACTCCAATCCAAAGGCCTAGGTAAAGCTCTTTTATCCGCATTGATTTTCTGGCTTTTCGACACCGCTGGCATCGACGCTGACAGGTATAGGTAGGGCTGAGCATACGCGGCAGCCTAAGTCGTGGCGAACGACTCATTAATCATACAATCAATGGTGTGGAATGATCGCTATCTAAGGCCCTTGGAGGCAGCGATACGTTCAATCGGTACTCGATTCTTCAAGACCAAGTCTTGGGTTTTCAGTACTGAATGCATACGTCTGAGTGGTGCGGGTAGGTTGGATCTACTAAGCATACACAACTTAACATACGTTTAGCAAGTACAAAAGCTTTTCCTCAACGTATTTGTAGAATTATCTGTAGGATCTAAAAACTACTTTTTATAATCCAACTCCTCTTTGTGTATGACTAGTCGTTTGATGTACTTACGTAAAAAGGGAAGCTTTTCTCTTTACTACTTCTAAAAAAATTCGTTCGGTCGTCGCTACAACCGTCGCCTACTTTTTAAAGATTTGATAAACAGTAGCTTAAAAAAACAGTAGCTTAAAAAAATAGTCGAAGGCACTTCTCTACCCAAAAATAGCTATCCTCAAGCCTATCCAAATTCTCTCACGCCTCTATACCTACTGCTTATGAAAATAAGTATCGCTTTTTTATAGTCTATACCCTATATGAAGCAGACGCGTAAGTAAGCCCCTACACGAACACGATACGGGCCTTCTGCTTTTATTGCCCGTTTTTTTAGTTAGCTGAGCGTTTATTTCTCACTGAGCAGGAAGTCTTGCAGAACGTTTTATTTGTATCTTTTCGCCTTTCTTAAGCTTTAGATCGATTATGAAAGGATTGCTGTGCATTCTGCTGTTACTTGTTTCCAATGCGTTCATGACGCTGGCCTGGTATGGGCATCTTCAAATTAAACAATGGCCTATGCTAGCCAAACTCTCGTTGTTTGGCGTCATTGCCCTGAGTTGGGGCCTCGCCTTTTTCGAATACGTTTTTCAAGTACCCGCCAACCGGATTGGTTCCGAGGAAACCGGCGGGCCTTTTACCCTTTTTCAGTTAAAGATTATTCAGGAAGTTGTTTCCTTAACCGTCTTTACGCTGATTACGGTTTACATTTTCAAGACGGATAAGCTCGCCTGGAATCATGCCGTAGGTTTTGTTTTCATGATCATTGCGGTATTTTTCATCTTTAAAAAATGGTAATTTACGAAGGCATGATCACCTCTACCTCTTATTAACTTATGCATAAGATAAGCTTAGGCCTAGTACTCCTGAGTAGCTTAAGTTGTAGCAAAAAGGATCTTCCCTCGACTTCGCTAGTGGGGCATTGGCAGCTCGTTTCCTATTGCAAACCAGCCACCGACAGTACGTGTACACCCTTGACAATACCGAGTGACAAACAGGTACTGGTTACATTCAAGAAAAATGGCGATTTTGAAGAAACGTACGGAAATACTCTTCCGATTCATTACGCTTTTCTAGGTTGCGGCAATGGCAAGTACTCACTGGAAGATACCTCCGTCCGCATTCGGGCTCTGTGTATGTCTTCTACCCAGGGACGACTTTTCCAGCAGGTACAACTGGACGAAAATCGGTTGATTTTAACGCCTGACGGAACGGGTGAGTATATGTTTAAACGATTGGGAAGATAAAAAACGGGCTCCTGCAAAGAGCCCGTTTTTTATGGATTAGAAGCGATACATGCCCGTCAAGCCAACGTTGGAAGAAGTGAACGCCGCATTAAGGCCGTAAATCGTAACGCCTGATCCAAAAGTACCATTCAGGGACACCGTAGGAACAACTTCAGCACTTACATACCATTTAGGACTAATGTTGTACTGGGCACCTATCATAAAGCCAATGCCGAGTGACGTATTCAATAAGAGATTTCCGGAACCCGTTATGGTTATCTTTCCGAACGTTCCGTCATCTACAGAAACATTTCCGCCGGGTGAATGACTTACGGTTAACCGGGGAATAAATTCCGTTCCATATACCACCTGAAATCGGTCGTTAATAGACTTTCGTTTCTCCTTGCCTATTGCTCCTCCTACGCTTAAATTGACCAGGCTACTTCCATTAACGATCCCCAACCCCAGATTCCCAAAAGCCAGACGGTATCGCTTGTACACATTTTCAGATTTTTGTTTTTTATAGACAAACCCTAAATCATTAAATCCATTCGTTCGTAATCCAATTTCACGCGTAGGTACATCCTGAGAAAAAGCAGCGGAAAGACTTACGAACAAAGCAGCACAGGTAAGAAAAACTCTTTTCATAAATAGATTGGTTGATTGAATTGCAAACTATTCATAACTTTTGAATGTGCTACTTTTAGTCTAAAGCTTACCCTGTTAAAAATTGTAAAAACGCTGTTTATTCCATCCCTTAAAAGCCATTAGATGCAGGCCTCTACTTCTGACTTAAGAATTGATTAGTAACCTATTATTTTACTCAAAATGAATCAAACAAAAAAGCTCCAACCCAGAAGATTAGAGCTTTGTATACTTCATTAATCATTGTTCATGATTGTTATTTCCAGGCTCGTCTCAGAAAACGCAGCCAGTTTCCGTGCATGATTTTTTCAACATCCGTTTCCGTATAACCCCGCTTACGGAGCAGATTCGGAACGGTTTGTAAATCAGCAATCGTTTCAAGATCATACGGGGACTGCTCGCGACCAAAGGCTCCGTCGAGATCCGTACCGATGCCGATGTGGTCGGCATTTCCGGCTAGCTGACAGATGTGATCAAGGTGATCGACCAGTACTTCCAGATTACAGTTCATTTCTTCGGGAGTCGACTGCCCGCGTACCCAGTTGGGTACCATCATCCAGGCGTCCAGGGCTCCGCCAATCACGGCATCGCGGTTAATCAACTCGCGAATTTGTTCATCGCTGAATTGCCGGTTGTGATTCACCAGGGCCCGACACAGGTTATGACTCGCCCAGACCGGACCGTTGTAATGATCCATCGCTTCCCAGAAACTATCGTCGCACAAATGCGTCGCGTCGAGAATGATGTTCAGGCGTTCCATTTCCTTGAGCAAATCCTGCCCGACCTTCCCCATGAAACCCGTTGCATCGGTTCCCTGAGCGTATCGGCCCGGTCCGTAATGAGCGGGTCCGATGGCCCGGAGCCCGTAGTTGTAGGCCCGCTCCACGTGATCAAGCGTTACGAGCGAATCAGCTCCTTCCAGACTTAGAATGTAACCCACGGGTTTGGACTCATTGGGCGTACCGTCGTTCCAGAGGGACAGGTGTTTTTCCAGGCTTGCCAGATCGGTGATGGCCGTCATTTCGCCTTCATCCTCCATGGCTTTGTACCAGGAAACCTGACCCTGCGTTTGAGCCCAGGCCTGTTGCGGCGAATGCCAGCCCGGTAAGGGATTATTGGGAGCCACGTACCGGGCAATCTGCGTCGCCACAACTACGGCTACATTTCCTTTACGAAGTTCGGGCAAAGATACGGTCGCCTTGCCCCGATCCGGTTTATCGGTCAGCCCCTGTTCTCTGGCATTGATTTCAGCGACGGGCAACCGTAAATCCCGGTTCCACTCCATCGCATTCATGCTCAGATCAAGGTGAGCGTCTATGATTAACATGTATGCGTTTTGAGTTTGGGGTTTAGGGTTTTGAGTTTTTTGTCAAAACCTAACCCAATCTATTATAGTAGTTGAGCACTAAGTTTGGAATTGAGCACATTACTCAAAACTCTAAACTTTTTTTAAACCAGTTCAAACAAAGCCTCAATTTCTACCGGAATGTTGTCGGGGAGGGAGCCGAACCCTACGGCAGAGCGGACGCCGATGCCGTTTTCTTCGCCCCAAACCTGAGCAAATAATTCACTACAGCCGTTGATGATGTAGGGATGACGTTCAAATTCAGAAACGCAGTTCACCATACCCAGCACTTTGATCACCCGCTTCACGCGATCCAAACTACCCAGGTGGGTTTTGATGGTAGAAAGGATCGTCAAGCCTACCTGACGGGCGGCGAGTTTTCCGTTTTCGGTGTCGATTTCCCGGCCAATGCGACCGATAATAAGGCTCTTATCGTCCTGTACCGGACCGTGCCCGGACACGTACAGGTACTTGCCATCAATGAGGTACGGTTTGTATACGCCCAACGGCAGCGGAGCCGGAGGTAAAGTAAGGCCCAGTTTAGCAAAAGCAGCTTCAGGACTAAGTTGTTCGATGGTTGTTGCGGCTGTGTTCATGGAATTTTGTTGGTGGTTATTGGTTGGTAGTTAGTTTATGTTTAGCGTTTACACTCGACTGCCTACAGATTTATTAGTCTTGAATATTAGTAGATAGTAAATACTTGGAGTTTTTTCGGCAGAGCAACTGAACATTAACTCTAAACACAAAACTCTAAACGCATTAAATTATTTGATTCAAAATCAGTACCCCCATCAGGCCGACGAAGGCTACGAGTGTTTCCATCATTGACCAGGAACGGATGGTATCTTTCACCGAAAGGTTGAAATATTCCTTAAACATCCAAAATCCCGGATCGTTTACGTGCGAAAACATGAGACTGCCCGCACCAATGGAGAGCACCATCAAATTCGGATTGGTCGTTTGCTGAGCCATCAGTGGAGCAATAATGCCGGCGGCCGTTAGTCCTGCCACCGTGGCCGAACCAATGCAGACCCGGATGATGGCCGCAATGAGCCAGCCCAAAAATAAGGGAGGCATTTGTAGCCGCTGCAATTGTCCGGCAATTTCGTTACTCACGCCACTATCCGTCAGAATCTGTTTCAACGCTCCGGCTCCACCGATGATCAGTACAATCATGGCAATGTCTTTCACCGCCGTTTCGTACGTACTCATTACTTCCTTCATAGTCTTGCCGCGACTCAATCCTAAGGTTACGGTAGCGACAGCGACAGAAATGAGCATAACAATGGCCGGATCACCCACAAAGGTCAGTACTTCCTCGAAGGCATTGCCCGGGAAAAAATGGGATACCGTCGTTAAGGTCAACAGCAATACGGGCAACAGCGAGGTAAGGAAACTACTCAGTCCGCTGGGTAACTCGGCCTCAGGAATGGGAGTGGTCTGAAAGGTAACCAGGGGTTCTGAATTGATCCGTTTGAGCGTCAGAGCGTATACCGGTCCGGCCAGAATGATTGTAGGTACGGCGATAATCAGTCCGTATACCAGCGTCAGCCCCATGTCCCCGTGAAACTGAGCCACCAGAGCGGCAGGCGATGGATGCGGCGGCAGAAAGCCGTGAGCCACCGAAAGCGAAGCCAGCATGGGTAAGCCAATGGCCACTGCCGGTAATCGGTATTGGTACACAACGGAAAAAATAAGCGGTACCATCAGGACAAACCCTACGCCGTAAAACAGCGGAATGCCGATAATGAAACCCGTGCAGACTAGTCCCCACTGAATGTATTTAGCCCCAAACAACTGCATCATCACGGAAGCGATTTTCTGGGCGGCTCCACTTTCAGCGACGAGCTTGCCCAACATCGCCCCTAACGCAATGATGATGATGAGTGAACCCAGCGTATCCCCTACTCCTTTCTGAACGGATTGGGCCATTTTTCCAAGCGGCATTCCTAAAAGTCCACCGGCCAGCAGGGAAACGACCAGAAAGGCTAGAAAGGGATTGACTTTAGCCCAGACAATCAATAATACCAGAATGACAATACAGGCGGCAACAATCAACATGGGTTACAACTGGCGGTTTTGAGTTTAGGGTTTTGAGTTGGATAAATGCGGGTTTGACTTGCCCTTTATTCCAGCGTTAGTTTGCTGATTTTTTGGGTGTTGCCTTCGATTCGCATATTGTCCTGATATAGTACGGCCCGGTACTCAATTTCGTCGTAGGACTGAATGTTCTGTTTCAGCATTTCCAGCGTTACCTTGCCCGTAGCGGTCACGGGATAGGCATCGGTAGCTTTCCACTTTTCGTTGAATTCTTCGTTGAGGGAGCTTTGTACGGAACGGTACTCGAATCCGATCCGGTACTCTTTTCCGGAACCCATTTTCACAACATCGGCCGTTAATTTCAGGTTGCCGTTGCTGAGCTTCTCCGCACTCACGGTTCGGAACTGCATCGGTGTCAG
This sequence comes from Siphonobacter curvatus, assembly GCF_002943425.1. Lineage (NCBI taxonomy): Bacteria > Pseudomonadati > Bacteroidota > Cytophagia > Cytophagales > Cytophagaceae > Siphonobacter > Siphonobacter curvatus. Next base: position 3,337,906 of record NZ_PTRA01000001.1, read on the forward strand.
AGCAGGTTCTACGTTTTTGAGCTTCACGACAATGGGGTTAGGCCACTGGTGATTGTTATAGATTCGCTGGGCCCGTACCACCGAAATTTTCAATCCTTCGGGGGTCTGCTCGAAACGCGTACGACCATCTACAGTGGGTTTGTATTCCACGACGTTACCAGTTTGTCCGAGAACAGTTACTTCCGTCGTTGCCGTTGCTTTCACCGAACGAATCAAAAACTCCCGACGCTCGGCCCGAGGCCATTCCGGCATACCGGTCAGGTACGCGTATACCGTGTTTTCGTCTTTCTTTTTGGTGAACCAAATGTCATTTTCGTTCCGAACAATCCAGGGGCGTACGTTGTGCACGGCTTCCTGGTTGATAAAATGCCAGGCTCCGATTTCCATCAATCGCCCTTCTTGTCCTTCATTGAGGTTCCCCCACTGCGTAGGCCCCACATTAAGCAGGTACGAGCCACCCTTCGCCCGCGATTCGATGAGAATATTCAGCAGTTCCGTACCCGATTTGTAGTGTTCATTGGTGGGCTTGTAGTTCCAGGCCGTACCCATCGTCATGCAGCTTTCCCAGGCCGTACCCAGCGTTTCGCCGGGCAGGTATTGTTCCGGCGTAGGCAGGGCTCCACGGGTAACCAGGCAATTGGGCTGGTACTTCCAGATGGTTTCTTTTACTTCTTCCTTCAGTACGTCGCTGTCAATGAAAAACAGATCAACCGGACCGTACTTGGTCATGAGTTCCTTGGTCTGCTCAACGACAAATTTTTTGTATTGAGCCTGAAAGGGTTTCGCCTTTTCCCAATGGTTGTCGCGGGTGATGTCCTTCATGCCGTTGCGGTAAGCGAACGAAAAATCTTCGGGAGAATAATAAAAGCCAACGGCGATTTTCCATTTCCGACAGGCTTCCACGAATTGACGTACGATGTCCTTTTTGTAGGGTGTGTTCATGACGTTGAAATCCGTCGTTTTGGTATCCCACATGCAAAAACCCGCGTGGTGTTTAGTCGTGAACATGATGTACTTCATGCCCGCGTTTTTAGCCAGCATCACGATTTTTTCAGCATCCCATTGTTTGGGATCGAAGGTTTGAGGAAGCTCTTTGATGTACCGATCCACGTAATCCGGCGAAGCCCCCACGAGCGAGTGGCTGATGACGACGCCCAGCTGTGTATCCACGTTCCAGTGAATAAACATACCAAAGCCCACATCTTTCAGCCACTCTTCGCGTTCGGGTTTATTATGGTTGGCTCCAAAATTCTCAGTTTCCTGAGCCCAGGAAGCCAGGGTACAAAAAAGTAGGCAGAGGAAGCAGGATAATCGACGCATGTATTTAGTTTTCAGTTTGCGGTGGTCTGTTTTCAATAGAACCCGTGTATTGGTATAAGATATCCGTATGGAATACGGGGCTAATTATATTGAACCTCTCAGTCCACAATCAATTCATCCAGCAGCAACCAGGCTTTGTTACCCGCTCCGTATTCGCCTGGGGGGACGATGCCTTTGTTGAGGGCTTTTAACTTTATGAATCGGGCCTTTTTCGGGGTAAACTGACCGTTCACGGGATTGATGCCATTGATTGGGAATTCGGTTTGCTGGTAGACTTGCTGGTACGTTTTTCCGTCTTCCGACACCCATACCTGTAGTAAGGTCGGCTCCCAGAAGCGTTGCCAGTGGTAGCGTAATACGTTGGTCTGGACTTTTGAAATCGTTTGCGTTTGCTGTAAATCCAGCGTCCATTCAGCATTTTCACCCAACATTCCGATCCATTCCCCCGTGTTGTAGCGGGCCGTTCCCTGCACGCCGTTGACGGCAATCCGGGGATTGACCGGCTTGAAATTCCCGGCGGGTGACCCTTGAATCATTACGGGCTTACCCGTCGCTTTTGAAACCGTAAAGGCTTTTTCAAACACCCGTCCCTGCTGTTGGTTTCCGGCAAACACGGCGGCTTTCAGCACTGTACTTTTACCAAGGGAAACCGGACCATGATAAGCAGTACTGCTCGTTTTGGGCGTACTTCCATCAAGGGTATACCGAATGGTTGCCTGTGGTAAGGTCGTTGTCAGGCGAACCGCTAGTTTCCCATCCGACGCTACGCTTACTGAATCGGTCAGTTCGTCAAACCCATCGGCATACGACACTTTCAAGCGTTTCAGCATCGGTTCGTTCAGTCGCAGGCGTCGCAGGAAATCGGGATAGGTACGACCTTTCTTCGGCGACCAGGCCGTTTCGGCAATGGCCAACGCCCGGGGAAAAATCATGTACTCGGCGTGAGCTTCCGTCGCCAGGTATTCGCTCCAGACATTGCCCTGAATTCCCAACAGATACGAAGCCTCTTCCGCCGTGAGCGAATCGGGTACGGGTTCGTAGCTATAAACTTTGCTCAGGGGTGTGTACCAGGCCGCCGCCGTGGGTTCGCTGGCGTACAGAGACTGGTAAAAGTCGAAGTACACAAAGGGCTCGGGTGTCATGATGGCCTTGTGTTTCTGCCGCATGGCTTCGATGCCGCCTTCGGTGCCCCGCCAGCTCATGACAGTAGCTCCGGGCGAAAGGCCCCCTTCCAGGATTTCGTCCCAGCCGATGATCTCCCGATTTTTTGTCAGCAGATATTTCTCCATTCGCTGAATGAAGTAACTCTGTAATTCGTGTTCATCTTTCAAGCCTTGGTGCTGCATGCGGGCCTGACATTTCGGACAGCTTTTCCAGCGGGTTTTCGGGCATTCGTCACCGCCGATGTGAATGTATTTTGACGGAAACAACTCGACGACTTCATCGAGTACGTTTTGCAGGAACGTAAACGTGCTGTCATTTCCGGCACAGTACACATCGTCAAAAATCCCCCAGAATGTGGCCGCCTGATAGGGTCCGCCCGTACAGCCCAAAGCCGGGAATGCGGAAAGAGCCGCCAGAGCGTGGCCCGGCATTTCTATTTCCGGAATCACCGTAATGTGCCGCTGAGCCGCGTACCGCACCACCTCCCGTACTTCCTCCTGGGTATAGTATCCGCCGTATTTCTTGCCGTCGAACCGATGGGGCAGTTCGCGTTTGTGGCCAATGAGTGTCTCCTTGCGGTAGGCAGCTACATTTTGTAGTTCTGGATAGCGTTTAATCTCGATTCGCCAGCCCTGATCATCGGTCAGGTGCCAGTGAAAGGTATTGAATTTATACTGGGCGAGCAGGTCGATGTATTTCTTAATAAAAGGCACCTGGAACCAGTGGCGACTGACATCCAGGTGCATACCTCGGTACGAAAACCGGGGATAGTCTATAATTTGACTAGCAGGTAACCGTAAGTTCTTGGATTGATGAAGCAGTTGCACGAAACTCTGGACACCGTAGAACAGTCCAGCCGGATCGTGACCGATTAATTCAATGCTTTTGGGTTGAATTCGCAGCTGATAGCCTTCCGGCTGAGCTACCTTCAGCGAATCAATTTTTAGAGAAATAGAGGCCTTTGCCGAGGTCACTGGCAAAGTAAATCCGGTCAATGCACGAATTTGCTCCTGGGTAAGTTTCAGTAAGTCAGCCGGCACACCGGAATCGGACGAAAGTTTCGCTAAGGCCGTAAGCGTAAATTCGCCCGAGTTCCGGTGATAGGCTACTGGCTGAGGAATGAGTCCGCTTTGAGCGAACCCCTTTCCAAAACCGATGAAGAAAAGTACTATGGTTACTAGGTATTTCATTCCTGAACTATTCAAATGAGTGGTTAAAGAAGGGAATATAACTCACTCATTCTATCATTCACTCCTTCAACATTATTACTGCTTATCTAACCAGATTCGAGTCATAAACTCGTTGGCTCCCTGAGTTGCCACTGCTTTGTAATAGTTATCAGCGTTCAGGTTTTCTTCCGTTGCCGGGTATAACATTCGTCTGAAGATTTGACCTCCGGTGTTATTACCTGCGTAGTTATTCGGCACCAGAGCGGGGTAACCCGTACGTCTCCAGTTGAGGAATACTTCCTGAGAGTTAGGAAATACAGATACCCAGAACTGCGTATGAATTTGTTCCATCTGAGCCGCAACAGTGCCTGTTTTCAGAGCTTGTGCCGTTACATAAGCCTCAATGTTTGCATCAGAAATAACGCCATCGCTACCGTACAATGACCACTGACGTAACGCGGCCCGGGTGCCTGACGCATACAGGTTTGCTGCCGTTTCAGTGGTATACCAACCCCGAAGTGCCGCCTCTGCCAGATAGAAATTTACTTCTGCATTGGTTAACACCAACATGGGAGCACTTAACTTCAGAAGCGTATTCTGGTTAGGCTCTGAGTAGGTCACAAAATCGCTAGGTTTTGTGTTGGCAATGTTGTGAGCCATCCCTTTCTGAATAGAAGGATCATTGCTGGCTTTTCCATTCACGTATACTACCGAAATGACAGGGAGACGCGGATCATTCGTTGCTTTCAGGTAATCAATAAAAACCTTATCGTACTTGCCTCCTTCAGGGTTACTATTGCCGTTGGCCAGGATATAATCACTGTTCAACATCCAGTAAGCCAGCGGATTTTGATTAATGATCTGTCCAGAAGCCAGATAAGAGATTTTAGCCAGATCCGCATCTTCACGAATAACGCCACCGGCAATCGCCTTTTTCACCCAGGTTTCAGCCAGCGTACTATTGGCTTTCGTCATTCGCATGCCCATGCGTAACATCAGCGAGTACGCAAACTTTTTCCACTTCGTCAGGTCTCCACCATAAATCATATCGGCGGCACCAAACGTCGTCTTCGTCGCATCAAACATGCCTACGGCTGTTTCCAATTGAGCCAGCAGATCGGTATAGATGCTTTGTTGTGAATCGTAAACGGGCTTATAATTACTCGATACGTATCCCAAAGCCGCCTCTTTATACGGAATATCACCGTATAAGTCGGTAACCTTTGAGAAACAGTACACCTGCCAGATTTTAGCAATCGCCAGTTTATTAACCAGAGCTGGATCTTTTTCGAAGGCTCGTACAATTTCGCCCATTTCATTGAGCTCTTTCGTATAGGCACTACTAAACACCGCATAAGGAGCTGTTCCCTGATTAAAAATGTATTTAGAGCCCCAACCTGCCACGTCATTATAGCTGGTTGTGTATTGCATGGTGCCCTGTAAACCCGTGATCATGTTTCCTACGGCATCGTACTGAGCTTTCGTAAATACATAATCTCCGTTGATCGTACTGGAAGCGTCCGGGTTCGTATTTAACTCTTCAAAACCTTTATCGCAGCTTTGCAAAACCGTCAGAGCTAGGAGACAGGCATATATTTTATAGAATCTTTTTTTCATCGTAGTCGGTAATTAGAATTTCAAGAGAAGATTCAAACCATAACTTCTGGTTCTGGGCAAGCCAATCGATTCAAAACCTTGGTTTGAACTGTTCGTAAAGCTTTGCTCAGGGTCAAAATTGTCCGTGTTTTTATACAGCGTCAGAATATTCCGTGAAACAAATGAGATGCTCGCTGACTGTAGTTTCAGAAGTTTGAAGTTTTTTACCGGAATGTTGTAACTCACCATGGCCTGACGGAGCTTCACAAAGCTGGCATCGTGCAGGAAGAGTTCCGTGTAATTTTTGTCGTTGTCATAATACGTACGCAGGTTTTCCTTCGCGATCGTCTTCGTAAAGCTATCTCCACTTGCCGTCACACCCGTTACTGTTAAGCCATTCTCCCGACCGTCAAGGGTTCTTTTCAGTTTACCCATTCGGTTGGCGTATACCTCTAATACTGAGAAGATTTTGTTACCAAACTTACCATCCACCAGGAAGTTGAATGAGAAGTTTTTGTAATGGAATTCGTTGGTTAATCCCATCGTTAACGGAGGTACGCCCTTGCCTAATTCATGCAGATTTGATTTTAAAGCATAACCCGTCGTTGGATCGTAGATGATGTTGCCATTCGCATCCCGCTGACGAGTCGTACCCACGATTGTTCCGTACGAACGGCCTTCAATCGAGTTGATATAAGCCCAGTTTCCTACCGAGGTAGCCATCTGTAAAGACGTAATGCCATCGGCTAGTTTAATTACTTTACTGTCGTTATAGGCTACGTTATAGCTGATGTCCCAACCGAAATTCTTTCGACGAATAGGGCTATACGTTACTAAGGCTTCAACCCCTTTATTACTCATCTTACCTACGTTCATGTACACCGAATTATAGCCAGATGTTTCGCTAATGCTCGTCTGAACGATGTCGTCGGTCGTAGAACGGTTATAATACGTTAGGTCTAACCCTACCCGGCGGTTCAGGAATTGCAAGTCAACCCCCACTTCATACGTGGTAGAAGTCAAAGGTTTCAGTCCTGCATTGGTAATAGCCGTACTGGTTACGTTCTGCAAGGGTTGTCCCGAACTAGGGACCATTGAATACGTCAGATTAATGGCATAAGGATCAGGCGTTGCTCCTCCTACCTGAGCCCAGGAAGCACGAACTTTGGCAAAGTCAATGGCCCGGGGTAATGCTATGGCCTGCGACAGAACGAAGCTACCACCAATGGATGGGTAAAAAATGGAGTTGTTTTTAGGACTCAAGGTAGAGAACCAATCCTGACGACCCGTCATGGTTAAGAACGCAATGCCTTTGTAATCTAAATCTAATGATCCAAATACCGAGTTTGTACGTACTCTCTGATTCAGCGGAGTCGTAGTGATCGTTCTTAAGTTCGTAGAGCTGTAGAAGTAAGGAAGTACATAGTTACTACCCGCAATATTGATTTGGTTGTAGTTATAATCACGACGGTTTGCTCCAACGAGAGCCGACAGACCAATCGTAGAAGCAATCTTGGTATTATAGTTTGCCGTTACCATGGCGTTGGTTTCGCTCACGTCTGTCTTAAGTTCGTTATACTCACCGTTAGGAACGTATAAAGTGCCAGTCGGCAGGATGTATTTATACTGGTAATTGAAGAAGTCGCGGCTAACGGTTCCCTTCACAAACAAATTATCCAGGATGTTGTAAGTCAAACCAAACTGACCGATAAAACGGTTCTTCGTATCGTTCTGCTTGTATTTATTGATAACGAAATAGCTATTGGAAGCAATGGAAGCATCATTCCAGGCAATTTCATTATTGTTTGCATCATACCCTGGAGCCAGCCAGCGAATGTCTGAGGTATTACCAATCATATAAGGAGTCCAGTTGGGATTTCCCAACGCATCTCCGGCTCCCGTTTTGTTGTTATTCGCTTCGATCGTGTATTGAGCTAAAGCCTCTACCGCAATTTTAGGTCCAAACTTACCATTCAAGCTCAGGTTACCCGTTTTACGATTATACGTCTGCGTCGGTAGTATTCCTTTGGCGTCCAGATCAGATACGGAGAATCGATAGTTAACATTCTCATTTCCTCCGTTGACGGCTAAGGTATTCGTAAACGTTTTACCCGTCTGATAGAAGTTTTTCAGGTTGTTCCGCTGAGCAACGTAAGGATGCGTTAAGCCATCAGCGGCTACGAAATCAGACCCGTCAATTTTAGCACCCCAGGAACGACGACCCCAGGCAATGCCCTGAGCCTGCGTAGTTGGCTTTACGGCTCCGTCTCCCTGTCCGTATTCATACTGCCAGTCAGGCACAACGGCGATGCTTTCTGCGGTGAAGGTAGAATTGAAGTCAACACCAATGCCTTTTTGAGCACGCCCTTTCTTGGTGGTAATCAAAATAACCCCGTTGGCAGCCCGTGAGCCGTATAAAGCAGCTGCAGTACCCCCTTTCAAAACACTCATGCTTTCAATATCATCCGGGTTAATTCCGCCAATCCCATCGCCACGGTCCACGTTACCCTGTCCACCGTTGGCTGTTGCACTTCCACCCGGAGTCGTGTTATCAATCGGCATCCCATTAATTACATACAGGGGCTGGTTGGCTCCGGTTAATGAACCATTCCCGCGAATAATGATCCGGCTTGATCCGCCGGGTCCTGTTGAAAGACCCGTAGCATTCACCCCAGCGATCTTACCAGACAGGGCATTGGCTACGTTGTTTTCACGAGCCTGCGTAAACTCAGAGCCTTTTACTTCCGTTACCGAATAAGCCAGAGCTTTTTTATCCCGCTGAATACCCAGGGCCGTCACGACTACTTCATTCAGGCTTTTGGTATCTTCTTTCATGGCCACGTCCACCGTCGTGCGTCCGCCTACCGGGATTTCCTGAGAAACGTAGCCCAGGTACGAGAAAATCAGGGTTGCTTCCGCAGCAGCATTGAGGGTGTACTGCCCCTGAGCGTCCGTTACAGTCCCTTTCGTCGACCCCTTTTCAACCACGGTCACCCCTGGTAGCGGTGAACCATCCGTGACATTGGTCACTTTGCCAGTAATGTTCTGGGCCATCGCTGACAGACTCATGAGCCACAGCAAGGCAAACAGTCTGCCAAACCTTGCCTGAAAGCGTAAGAAGGAGATTTTCATAATGGTAGTAAAAGTGTGAAAGCGTTTAATGGGATTTTGTTCAGGGGTATTTTCGCAAAAAGTGCACTATTGTTTGCAATTTTTGCGAAATATAGAGGTCTTATATCGATAATTGCAAATATTATTTTAAAATTTGCTCCATATAGCAACGTATACAGTCAATAAAAACTGTATATCAAAATTATAGATTGCAAAACATGCGTTAATCAGTTTTTTATTTTGAATTTATTTTGTAAAAAAATAAAGATAGATCCAGGGCAGAATAGTAGAGCAGTAGTGAGGCGGCCCCTTTTTTTATACCTTTGTTTATTCAACAGCAAGCCCTTTGTCTAATGTCAGTAGTCCTCTTAAAAGAAAGCCGTAAGGATTTAATAATCAACCAGGTAAACCTTCATACGCGTATTACCCTTACGGAATTAGCCAGTACGCTTAATGTGTCGGAGGATACCATACGTCGAGACATCAATGACCTGGCCGAAGAGGGTAAACTGATTAAGATTCGGGGTGGAGCCATGTCGAAGGCTTACCACTATTCATCGCAGCCTGTGGAAAGCTACGCTCATGAGAGTAAGCGAATTATTGCAGAAAAAGCAGTAACCCTACTGAAAGACGGCATGCTGGTACTGATGGGTGGTGGTACAACCATTCGGGAATTCATCAAACTTATCCCGGATGAACTCAAAGCTACTTTCCTAACAGTCAATCCATTAACAGCAGTAGAACTACTCGACAAGCCCAATCTGGAGATCATTATGATCGGCGGGCCGATCTCGCGGTATAGCCAGATGGCCGTAGGTGGCGATGTCTATCAACGACTTTCGGAAGTACGCGTGGATCTGTGCATTATGGGAACCAATGCCCTGGACGCGAAGGAAGGATTAACCGATTCCAACTGGGAAACGGTACAGGCAAAAAAGGCCATGATCCGGGCTTCGGATAAAGTTGCAATTCTTGCAATATCGGAGAAGATGAACAGCGTTATGTCTATGAAAGTGGCAGACCTCCGCGAAATTGATTACCTCGTTACGGAATTGTCTGCCACCTCCAGTATGTTAGCCCCCTATCAGGGCGGAAAGACGCAGGTGCTGTAAACTAACTTACTCGGCTAGTTGATAAATGCAGGGCAGGTTGCGAGCCAGACCGTCGAAATCCAGTCCGTATCCCAACACAAATTTATTTTCGATCGCAAAGCCAACGTATTTCAGCGTAACCGGAATTCGCGTGGCTTCGGGCTTGTGAAGCATCGTCGCGATTTCGATGGAACGGGGCTTTTCGGCCGTAATCTGACCGAGCAATTCGGCCATGGTGTGTCCCGTATCCACAATGTCCTCCACGATAATGACATCGCGGTCCCGAATGGGTTCGCTGAGTCCCAGGATTCGTTTTACCTTTCCCGTCGTACCCATGCCTTCGTAAGAACCCACACGAATGAACGTGATTTCACACTCAATCGTAATGTTCTTCATGAGTTCGGAGACGAACATAAACGAGCCGTTCAGTACGGCAATCAGCAGGGGTCGCCGATCCGCATAATCGATACTGATTTGTTCCGCCAGTGTAGCAATTCGATTCTCCAGCGTAACCTGATCTATAAATACTTCAAAATTCTTGTCACGAACCTGTATCACGGTGTTGTTGATTAAGTAGATGGGAAATGAGGTACGGTCCGGTTTGACCACCTTTTCACGGCTACCCTTCCGAAGACCGATCTAAGAAAAATCAAATTTATCGTCTCCTTCGGGAATAGCATCCCAAAATTAGCTTTCGTATCTTTGTTCGCGTTACATCCAGAAAAATTTCCTGCGAGTTCTAAACGACTTTCTACTAATTGCCGTTAATTCTAGCAAGCTTCCAGCCCACGCACTGTATCCGGGAAGCTCTTTGTTAAGCCATGAAAACCAAGTTCCTATTCTTTCTTCTCTTCCTTAGTTCCGTAAGTTCAGCCCAGTCCTGGTTTGAAACGGCGGAGAAAAATGAGCAGGCCCGTTCCGGTGGGATGCTGCTCAAACGTGCAGAGGTACAGATTGAAGCTACCGAGGCGATCAACGCCATGTATAATTACAATTTTACGGAAGCCATCCGGGAGTTTGGGTATTTGCGAGCCAAGTATCCGGAGCACCCGCTCCCCTACTTCCTGTTTGGCCTGGCAGAGTGGTGGAAAATTGTACCGAATACCGACAATGACATGTACGACGCCAAGTGCGAATTGTTCATGGATCAGGCCATTGAAAAGGCGGAAAAGTTGTACGATCAGGGCGGTAATCAGGAAATTGAAGCCAGTTTTTTCCTGGCGGCTTCCTATGCCTTCAAGTCACGAATGTACGCCGAGCGGAAGAAATGGCTGAAAGCCAGTAATGCCGGAAAAAATGCCCTGAAGTATTTTGACAAGTGCAAAGGTCACGAAGATCTGTCGCCGGAAATGGCTTTCGGAGATGGTCTGTACAATTATTACCGACAATGGGTACCCGAAAACTATTCGGCGTTGAAGCCCATTTTCTGGTTTTTTCACGAAGGCAATAAAAGCAAAGGCATCGGTCAGCTGGAATGGGTTTCGCGGAATGCCTTTTATACCCGTACGGAAGCTCAGTATTTCTTACTCCAGATTTACGCTTCCGAAAATCAACACGAAAAAGGCTATCAACTGGCCCGCTACCTCCACGTGACGTACCCCTGGAATCCGTACTTTCACCGCATGTACGCCCGCGAATGTTTCGTGACCGGACGCATGCAGGAAGCGGACGCTGCGGCCAAGTTAATTCTGGAGCGACTCGACAATCGTCAGTTTGGCTACGAGGCCGCCAGTGGACGTTATGCTTCCTACATTCTGGCGTACTATAATCAGTTTTTTTACCATAATCCAGCGGCGGCCAAAGAATACTACCATCGTACGATCAATTACGCCCAGGCGAACGGAGCGACGGAGTCGGGTTATAATACGTCGGCGTTGCTCAATTTGGGGAAAATTGCCGATAGTGAAGGCAATCTGCCCGAAGCCAAGCAGTATTACGAAAAAGTCATTCAGTACGCCGATAAAAAAACCAGTCAGCGGGAAGAAGCCAAAAAGCTACTCGCCAATAATCTGAAACGCCAGAAGGAACAGCGGCGGAAGAAGTAGTGGTTTGTGGTAGATGGTAAAAAGGAAGGTCTGTATTACCAAAGCACAGTCCAGGTTCATTCGTCTTCAACAACCGGCAACGAAAAACTATTAATCCTGAGCTAGCTGTCCTTACGGAACGGCCTCTTACTTCCCATTGCCTTTCAACCCACTTCTCTATGCACGTACTAGCTATCGGGGATTTACACGGCCGCCTCAACTGGAAAGAAGCTCCGATTCAGGAAGCAGATCGGGTTATTTTTGTGGGGGATTACGTGGACTCCAAGCAATTTTCGGATGAACAGACGACGGAGGTGTTGCAAAAAGTCATTGAATTGAAGCGGACTGAACCCGAAAAATACATTTTACTGCTGGGCAATCACGACGTAGCTTATCTCCACTATCCACTATTTCCCTGCTCGAACTTCCGACCTAACATGCAGGCGTTATGGACGGGCATCTACCGAGAGCACGCCGATTGTTTTCAGGTGGCGTATCAGTTGGAAAACTATTTGTTTACGCACGCCGGCGTATCCAGCAGCTGGGCTCAGAAACACGGCATTCGGGGAAACGAGCTGGCGAATACGCTGAATACGCTACAGGAAACGCCTGCCGGAAGGGAAGTCTTATTCCAATGCGGATGGGTACGGGGCGGAAATCCCGGAGCGAAAGGCGGACCTGTTTGGGCAGATGAAACGGAAACAATCGAAGATTACCTGCCGGACTGGCATCAGGTGGTGGGTCATACACCGCAACCCTTCATTCGAACGGAAGGTGACGAAACGGCTTCGATTACGTACATCGATGTACTGGGGAAGCAAACAGATTTCTGGCAACGAACGTTTGCCTAATTAAAAAGGCCAGCTTTTCAGCTGGCCTTTTGCTCTACTTTATAACTTTAGTTTCGCTTTTATACTTTCGGGCAAGGCCGCTTTGGGGAGGATTACATTGATGGTATTCAGAGCAAAATACGGCTCCGATACGTAAATGTATCCCTTGTAAGGGCCGGCTTCTCCCCAGGAGTTTTTCACCAGAAAGAATTTCTTCCCGGACGTACTCGTACCCGTACCCGTAATCTGCATCAGGTGATCATCAACGGTAATCTGGTTATCAAAAAGTTGCTGACGCAGGGCTTGATCTACCTTTTTTTCCGCGGCATCGATCTGATCCGCTTTATCTACGGCTTCAATGGCGTACCCTTTACCTTGCTTGAAACCAGCGTTACTAATATCGGCATCCCACATTACCGTATAGCCCTGCTTGAGACTGGATTCGACCGCCTCCGTTAACTCCTCCAGGGGTAAATTCATGTAAGTCTGATTGGACCAGTTGTCGGGAATTTCCAACACAAAAGATTGATAAAAGGGATGATGCGTGAAGCTCGTCAGACTTACGTAATCTTCGGCTTTGAATTGTAACACCTGATCGGCAAACTGACGGGGTGTATAGGTTTTCCCTTGATATTCAAACGTTTCGGGTACGGGACCGAATTTCTCGTCAAGAATTTTGTTGAAACCTACTTCCCAATCGGATGAAAACGGTTTCTTCTTGAGTACTTCCTCCACATATGCTTTTAATTCTTTATCAAGTTTTCCGTGGTTATGCCCGCTTTCCCCTGACTTCAGTCCCGAATACACGGATTCAGGAACGGCACCGTATCGAGCAATCGCCTGGATAGCGTCGTGTCCCAGTCCACCCTCACCGAATTGAGCTTTTCCCTGCCGACGGATGTAATTACGAGCTTTTTCCAGATAGGTATTCCGGACGGTGTACATCTCCGACAAATCAATTTCACCCAGGCTTTTGCGGATGCATTCTGATTCCACCAGGGACGTAGTCGAAAAACACCAGCAAGTACCTGTTCCGCCCTGGTTCTTGACCGAGGTGACAGCGGCCTGTTGCGTGGTACGTAAGCCCAACTCAGGCGACTGAGCAAAGGCTCCCAATGAAGTCAGGGAAAGAAAGCCTAAACTAAATAAGGTTCTGGTATAGAGCGTCATGGATTGCATATACAATGATTTTGGTGGTAATTTCTGAATTTTTTATCAGTCAGGCAACCCCCAGCGTATATTCCGCATTTCGCTCTTTGTAAATCAGCCTGTATGACCTTATCTGCTCTACTTGATCGTTGCCGTGCCCAGGATGCCAAAGCTCAGCGTTTGCTCTATGAACGCTACGCCGGACGGCTGTTTCGGGTAGCTCAGCGGTACATGAAAGATCGAATGGAGGCCGAAGATCGGCTGGTATCGACGTTTCAGAAAATCTTTGTCCATCTCAAAAAAATGGAATACAAAGACGAAGCTAGCACCTGGCTCTGGATGAAGCGGATTCTGGTCAACGAATGTCTTATGGAGTTACGCCGATCGGCCAACTTTACAATGGTACCCGAGCAGGAAGCCGCCGAACAGTCCTTCGATTACAACATTATCGACGAAATAGCCGCCGAAACCATTCATACGCTGATTGCGGAATTACCGATCGGGTATCGCACCGTATTCAATCTAGTGGCTCTGGAAGGTTACTCCCACGCGGAAGTAGCCGAGCAATTGCAGATTTCGGAGGGCACCTCCAAGTCGCAGCTCAACAAAGCCCGTCAGTTATTACAGAAAAAACTACAAACCCTGGGGTATGCCGCACACATTCGATGAACACATCCGGCAACGTCTGGAAGCCCTGCCGGAAGAACCCTTTAACAGCGAAGACGTCTGGAAACGGATCGAACGACCGTCCAGGCCAAGCAGCCGTCGCTGGTCAATACCGCTGGGTGTGGGTACAGCGGCCGTGCTGGGCATCCTCGTGGGGTATTTCCTGCATCAGCCTGCTACTGAAGTCAGCAAGGGTACACCGCTGTTGAGTAAAGTTCCGGCCAGGTCGTCATCGGTAATCTTACGCTTGGTAAAAGATTCGGTCTTTGTGCAACAAAAGATTGTACTTCCCAAGAAAGCGATCCAGATGCTGGTCTCCGCTCCCGTAGAGCCGGTACTGGTAACCGATTCGTCCCTCCGGGCCATGCCTGCGGTTGCGATTCAACCCACCCCCATTCCGGAGCCTGTACCACCTGCTCACCCAGCCGAAGCGGAAACGTTCGAAGCGACTGTTACGCTGACCATTCCCGAAACCCAGGTCGTGCCTCTGCGGAAAAAGTCCATTCTGGCCCGTCTGTTCCGGGCGGACAAACGCCCGGATACGCGGCCCCGCTGGCAGGACTTTCAGGCTCCTACCTCCGTCGGAAAAGTAAAAACGGACTCCATCAAACACACTCCCTAAACAAACCCTCCCCTCGCTCATGAAAACACCATTTCTGACAATGGTACTGGCATTGCTATGCTCAGTCCCCAACTTGGCTGCCCCGGTAGATTCCATTTTAGTCCGGATTGGCCCCTCCTCGAAAGTACTTTTCTATGGCTCAAAAAAAGCCGATTTAAAAAAACTGGAAAATTACGACTGGAATACGATCCTCCGGGATTTGAACGCCCGACTGAGTGAGACTACAGCCACCGAACCCCGTCAGCACTACATGGATTTGACCGGAAAAAGTTATCTCAATGACAGTACCTTACGGAGTGCAAATGCCATGATAAAAGTGACGGAACTCGAAAGCGATAGACCTCTAACTAAACAAAAACTAAAGTCAGGCTGGCAGGATTTCCGTAACCGGGCTCAGTTAAACCTACTGTTAGGCTGGCCGACCCTTCTATCTCCTAGTTCCAACCCGCCCGACCTGTACCCTACCTGGCTGGATGGATACTACCTGAAAAGCTCAGCTTCCCGCAGATTTGCGGCTAACCTTATCGTTCCTTTTGTACTTCAACGGGTCAATCCAAGAACGAATCTATTTATTGATCTCGGAATTGAATTTTCATTAACTCGATTTAGAACCAGTCAGGATTTTTATTATCGATCTGGCGATTCTTTTGCTACACATCTTCCTCCAGGTTCTGCTGTTAATTACAATGAAACCATTGTTTACCTGGAAGGCTACGGCCGTTTCATCCATCAGCCTTTAATCAAGCGAACCTTCAATGCTACGTATCTGGATTTACTCGCCATTCCCAGCTTGCAATTTTATGATGATGCAGGCAGACGTACCTTTCAGCTAGGGCTTGGTGCCTTTGTAGGGCCACGTATCGGAACTAATATTCGTACGGTGGTCTTGGCAAATCAGGATCTTCGGGTAGCTTCCAAAGAAGCTCCTGAAGTTTCTCCCTATTCTCCCATCCAGGGAGGACTGATTCTTAAACTGGCGTATCGGGATTTTGCCCTGCTTACCCGATACCATGCCAACTCGCACGGAATTATTTACGGGTACAAGCCCAAACAGCTTTCCATTAATTTACAAATACCATTACTCTAGCTTAAACTTCCGTAGCCTCCAAATCTTTTGTATCTTTGATCTATGCTTTCAGGGAACGGACTTAGTTCGTTCCCTCTTTTTATCCAATTGCCATGTTCGAAGATATCACCAAAGGCCTCAACGAGCCCCAGGCTCAGGCCGTTCTGCATACCGAGGGGCCGTTAATGATCATCGCCGGAGCGGGCTCGGGCAAAACCCGCGTACTCACTCAGCGTACGGCTCACCTCATCCGAAAAGGCGTTGATCCCTTTTCCATCCTATTGCTGACGTTTACCAACAAAGCCGCCGGTGAAATGCGGGCTCGGATTGAAAAGGTCGTCGGTACCGATGCCCGGGGCATCTGGATGGGTACGTTTCACAGCGTCTTTGCCAAAATTCTCCGCTTTGAAGCCAAAGCGATGGGCTATACCTCCGACTTTTCGATTTACGATACGGACGATTCGAAGTCACTACTGAAAACGATCATCAAAGAACGCGGCCTCGACGATAAGATTTATAAGCCCAACGTCGTATTCAACCGAATTTCGGGGGCCAAAAACCGCTTGGTATCCGCTGAAGCGTACATAGCCGATCCCATCATTCAGGCCGATGACGCGGCGGCTCGCCTGCCCGAAATTGGTCGCCTGTACAAACTCTACGTAGATCGTTGCTTCAAGGCCAACGCCATGGATTTCGACGATCTGCTGTACAACACCAACGTACTATTCCGCGATTTCCCGGCCATCCTCAACAAGTACCAGCACCGGTACAAGTACGTCATGGTCGATGAGTTTCAGGATACGAACGTTTCGCAGTACCTCATTACGCGGAAACTGGCGGCCATTCACGAAAACATCTGCGTCGTGGGCGACGATGCCCAGTCGATCTACGCCTTCCGGGGAGCCAATATTCAGAATATCCTCAATTTCGAGAAAGACTACCCGGATCTGACCACGATTCGTCTGGAGCAGAATTACCGTTCGACAAAAGTGATCGTCGAAGCTGCCAACTCCGTCATTGCCCGAAACAAGCGTCAGTTACGTAAGGAAGTGTTCACGGAAAATGAAGGCGGTAACCTGATTGAAGTCATCAAGGCCGGATCAGACGTCGAAGAAGGCCGTTTGGTTTCTACTTCATTGTTCGAGGAAAAGCTGAATCATGGCCTGAGTAACAATGATTTTGCCATTCTGTACCGAACCAACTCGCAATCGCGGGCTTTTGAAGAATCGTTACGAAAGTTAAATATCAAGTACCGAATCGTGGGTGGACTTTCTTTTTACCAACGTCGGGAAATTAAGGACCTACTGGCCTACCTCCGATTCACACTCAATCAAAGTGACGAAGAGGCCTTCAAACGGATCATTAACTTACCCAAACGCGGCATTGGCGATCAGACCATTGCCAAGATTACGGTTACAGCCGCCGAGCAGGGCTTACCGCTTTGGGACATCGTCGCCAATATTCAGCAGTACAACGCGGGTCGTTCGGGTGTGGCCATCGAAGGCTTCTCCGATCTAATCAAGTCGTTTAAGCTACTCGTCGACACGAAAGATGCGTACGAAGTGGCCAGCCACGTCGCGAAAGCTTCGGGTGTACTCAAAGAACTTTACGACGACAAAACGGTAGAGGGCCTGAGCCGTTACGAAAACGTACAGGAATTGCTGAACTCCATCAAGCAGTTCGTGGATAATCCCGAAAACGAGGACAAATCGCTGGGGGCCTTTCTGCAAACGGTTTCGCTGCTCACCAATGCCGACCAGGAAGACGAAGACGGTGATAACGACCGTGTCACCCTGATGACCATTCACCAGGCGAAAGGACTAGAGTATAAAGTGGTTTACATCGTGGGCCTGGAAGAAGATTTATTCCCCAGTCAGATGATGTTACAGTCGAGTGAAGACTTGGAGGAGGAGCGACGGCTGTTTTACGTAGCCATTACCCGGGCCGAAAAACGTCTGTACCTCAGTTATGCGGAAACCCGCTACCAGTACGGTCGACTGAAACCCTGCGAACCCAGTCGGTTTATGGATGAAATTGACGAGAAATACGTTCGCGTCAGTCGCCAGGCCGCCCGCCGGATGTCGGAATCCCAGCGAAATACGGATCGTCCGACGCCAGCAGCGTTCTTACGGAATGTCGCCAATCGAGCTGCCCAAAACGGAGGTTCACAGGCTTCTAAAACCCCGCCTACTCGCTCGGGAGCTGCGTCTACGCACGTACCCAGCAGTGATTTCAAAGCTTCCGATCCCCGCAAGCTGGCTTCGGGTCAACGCGTGGAGCACCAGAAGTTTGGCTTTGGCGTTGTTAAACTCATTTCAACGGATCAAAACGGGGCAAAAGCCGTCATTCACTTTGATACACAGGGTGAAAAGACCCTGCTCCTGAGCTTTGCTAAACTGCGAATCATCGAATAAAAAAAAGCATGAACGGCCGCCACCGCTCATGCTTGAAAATCTTCCTTTTCTTACGATTAGGGATTTATAGAGGTCAATAGAAAAACGAGGTTTTTAGTTCATTTCTCAAGAAAATTTTGGCTCCGCTAGTGGGCTTCCTCTTTTCGTGCATTGGTTTTGGAAAATCCTGCTTGACATCCTTGGGTAAGGGTTCTTTCTGCTACAGTTTTATTCCAGGGAATCATTCATTTCCAGTAGGGGTTAGAGCAAAAATGACTGTACTCGTTCGGTCGGTAAAACTTGGTTTTTAGCATTAATTCATATCAAGATGGCTCTTCCCATTCGTATTGACGTCGTTTCTGACGTTGTGTGCCCCTGGTGTTATATTGGCAAACGCCGCCTGGAATCGGCACTGGCTGAACTCAGCACTGAGGTACAGGCAGACGTGGTCTATCACCCTTTCCAGCTTGACCCTACGGTACCCCGGCAGGGAAAATCCTTTGCCGAACACATGGCCAGTAAATTCGGTCCTGGTCGTAGTGAAAGCATGTTCCAGCACGTGGAGCAGGTGGCCAGTGAGGTAGGGCTTGACTTTGACTTCAACGAAATTCCCAAATCGATCAATACCTTCGATTTACACCGCCTTCTAACGGTTGCTTACGAAAAAGGACTACAGGCTGCCACGAAAGAAGCGTTACTGAAAGCGTACTTCGTAGATCGGATTGATTTAACGCAGGAAGCGGTATTACTCAACGTACTGGAATCAGCGGGTTGGGACAAGAAAGAAGCTCTTGAAGTTCTGAAATCCGAAGTAGCCAGCGATTCGGTACAGAGTGAAATGGAATACTTCAAGCAACTGGGTGTTTCGGGCGTACCGTTTTTCATTCTCAACAACAAGTACGCCTTGTCGGGAGCCCAACCCAAAGAAACGTTTATGCAGGCACTGCGGCAGGTGATTCAGGAAAGTCAGCCGCAAATCATTGCTGAGGGTGATAGCTGCGATACGACTACGGGCGAATGCTAATACGATTCCTTTGAATTGAAACTAAAAAAAGAGGTCGAATGATTCGACCTCTTTTTTTAGTTTCAATTCTTCCGAAAAACTTACTCGCCCTGTACGGCTGCGTTCGTCATGCCGGCCCGGTAGGGATATTCCTGCATTACTTTCGCAACGGTAGCCCGGATGAGTTCATCACGGTCTTTGCGGCGGGCGTTCAACTCACCTTTCGCCCAACCCTGCCATACCATCTCATTGGTTTTGGTATCCAGCAGACTAATAATCACCCGATTTTCTTCGTAGTTCCGGGAGCTGACGTTATTGTTAGGACCGTACCACCACCAGCCCCACATCGGACTTAAATTGTTCGATTGAATTTGCTGCAGGTTACGAGCGTCGGTGTCAAACCGGACCGTTAAATCGGCATTCTTCTCCACGCGGCGGTATCCGCGGGCACTCATCTCGGCGTCCAGGGCCTGCGTAATCCGTTTTTGCATCAACTGGCTTCCCATCACAGGGTCTGAATTACCGCCGGGCATCGGGGCAATCGCGTAAGTACGATAGCCACTGAAGTTCGCAGTACGATCATAATCCGAACGAACCGTAATCGAAGGGGCACAAGAGACCATAGTACCCACCAGTACTACGGCAGCTAGCATTTTTATGATTGATTTCATGGATTTAATAAAACAACTATAAGATTAAGAGACTCTCGTTAGCGGTACTGAATCCGTATCTTTTTACTCCTCAGATTCAATAGTACAACACATAAAAAACGACGGCTGTTCCCCGTAAATTGTTGGGAAACAGCCGTCGCTTGGCTTTTAAAGCTGATTTAAGATTTATTAACGAAAAGGGCCTTCGCCGCTCCTTTTAAGCGTTTTTCAGGGCCTGATCCAGGTCCGCAATCAGGTCATCGAGGTGCTCCAGACCGACCGAAACGCGTAGCAATCCGTCGGGCGTCGGACTATCCGGACCTTCGTAAATTTTACGGGGTTCGATGAGACTTTCCACACCTCCCAGACTCGTCGCCTGCGTGAACACCTTCAAAGCTCCGGCTACCTTTTTAGCACCCGGCAAACCGCCCCGTACTTCGAAAGAGAGCATTCCTCCAAAGCCATTTTTCATCTGGGCTTTGGCAATTTCATGTTGCGGATGGCTGGTGAGTCCGGGGTAATGCACTCGCTCCACGGCCGGATGCGTTTCGAGCCACTGAGCGATAGGAAGGGCACTCGCCGACTGAGCTTTTACCCGCAGGGGCATCGTCTGGATTCCCCGCGTAATGAGCCAGCAATCAAACGGTGAAGGTACGCCGCCGGTCAGGTTCTGAATCTGACGCAGGCGTACGGCCAGTTCGCCGTCTTGAGCCAGTACCAACGCTCCGCCCAATACGTCGGAGTGGCCCCCAAAATATTTGGTCGTCGAATGCATGACCACGTCGGCTCCAAAAGCAATCGGATTCTGCAAGACGGGAGTAGCCCAGGTATTGTCCACCGCACACAAGGCTCCTACAGAATGAGCCAGCTGGGATAAAGCCTGCAAATCGGTCAGGTACAGCAGCGGATTACTCGGCGTTTCCAGCCAAAACAGCTTGGTCGTCGGCCGGACGGCTTTTTCCACTTCTTCCAAGTTCGAGGTATCGACCAGCGAAAATTCAAGACCCCAGGGTTCAAATACATCCACGAGTAATCGTTGGGCCGCGTAGTAAGCAAACGGAGTCGTAATCACGTGATCGCCCGGCTTCAAAGCCTGAAATAAGGCGGAAATGGCGGCCATCCCCGAACCAAAAGCGAGTCCAACGGTTCCGCCTTCCAGGGCAGCCAGACTTTTTTCCAGCAAATCGCGGTTCGGGTTATTGCCTCGCGTGTACAGAAAACCGTGCGGCAGGTTGCCTTCGGCATCGCGTTCGTACGTAGTACTCAGGTAAATGGGTGTAGTTACCGCCGACGCATTCGCGTCATGAAAACGGGTGACTTGTATGGCTAGGGTTTCCAGGTTCATGTGCAACAGATGCTATCAATAAGTACGGACAAAATAAATGGGAAACTTGCTTGTATGCTATCGATAGCGACGAAAAGAAGAAACCCGACTTATAAGTCGGGTTTCTTCTTTTTTGGCCTGCCAGCACTTTAGAAACGGTACAGTCAGGGATTACTAAGTTGAGCTAGTACATATACAATCAAAAAGAGGCCGTAGCAATAGTAACCCATGTATTTCCCCGTAAAAGCCAGGGGTAGCAGCATCAGAGCAAATACGATCCATTCAGGCCCAATTGTTTCAACCCAGGCATGAGTGAAGTACTCGGTGATCCATACTTCAAGTGTATTTTTATTATAGAAAACACCTAGTGCTAGCATGAATAAAATCCACGTTTTCCTTGAGGGCATAAAAGTGGGCTGCATTCGTTGGCTGGTTGGTCTAACATGATCACGCTATCGGCGTATTACTGTTTCAGAATGACGAATTCCACCCGTCGATTTTGCTGCTTGCCTTCCGGGGTGTCATTGGTAGCCACAGGACGGGTTTCGCCAAAACCTTTGGCTACAATGCGGTTTTCAGGAATGCCTTTGGAAATCATATACGCCCGCACCGATTCGGCCCGGTCCTGCGAGAGCTTCTGGTTGGCTTCATCGGTCCCATCGCTATCGGTATGTCCATCAATTTCGACCATCATACTTCTCCGGCGATTCATCAATTCCACGACGCGGTTTAGCTCAGGGAACGACTCCGTCTGTAAGGTGGCTTTAGCCGTTTCGAAAAATACGTTGTTCAGGGCTACCTTCGCTCCTTCTTCAATCTTCGTTACCAGCAGATCGCGGTCTTTCAATTCCAGGTACCCCCCACTGCCGAGTTTACTTAAGTCCAGATTCTGCGATTTCCCGACATACCCATCCGCCTCAGGCCGGATGCCGTACTTCTTGCCGTAGGGTAAGACAATCTTGTATTCACCCGTATTAGGGTCAGGTGTGGCTGTTCCGAGCTCGGTACCATCGGGTAGGCTCTCGTACACGATCCGGGCGTTTTCGGGTACCTTTTTCGTTTTAGCATCCAGTAGCTTACCCGTGTACAGAACTACAGCATTGGATTTGGTGGGCTGCCGGTCGGGTACCTGCGTCGCATTGGGATTACTGGCCGGAATCTGAGCGATGGTGGGCGGCACTTCGGCTGGTGGCGTCTGGTTCTGAAACTTCACCCGAACAATATCAGCTTTTCCTTTACTACCGTTGGCGGTCACCAGATAGGCCCATTCACCCGAAGCCGGAATGGTAAAATACGCATCAAAATCAGGGGTGTTGATTGGTGCTCCGAGGTTTTCGGGTTTACTCCAGCGTTTCCAGCTACGGTCCAGTCGCCGCGTCATCCAAATGTCGTTGGAGCCTAAACCCCCTTCGCGATTACTGGAGAAATATAGGGTTTCGCCATCCGCCGCCAGAAAAGGTGTCGTTTCATCGGCATCTGTATTTACTTCCCGTCCCAAACTCGTGGGGCGACTCCATTTCCCGGCTTTGTCCTGCATACTGACATACAGATCGGACTCTCGGCTATTCTTCTTTTCCGAAAAAGCCAGTAATAAGGTCTTGCCATCATTGGCCAGAAATCCGTACTGATAATAGCCTTTATTCATGCCTTCCAATCCGGGAATGTCGAGCTTTTTCGGTCGTTCCCAGCCCGTCGCTACTTTACGCATGGTGGCAAAGCCCCGAATACTCAGGTCGTCCCCTTCTTTTTGTACCCAGTGGGTAAGGATAGTATTGCCATCGGGTGTAATGCTGTAAATGACATTATGTTCTTCACCATTAACCGGATTGGGCATCCGGCGGGAAGGCGTCCAGCTATTTCCGGAGAGGTACTCGGCCATCCATACATCCTGACTTCCTTTTTTTTGAGAAGCATTCTGCGGATGATTTACCCGGCTGAAGTAGAGCGTACGCCCATCCGGAGCAATGACGGGCTGAATTTCTGCCGATTCAGAATTAACCGTATTACCAAGATTCTCAGGAGTTTGCTCCTGGGCCTGAGCGTACACACTTATACAGGAAAGCAGAATAAAAAGTCGTTTCATTAGGGGACGTTAGGCTGGATAGTAGTAAGGTACGTGCAAGAGATCAGGTTGCATCCGCTGACCTGACGATCAAATCGGCCTACACGTAATCCATGAATGGATCAAAATTAACGAGCGATACGTCGGTTCTGTATATACCCTACCCTCAGATTTTTTTCCGGTCTACCCACTTTTCCGTGACAACGGGCTGGTGCGTTCGCATGAGGGCGAATAATTCTTCGATGGAATCTGATACTAGCAGTAGTTCCCGGTTCACGGCTTTAAGAAAGCCCGCTTCCACCATACGATCCATCATTTGTAGGAGTGGATCATAAAAACCATTGACATTCAAAAGGCCAATGGGCTTACTGTGAATCTGTAATTGCTTCCAGGTAAGAATTTCGAATAATTCATCCATGGAACCAAAGCCCCCAGGAATGGTAATAAAGCCATCGGCCCGTTCGGCCATCTGGGCTTTGCGTTCGTGCATGGTTTCGGTAACGATCAGTTCGTTCAGACCGGCGTGAGCAACTTCCCATTTTTTCAGAAAATCAGGAATAACGCCAATGACTTCCCCACCCTGAGCCAATACGGCATCGGCAAGGATGCCCATTAACCCGACGTTTCCGCCGCCGTATACCAGTCGCAACTGTTGGTCGGCCAAATACTGACCCAGCTCAATGGCCGTTTGACGGTACACTAAATCGGAGCCCGCATTGGCTCCACAAAATACAGCAATGTTTTTCATGGGAATTAGTATTCACTAATGGTGACGGATCGGCTCAGCCTTCCATCGAGGATCACAGGGCGAGCCTGCTTTCGATTATTTTTTCCTGGAAGCTTTCTTCTGCGGCGTGGGACGGAAACCCTCAAACTTAGCAATCAGCCCTTTGGCTCCTACAGCCCAGCCGTCTTTTCCCGCAAAACTAACCGCATGAAAAGGTGAATCATCCAGTTTGTTCCAGGTTTTACCGCCGTTGATGGAATAACCCGTGCCTGAAGGTCCTACGGTGATCAACCGCTCAATGACCGATGCTACCGGAGCTTCTCCCGCCATGGCCTTGTATTCCTGCCGATATACGGTCACGGCTTCTTTCAGGCCCGGCGGATTGGTTGAAGGCAATAGTTGCCAGGTTTTACCGCCGTCCTGCGTAACGATTACATTTTGCGTTGAATCACTGACGTGCAGATAATCTCCGCCCACGGCAATACCCCGCAGTCGGTTAAAAAAGTGCAAGCCAAAGATGCCCGATGTTTTGCCCGCGGGTAAGGGTGTTTCGGCAACTTCCCAGCTTTTTCCAAAATCTTTGGAACGGAATACCCGTGCAAATTTACTGCCACCGGTACCAATCCAAGCCCAGCTTTTCGCGGAAACTACCATTGAGGTTCCACTGGCCGCAAACGCTGCTTCTCCTTCTTCGATTGGGGGAAATTGATCCCGTGGTACTTCGGACCAGGTTTTGCCGCCATCGCTGGTAGTGAGTACAAAGAATTTATGATCAACCGGATCGCCGAAGGCAATGCCGTGTTCCTTATCCCAGAACTCAATCCCATCCAGAAAGGCTCCTTTCTGATGAGTCTGATAGACGAGTTTCCAGGTCTGTCCAGCGTCTTCCGTACGATAGATGCGGGCGGCTCCCTTATCGGCATCGCCGGCACTCATGGCTACGGCAGTTTCGGCATTAAAGGCGTGGATGTCCCGGAAATCGAGTGCTTCCGCTCCAACAACTGAATGAATTTCCCAGTTAGTACCGCCGTCCTGCGTGCGTAGTACCTGCCCTTTGGTGCCTCCAATCCAGCATACTTTGGCAGACACCGTATGTACCGCTCTGAAATGGGCTTCCGTTTGAGCTGGCTGTACTTTCCATTGCCCCCAGGCCGTTGCCGTCAGAAGCCAGCAGTACAGAAGATTTCGTAAAAACATTCGGATGGATTTAAGCTATGGTCTGAATGAACAGTAAAAATAGATCATTTACTGATGTTGACCGTATAAAGCCAGACCGAATTTCGTGCGTACACCGTGTGGATAGTGGCTTGGGACCCCTTCTGGAAGTACTTGCTGCACTTATGATAAACTAGCGAGAAGTACTGGGCTATCACAGGATCCGTATTTGGTTCCGCTGCTACGGTTGGTCATTTAGTCCGTATGCATTCCATGCCGGGCATCGCATGCCGGCACGCCCACCGCTGACTTCCTCTTGTTCAGGCCACCGCTTTGCCGAGTGAGCGACCATGGGATGGCCCCCATGGAATGGTAAGCGGCTTGAAATTCCGGCATGGAATGCGATAGGACGGGGTTTGGTTTTATACCGTCCATGTAGTTATCCGGCTATACTTTAACAACTAGCAACGAATAACCATCAACAAACAACTACTATACCCAGTCTAGGTGAATAGCGAAACTCAAAAAAATAAAGCTTTTGATAGGATATGGTCACTATCGAATGGGGTAAAGTCTCCAACCAGCCTAAACTCGGTCTATTCAAGGCAACGTAAGTAAAATATCCTTTCTCCTGACTGCTTATAGACCTTCTTGTTAAGCAGCCAGTACAGGAAAAACAAGGAACGTATGCTTACTTCATTTTTACAAAAAACCGACGGCATCGTTGACATTGATAGTAACGAATCGGCATGAAAAAGAAGAGGTATCGAAAGGCCACGGGTCGCTGACGACGCTCGATTGACGTAGACTGGCAATAGGGGCATTGCCTCTGGAAAGTGATGGGGAACATGGTGAGATAAAGCGTTGGCGGACAGAGTGTAAAGCTATTAAAAAGCCGGAAACGTTTGTTTCCGGCTCAGCATATTTTCCCGATGATCTTTAATTAATTATCTTTTAATAAGTATTAGCCCACTCTAACACCTCGGGAGTACGCCCACTACTGGAAAGAATACCCAAACGAAGCTCACTCCCCAAGCCTTCGCTAGCGAGTGGAGCTACCTTGAAAACTGCCGCTCGGCGTCCCAGAGTTTGCTTGAGAGCCTGGATAATATTGCGAATTTCGTGCGTACTCAGAGCCTGAAGCGGATCATACTGTACTACGAGCAAAATACGCTGGGCTTCGTGCGGTAAAGTACGCTGATTTCCAAACGTTTGCTTGATTTTTGCCACACTGGCTTCTAACCGTTGACTACCCTGAATTGACAATCGCGTATAAAAGGCCAGACCGCTGGCTTCCAGGACCGTTTTCAGCTCCTGAATGTCAGAATCCGGCGTTTCGGAAGGTTTCAAAATATCGGGAACGATGCGGGCCGTTTGGCAGAGCAACTCATCGGCGGCGGCATAAAACTCAGCAATACTCAGATCGTCATTAAGATTCTCAGCGAGTTTGTCCAGGGAAAAAGCCACCACTGAATCACAGGACTGCGTGAGTTGCTTCAGACCCCGCTCGGCCATCTGCATCGTTTCGTACCCCTCGGAAGCAAAGGGCATCATCACACACGCCACTACCAGTAGTCCTCGCTGACGGGCCATTTCGGCAATGACCGGAGCCGCTCCGGCTACCGTACCATCCCCCAGCCCACCTACCAGAATGACAATTTTTGTTTCTGGATTAAGCACGGAGCTAATGACCGCCTGCTGATCCAGGGCCCACTGTCGGGCTTGCTCCGCCGTGAGTCCCAATCCCAGATCCCGCATCCCGAGCGGAATGGCCTGTGGAAAGGTCACTAACTGCGTAAAGTCCGTGTGACAGGGAATCAGGTGTAAACCTGTATATGCCTGGTCGGCCATTTTTTTGAGGACCGAACAACCGGCCCCACCAATACCAATCATTTTCACGCCGTAGCAATTTGACACCGTTGGTAAGGCATCTTGCGAGGATAAAACCGTTTCTTCCACAACAGGTATAAGGCTTAGCTTTGGCGTAAATTACCGCAATTTTTTGAACAATTACTAGGCCGTTCGCGGGGGCAGTCCATGTTCCTGCCGCCAGGCCTCTACGTCCATCCGTATCCCTTCGCCCGCAATCAAAAACGCCAGCCGTAGTTGCCAGGCCTGATACGTCTCCCCAAAACTCTCCAGCAGGGGTGCAATCGGAGCGTTTTCAGCAATGGGGATGTCCAGTTGCTGGGCTGCCTTCAGAATTGCTTCTCTCGTAGCTTCCGGCAGCAGTCGTTCGTAGGCAATGTCCTCTCCGTCCGTTTTCAGTTTGTGTAAATGGCTCAGGATGGTCGTGGGCGTTAGGTTTCGTTCGGTAGCAATCCGCTCAATATCGTACCCTTGCTGGTAGAGTTGCAGCGTCTGCACGTAGGTCAGGCCCTTGGCCATCTTCACGCCGGACTGCTTATTTTCCTGCACAAAGGCCAAAATTTCATTGATGAATACATCCCCGAATTGCCGGTTTTTCTGCTCCCCTACGCCCGAAACCTGCAAAAACTGAGCATGATTGATCGGCCGTTTCTGAGCCATATCCGAAAGCGTAGCATCGCTGAATACCTGAAAAGGCGGAATCCCCAGGGAGTCGGCGAGTTGTTTTCGTAAAAGTCGCAACCGTTCGAACATGGCATCGCGAACCACCTCCCGCTTGCTTTTCGGAGCCTGTACGTTTTCTTCCTCCGCCCGGGCTCTTCGTTCTTCCAGGGGAATGAATTTCACTACGGATACGCTTTTGCCTTCCCGCAGTACCTGCTGACTGACTGCGTTGAGTTTGAAGGCATGTCCTTCGTCATAGGCAATGTCCATTATGCCCGAATTGAGCAACTGACTGATGTACTCAGCCCATTCTTCGTACCGCAGCTCATGACCTGCTCCGAACGTTTTCAGCTGATCGTAGCCATGCCGAATGATATTCTGGTTTCGGCTGCCCCGCAGAATGTCAATGAGGGTACCCATAGCTACTTTCTGCTGGGTGCGGGCAATCGCCGAGAGTACTTTCTGAGCCATGACCGTCCCATCAATTTTGGTACGCGGATTGCGGCAGACGTCGCAGTTCCCGCAATCTTTTTCTACCGTTTCATTGAAATAACTAATGAGAATACGCCGTCGGCAGATGTCCGCCTGAGCGTACTGCTTCATGCGGTCAAGCTTGGCAATGAGCAGGTCTTTCTGATCCTGGGACAGCTCCGATTTCAGAATCATGTCCGTTTGCTGGGACACGTCCTGGTAGCTGTAAAAAAGTACCGTATCAGCGGGTAAGCCGTCCCGTCCGGCCCGACCGATTTCTTGATAAAAACTTTCGACGTTTTTGGGCAAATTGTAGTGCATGACCCAGCGAACATTCGATTTATCAATACCCATGCCAAAAGCAATAGTGGCTACGATGATCTGAATGTCGTCCCGGAGAAACTCAGCCTGCGTATGGTTTCGGTACAGAGCATCACAACCGGCGTGATAATGGCGGGCGTTAAAGCCCATGTACTGCAGATTGGCCGCTACGCTTTCAGTGGTTTTTCGACTGAGGCAGTAGATGATTCCCGGCTGACCGGGATGGGCATTCAGAAAATCCACCATCTGCTCCATGCGTTTCCGCCCCGGCAATACGGTGAGATTGAGATTGGGACGATCAAAACTGGCCAGAAAGGTACGAGCCTGCGGAATGGCGAGTTGCTGGAGTATATCCTTCCGGGTCACGTTGTCCGCCGTGGCCGTCAGTGCAATGATCGGTACGCGGGGGAAATGTTCTTTCAGTCGATGCAGTTGCGTGTACTCGGGTCGGAAATCATGCCCCCAGAACGAGATACAGTGGGATTCGTCTACGGCAAACAGACTGATCTTCTGCCCCTTTAACCAATCCAGAAAGTTTCCCGAAAAAAGCCGTTCGGGTGATATATAGAGAAGCTTCAGCTCACCCAGCTTGATTTTCCAGATGACGGATTCCTGCTCGGACTGATTTAACGTAGAATTCAGAAAAGCGGCAGATACGCCATTGGCTTTCAAACCCTGGACCTGATCCTGCATGAGGGCAATCAGTGGCGAAATCACCAGCGTTAGTCCATCCAGTACGAGAGCTGGCACCTGATAACAAACCGATTTCCCACCACCCGTGGGCATGAGTACCAGAGCATCTTTTCCGGCTAAAACGGTATCGATCACCTCCGCCTGTAGGGGTCGGAAGACATCATACCCAAAATATTGTTTAAGAACTTGTTCCTTTGTAAGCATTCGTAATTCTTTTTACCAGAAATAATCAGACAATATTCTGATTATCAACAGGTTTATTCATCAATAAAGCCTACCTGTTGCACGGTTTAAGTTACACCATTTATGGGACTTTTCAAAGATATTTCTTCCGGACCATAGACCTCACACCATTCCCTAAAAAGTATACTGAACGGTCGTATTAAGTTTTTGTGAACTTTCTGTGTCCGAATTATTAATCTTTGCTTCCAGGAGCGGCACAGCAAGCCAACATTTCCTGCCAACCGTAAATTCACGTACTTTTGTATAAAGCAACAGACACCCCCATGAGCACTACGCCCGCCTACAAAATTTTACTGGTGGACGATGATCCCGACATCATTGAATTACTTCATTATAATCTTGAGAAAGAGGGGTACGACATCGAGTCGGCTTCGGATGGCCGCAAAGCCGTTGAAATAGCCCGGACATTCGCTCCGGATCTCGTATTGCTCGACATTATGATGCCCCAGCAGGACGGCATTGAAACGGCTCGTCAACTACGGGAGTTACCCGAGCTGAAAGGTAGTTACATTCTTTTCCTGACGGCCCGTTCGGAAGAGTACTCCGAAATTGCTGCTTTTGAAATTGGAGCCGACGATTACATCACCAAACCCATCAAGCCCCGTGCTTTGATGAGCCGTATCAAGGCTCTATTTCGCCGGGAAGCCCAGAAAACCGATCCAGGTGACCGCATCGAAACGGCGGGACTGTCGATAAACCGCCAGAATTACACCGTCACGGGCGGTTTTGGCTCAGTCGTCCTCCCGAAAAAGGAATTTGAATTGCTGTTTTTCCTGGCCCAGCATCCCGACAAAGTATTCAATCGCGAAGAACTCCTCCAGCGAATTTGGGGAGCGGATATCTACGTACTCGAACGTACCGTCGACGTTCACATTCGAAAGCTTCGCGAAAAAATTGGCGAAACCTATATCAAAACGCTCAAAGGCGTAGGATATATGTTTAATGGCGAAGGAGAATAAAATGAGTTTTGAGTGTAGGGTTTTGAGTACGGAGTTGCATGAAACGATAATGCCTTGAAGTGTCAGTTTCTGACTCTTCGAGGTTCACTCAAAACTCATAACCCTACACTCAAAACCCTACACACTGCCCATGTCCCCTTTAAATCCCAAAGTAATTTCTGTTATTCTGGCCCTGTTGATTTCGGCCATTACGAGTGGTTTTCTCTGGTTCGTGCCGGGTACGCCCGGCGGTACCATCTTCATCGCAGGAGCTACTACCTTTTTTGCGACGCTCATCCTCGTTTTCTACGTATTGGATTACCTCATTTTCGAAGAAATCAATAAGATCTACGATACCATTCAGCGGCTGAAGCTGAAAGATTTTAACCTCTCCCGCAAAAAGATTACCAAGAGCGTCAACCCCCTGAAAAAACTCAACAACGAGATTTTCGTATACGTAGCCAAAAAGCAACGGGAAATTGATGAACTCCGACGCATGGAGCAGTTTCGGCGGGAGTTTCTGGCCGATATTTCGCACGAACTCAAGACACCCATCTTCGCCGCTCAGGGTTTCATTCATACCCTCATCGACGGAGCCAAGGACGACGAACGGGTACGGGATAAATTTCTGCAAAAAGCCGCGAAAAGTCTTGATGGCCTCGACGCACTCGTCGCCGACCTACTCACCCTCTCGCAAATTGAAGCGGGTGAAATCAAGATGCACCGCGAGCGGGTGGACCTGGTAAAAGTTACCCACGAAGTCATTGAACAGCTGGAACCCCGGGCCAATCAGCGGGAAATTAAAGTAAAGCTTCATACCCCGCAGGATCAGATCTTTGTGAAAGCTGATGCCTATCGCATTTCCCAGGCTCTCACCAACCTCATTGACAATGCCATTAAATACGGTCGCGACGGTGGGAAAGTGAATGTGACGTTTACGGAGGATAAGAAAGACTGGGAAATAGAAGTGAAAGACGACGGGCCGGGCATTCCCCCCGAGCACCTCAACCGGATTTTCGAACGCTTTTATCGGGTGGAAAAGTCCCGTTCGAAAGAAAAAGGCGGTACGGGTTTGGGATTAGCCATTGTCAAACACATTGTCAACGCCCATAAGTCCAAGATTACGGTCATGAGTCGCGTGGACAAGGGTACGACTTTTAGTTTCAAGCTGGATAAAATTGAAGAGAAACTGGCCGGATTTTAAGTACGGACGGAATTCCCGGAAGTCCATTTTTTGCGGGTGGTATTGATTTTTCATAACGGCTAGGTAAACACACACTGCTATGAAAACAGAAACCCTTCAAAATGTCGCCCGTATTGGTTTAGGAAGTATGCTGGTTTTTGCCGGAGTCAGTCACCTGACCTTCGCCCGTAAAGATTTCCAGGCTCAGGTTCCCGACTTTGTACCCTTAGAAAAAGATGATACGGTGGTCTACTCGGGCCTAGCCGAAATTGCTCTGGGTGCCAGCCTGATTTTCGCCGGAGAAAAACGTAAGGAAGCCATTGGGAAAATCGCGGCTTCGTTCTTCGCGGCCGTTTTCCCCGGTAATATTTCACAATACACCAACGAACGCGACGCCTTTGGTTTAGATACCGATAAGAAACGATTTACTCGACTGTTTTTTCAACCCGTACTCATGTACTGGGCTCTCAAGAGTACAGAAAAGAGCAAGTAATTTCTAGTACAAACTAGACAGGCTGTAGCCATGACTACAGCCTGTCTAGTTTGTAAACAGTTCAAGCAGGTACTAGTAGTAATGCTATGTTTCTCGTTGGTGCGTTTTGGAATACCGCCCCTTCTGCAAAAGTCATATGATCTTAAAAGGAATCGGTAAGACAAATCGATTCGCTACGACTTTTCCCCGCTTCGTCGCTGGTTTCCACTTGCCTTTACTGAGCTGAATAACCCGTATAGCCTCTTTAGTCAGAATGGGATCGGGCGAAGAACTAACCCGAATATCCTGCGGCACGCCCTGCGTATCAATCAAAAAATTAAGGATGACCGTACCCTGACTTTCCGCACGCTGAGCCTCGGGTGGATACCGAATGTTTAAATTAAGGAATTTGAAAAGTCCATCCGACTCAAAGCTAATGGGTGTATCTAGCGTAGTATATGGATAGGTATTTGCCTGAGCGTCGAAACTACGACCCTCCTGTAACACGCCTGCTGTATACGTTTCTTCGTATTCCTTCCGACCATCGGTGCGGTACCCGACCCAGACCGAATCTTTCAATCCTTCCCGATAAGAACCCACCTCCTGCACGCTTCCCTTAGGATCATGCCGAGTTATCGTTCCGTGGCCCTGCGTAACCAGCATCTGGCCCGTACTATCCGCGTAAGTGGTCAGAAGGTATCGTAGGGGAGCTTCGTAAGGACGGGGATTTTTCGCCCATACGCCCATTTCTTCCAGTTTCCCATTGGGATGATACGTTCGCCAGATGCCCATCGGTTGGTTTTTGAAATACCGGCCTTCGCGGTGCTTTTGCTGGTGGGGGTAAAAAGTCGTATAGCGATCGTGTCTTTCCAGCATGGGCATGATCCGAACCGCAAACCCTTCCGCCCGTCGTACGCCGGATTTATCATATTCCGTGTATTGATACAGCGTATCGCCCTGTATAGTTAGGTCGAGGTAAAAACGGGCCGAATCGGGAATGCTGGTCGCTACTTCCGTATCGAGGTAATAAATTCGGGTAGCGTTTTGAGCCAAAAGGAAGGGAGAAAGGAAAGTGATTAAGGTGGTTAGGAGGTATTTCATAAGTTAATTTTATAGATGCTATCAAACACAGGATTTTTCTAGTAGTGATTCAGTTAACGTTATCTACAATTGAGTCAAAAGGATCAATAGATTTAATTCTAGATAAAAATATAACCTTCTAATTAATGACACTACCCTGCGTACCCTAAAAACAATAAATAAAGGTAGCCAAGTGGTTTTAGAGTCGAATAGGCATGTGAAACTGAGTAGTTATGTATTGTCCCCGATGTTTAGCAGCCTGCCATTTTCCGCTCATTTTGTTCATGATTCGAATGATTTCATCCCTTAATGAACCATCATGTACGTGAGGTATTTGTACCTCCGCAATGTCCCCTTTTATATCAATGAGGCACGACACTATAATTTCTCCCGTAAAGCTGCGTTTTCGAATAATCATAGACTTGTTAAAGGCCCGCAGTAAAAATGATTCCAGCGTTTTTTCCTTGCCTGTAAATACAGCCTCTTCATCCAGCTTCGTATACGGATACGAATTGGCTAAAGCATCGTAGCTCATGCCGTGCTTTAATACACCTTTTTCGTAGGTTTCATTGTAAAAAATGATCGATTGCTCACTAGGATACCCTTCCCATACCCCATCCTTTAACCCATTGAGGTACACACCTTCTTCAATCAATTCTTCCGCTTCATTCCATCGGCTACACGGCCCGGTACCTTTTTCGACGACTGCTCTACCCGTCGTATCGAGATAGCTTTCAATGTGGTAACTCGTAGCATACCTACCCTTTTCGTCTTCAGCATTGCCGTCTTTTACCCAGTAGCCTACTTCCTCCAGTTTGCTATTAGAATAGTATTTTTTTTGCAAACCTTCGGGCTGACCATTTTTGTATTCTGTTTCTTCTCTAATCGTCTGGTTACTATCATAAACGATATACTTACCTTCGAGCGTTAGGGGCGTAATGAAGGGAGTATCTCCTTCGCACTCTCTCACTCCATTCATAGCGTATTGAACAAAATGAAACAACTTTCGATCCTTTATGGAATAATCCCTAAAAAACTGGGCAATATCAGGATTTAATGTTTCTTCGCCATTTTCCTTAAAATAATGTCGTTCAAACGACTGAGCCTGTAAAGCATGGGTTACTAGTAAAAAAAAGAATAAATAATACTTCATCTGAATTGGTTTTAATCACAATAATAAAAAAAACGGCTAGTATGAACTAGCCGTTTTTTCTCAGGCAAATGAAAAATAATTTCTTTTCAAAACGTTCTAAACTTACCCTACTTTCTTCGCTTTATATGCTTTTTCAATCAGCCACTTCAAGACCTTATCCCGCTGATCACCTTGTACTAAAATTTCACCGTCTTTAGCCGAACCCCCTACGCCACAAAGCGTTTTTAGTTTCTTGCCTAGATCCGCTAAGTCATATTCCGTACCAATGAATCCAGTAATCAGGGTAACCTGCTTCCCGCCGCGTTGTTTCTTATCCAACTGAACCTTCAGATTCTGCTGGGCAGGCGGCAAAGTATCCGCTTCGGATTGCTCGTCGTTCTGGTATTGAAAATCCGGATCGGTGGAATACACCACACCCGTATAGTTTTTCTTAGCCATATTAATTGAGTGGTTGGTTGATGGTTATTTGTTGTTTATTTCCTTTCTCCAATACTATCAACCAACAACAAATAACCATCAACAAATGACTATACTTTCTCTCCGTACAATTCTTCCCGTTGCTCCTTAATACGGTTATCGGTCAGGTAATCGTCGAAGGTCATGAGTTTATCCAGGCAACCTTTAGGCGTTAATTCCACAATACGGTTCGCAACCGTCTGCGTCAACTGGTGGTCATGGCTGGCAAACAACATCACGCTGGGGAAATCCTCCATGCCTTTGTTCAAAGCCTGAATGGATTCCAAGTCCAAGTGGTTGGTCGGCTCGTCCAGCAGCAGTACGTTGGCTCCCGAAAGCATCATTTTCGAGAACATACAGCGTTGTTTCTCACCCCCGGATAATACCGTACACCGTTTCAGAGCTTCTTCGCCCGAGAATAACATCCGGCCCAGAAAGCTCCGTATAAAGGTTTCATCCTTTTCAGCAGAGTACTGACGCAGCCAGTCTACCAGATTCAGACTGGCATCCGAGAAATATTTGCTGTTGTCGTTCGGCAAGTAGCTCTGCGTCGTCGTTACGCCCCACTTGAAAGTACCCGTCGTTGGTTGGCGTTCGCCCATTAAAATGTCAAACAGAGCAGATACGGCCAGACCATCTTTGCTCAGAAAAGCAATTTTCTGGTCGTTCATCACGCTGAATGTCAGGTTTTTGAACAGTACTGTACCGTCTTCCAGTACGTAGCTCAGGTTTTCTACATTCAGTACCTGATCGCCAATTTCACGCTCGGGTTTGAAACCAATGTAGGGATAGCGACGGCTGGAGGGTTTAATTTCATCCACCTGAAGCTTGTCCAGCATTTTCTGACGAGCGGTCGCCTGCTTCGATTTAGCCACGTTGGCCGAGAAACGACGGATAAACTCTTCAAGCTCTTTCCGTTTTTCGTCGGCTTTCTTGTTTTGATCGGCTTTCTGACGGGCCGCCAGCTGACTTGATTCGTACCAGAAAGTATAGTTACCGCCGTAAATCTGAATCTTGGCAAAGTCAAGGTCAGCAATGTACGTACAAACGTTATCCAGGAAGTGACGGTCGTGGCTGACCACAATTACCGTATTCTTGAAACTCATCAAAAAGTCTTCGAGCCAAAGGATGGAATCAATGTCCAAGTTGTTGGTAGGCTCATCCAGTAACAGAATATCGGGGTTACCGAACAGGGCCTGGGCTAACAGTACCTTCACTTTTTCGGAGGGGTTCATGTCAGCCATCAGCGTATAGTGGCTTTCTTCCTTGATACCCAAACCCGAAAGCAGCGAAGCCGCGTCGGATTCGGCTTCCCAACCGTTCATTTCGGCAAATTCGGCTTCCAGATCAGCCGCCCGGTTCCCATCTTCTTCGGTGAAATCAGCCTTCGCGTAGATGGCGTCTTTCTCCTGCATTACTTTATAAAGCTTGTCGTTGCCCATAATGACCGTGTTCAGTACGGTCTCGTTATCATAGGCATTCTGGTTCTGGTTCAGAAAGGACATCCGCTCGCCCGGATCGAGCGATACTGAACCCGTAGTGGGTTCAATTTCACCGGAAAGAATTTTAACGAAAGTAGACTTACCGGCTCCGTTGGCTCCAATGAGGCCGTATACGTTGCCCGGTACAAATTTTAAGTTAACGTCTTCAAAAAGAACCCGCTTCCCAAAGCGGAGCGAAATATTACTTACGGATAGCATTCGTATATCTGGTTTTCTAGTTGCAAAGGTACGGATTTTCAGGCGTTTTTCGGGCAGAAAATGGATTTACTACCGCTCGCCAAACCGCATTTTTATTGATTTTTAAAACGTTTTCGGGCTTACCAGGGTACCCCCTAAAATCTAGGTGTTGTCGCTTTTGTACCTAGTAAACGTATATATTGCCCGAAAAGACGATCTTACTATGAGTACCGAAGTTTTAGAGAAATTTGGAGGGTACGTACGGGTACGGGTCTGTGGTATTGCCGTGGAGGACGACCGAATCTTACTCATTCGCCATAAAGCCCTGTTTGAAGATGGCCCTTTCTGGGCTCCACCGGGCGGTAGTCTGGAGTTTGGCGAATCCATCCCTCAGGCTCTGGTACGGGAATTCAACGAAGAAACGCAGCTTCAGGTTCGCGTGGGCGAGCTTTTGTACGTCAATGAGTTCATTCGCTCCCCTTTACACACGCTGGAAGTCTTTTTCCGGGTGTTTATTGAATCCGGTCAGTTGCAGTTGGGCCACGACCCCGAATTTCAGCAGCAGATCATGGAAGAAGCCGCCTGGCTTTCCTGGGAAGAACTTCAGGCCCTCCCCGACGTCCAGGTGCATTCCGTCTTTCGAAAGTATACGCAGCTATCGGATTTGTTACAACCAGGTGGTTACGGATTACAGTAACGGAACTTCACTATTTGCCCGAAAATGACGATCTTTACGTAGTAATTTTTTGTTTCTGAAAAACCATACGTCAGCCCCAAGGTGAGGCGTTGGTACTCAGGAGACGCATCGTTGAACGACCGGATGCGGCTCGTTCACTACCCGTTATTTGATTGTGAATACATCCGATACCCCCACACCCGCGTTTCTGTTACGACAGAAATTTCCCTTTCAGCCTACGAAAGGTCAGCTGGAGCTATTCAATCACATGGAGAAATTTCTTTCCAATGATGATGCTCAGACTTTTTTGCTGAAAGGATACGCCGGTACGGGGAAAACTACGCTAATCAGTACGCTGGTCAAAAGTCTGCCCAAACTGGGTTTCCGCACGGTACTGCTGGCTCCAACCGGACGAGCGGCCAAAGTGATGGCGACGTACTCCCGAAAAAAAGCCATGACGATTCACAAGAAAATCTATCGTCAGGTTGCCAATAAGTTTACCGGAGCCCTGGAATTTCGCCGCCAGAATAACTACCATACCAACACGGTTTTCATCGTGGATGAGGCTTCAATGATTCCCGATGAAGCGGATTTTGGCGGAATGAATGGCCTGCTCACGGACCTGATCGAATACGCATTTGGAAACGAGGAAGGCGGCCCGAATAAACTGCTGTTTGTGGGGGACCTAGCCCAGTTGCCACCCGTAGGTAAAGACGACAGTCCGGCTCTGGATGCCAAGTACTTGCGGGACAATTTTCACATGGAAGTCATGGAAGTCGAAATGACCGACGTCATGCGGCAGGACAACGATTCGGGCATCCTGGCGAATGCCACGCGATTACGCGAAATTCTCTGGGACAAAATTCCGGAGATCCGACTCAGTACCCGTGGCTTCCGCGATTGTTTCCGCATGACGGGTGAAAAACTCGAAGACGGCCTTAATTACGCTTATCGCAAGTACGGCGAAGAAAACACTATCGTCATTACCCGGTCAAACAAAACGGCCGTAGCCTACAACCGTTACATTCGGACTCGTATCAAATACCAGGAAGACGAAATCTCGACGGGTGACCGTCTGATGGTCGTTCGCAATAACTATACGGCACTCGATGAGGATTCGCCCGCGGGTTTTCTGGCCAACGGCGATTTTGTGGAAGTGCTGAAAATTCGTGGGTATGAAGAACAGTACGGCATTCGTTTCGCCAACTGCTTGTTACAACTTTCGGACTACCCCGATCAGCCGCCGTTCGATGCAAAAATTACGCTCAATACCCTCGATAGTGCTTCGCCTTCGCTGACCCGCGAAGAAAGTAAAGCCCTGTACGATGGCGTGGCGGCGGATTATGAACACATCGCTTCTAAACGCGAGCGTATGCAGGAAATTCGGAAAGATCCGTATTTGAATGCTTTACAGGTAAAATTCGCGTACGCTCTCACCTGCCACAAATCGCAGGGTGGACAATGGAGTGCCGTTTTCATTGATCAGGGCTATCTGACCCTCGAACAGGTTAATCAGGAGTTTGTGCGATGGCTGTATACCGCTATGACGCGGGCCAGTCTGGAAGTATTTCTGGTAAACTTCCACGGTGATTTCTTTGAATCCTAACATCGGCCGGTACGCATGTACCGGCTTTTTTATGCCTTGAGTTTCATCGTTTTAGAATCAGGATTTGTGTGATTAAATCCTTTCCGTATTTTAGACACCGGATCCCTTTGTAAGGAACTAATCGTAGTACAACCGCCAGTTTCATTGATTTTCAGTTTTAGTAAGAACCCTAGACCTCTACTTTGAAATTCATGAATACAGCTTTGTTTACTTTGTATCTGGGAGTATTTAAACGAATCGCCCGCACGGCTGCCCTTAGCCCTTTTGACGCCCAGGAACGCCATCGACTCGGCGAGCTGTATGCTCTGTACAGTCCACCCACTCCCGCTTCAGACCTGCCCGAAGATCCTTACAAACTGCCGAAAACGGATATTCTGGAACTAGCTCACCTGGACAAAAATCTTCTCCTCGAAGGGGTGAACGAATGCGGTTTCGGACACGTGACTGAATTTGAGGTAAAGGTGATCAGTCAGTTAGTTAATCAGCTACAGCCCCGACGGATTTTCGAAATTGGTACTTTTCAGGGAAGAACGACGTTAAATATGGCCCTGAATAGTCCGGCGGACGCCCAAATCGTGACGCTGGATTTACCGCCTTCGGAGCTGAACCAGACGCAAATGCAAATCGAAAAAACGGAGGAGATGTACGTAAAGAAAACGGAATCCGGCGAACGCTTCAAAGGGCATCCACTGGCCTCTAAGATTACTCAGGTCTTCGGCGACTCGGCGACGTACGACTATTCCCCCTACCATCATCAGATGGATCTGGTTTTCATTGATGGCTCCCACGCTTACGAGTACGTGCTGAGTGATACGAAGAACGCTCTCCAACTGGTTCGCAAGGGCGGCACTATTCTCTGGCACGACTATACCAACTGGGAAGGCGTTCGGCGAGCTCTCAACGACTATTATCAGTCCGGGAATCCAGTTTTCCGTAATCTGCGGCACATTGGCGGTACGAGCATTGCCGTACTGACTGTTTCCTAATTCGTACTTCATAAAGAAAGCGGCTCTTCGAAGGAGGAGCCGCTTTCGTATTCGACAAAGCTTGAGGGTTATTTCTTCTTCGTGGATTGCAACGGATAGTTGGCCGTTTTCTGCTGTAGCATATCCAGCCACTGGGTACGCCGGCCTTCCGAAGCTTCTGTTAGCTCTTCTTTGAGCTTATTTTCGTGATAATCCGCCAGATCCAGCAGAATGTCCTTGAGTTGTTCGAGGCGTTCCGTACCGAGAATTTCTTCAAATTTCTGGTCCACCACTTTTGTGCAGTACTGCCATTCCAGGGTAAAACGAGCTCCTTTATTGGTAATCTTCACGAGTACCGAACGAGCATCATCGGGATGTTTTTCGGTTTCTACGTACCCTTGCTCCTGCAATTCTTTCACGATTTTGCTCACGGCCTGCTTGGTAATGCCCAGACTAGCCGCCAGTTCATTAATCGTAGAACCATCCACCTGAATATGCACCATCAGTACCAGATGACTGAGTCGGTACGACTCGTAACCTGCTTCTGCTAGTTTCTGACTTGATACATCTACTACAATCCGAAAGGCCCGGCTCAGGAGTCGGCCCATAATCCGGTTTCGCTGAACTTTAAATGCTTCAAGCTTTTTTCTTAGTTCCTTATCCATCATTCTCGTCGTCCAAGAAAGAAGTCGAAGTGCTCTTCTCCCCTCCCTTTTCCATTTTAACGTAAATTTAATACAAATTAAAAAAGTACAACATCTCGCCCATACATTTCAATTTGTTTTTAATAGTCTAACGCAAAAGATAGCCAAACCATTACCGATAAAACACTAAAAACCAATAATTTAACCTCAAATCCCTGTGAATTATTTTAAAATAATTCGGGTTATCGTATTGATGAAGTGACTATCTCCATGCAAAAATAGTTATAAAAAAATAATAGTCAACTAACTTGACTTTTTTAGTCAACTAAGTTTACATTTGCATCGTCAATTTAGTTGACTAACTCCAAACGACACGGGTCTGCATCCCATTTGATCACCACTAATAAATGATTTAATCATGGCCACGCCAGAACAATCTTCATTCCGTAAAATGTTACCCCGGATTATCCTGCTTGTTGTGCTAGGTGTGGGAGCATGGTTCGGATTTTCCGCTTACCAGCACGCCCAAACGCACGAAGAAACCGACAACGCCCAGATCGAAAGTTACATGGTACCGGTACTACCCCGTATTGCCGGATACGTGAAAACGGTGGCCGTTAATGACTACGACAAAGTAGAAAAAGGTCAGTTGCTGATGGAAATCGACGACGCTGAATATCAGCTGCAGCTGGCTGAAATGGAAGCGACGTATCGGCAAATGCAAACCGATGTCGAAAACGCTAAAGCCAGTCTGCGTAACGCGGAACTGACCATCAAAGCTCAGGAATCGAACCTGAAAGCAACCGCTCTGCGTCGCGACAAGGCCAAATCGGATGCCGAACGCGATGCCCGTTTGCTGGCCGATAAAGCCATCACTCGGAAGCAGTCGGACGACAGCCGCAACAACTCCGAAGTACTGGATCAACAATACGTAGCTGGTCAGGCTGACGTACTGGCTTCCCGCTCCCGCCTGGACGTGCTGCGTTCGGCTCTGCACAAAGCAGAAGCGTCTCTGGATGTACAAAAGACGCGTATTGATCAGCAGAAACTAAAGCTGACCTATTCTAAAGTATACGCTACTTCTTCGGGCCGGATTGGCCGCAAGAGCGTAGAGCCTGGCCAGTACATTCAGAATGGTCAGACGACGATGACCATTGTACAGGACAGCACGCTATGGGTAGTTGCTAACTTCAAGGAAACCCAGGTAGAGAACTTACGCATTGGTTCAGAAGCCATAGTGACCGCGGATGCCTTCCCGAATACACCTATGAAAGGTAAAATCGTATCCTTTAGTGAAGCGACGGGTGCTAAATTCTCCCTGCTGCCCCCCGATAACGCTTCTGGTAACTTCGTGAAAGTAACGCAAAAGATTCCGGTGAAAATCGAGATTGAGAACTTACCCCAATACCGCAACCTCCTCCGAGCCGGTATGAACGTAGAAGTGAGTGTAAAAACGAAATAGTTTTCAGTTGTCGGTTTGCAGGGATCAGTTCAGACGATACCGTTGATCGCTGAACCTAAAAACCGACAACTAACAACTGCAAACTAAACACACATGGCAACCTATCCAACCGGATTTAAGCGGGCTATTATTGTGGCTACGGCCATTTCCGCTGCCATCATGGAGCTGATTGACACTACCA
This sequence comes from Siphonobacter curvatus, assembly GCF_002943425.1. Lineage (NCBI taxonomy): Bacteria > Pseudomonadati > Bacteroidota > Cytophagia > Cytophagales > Cytophagaceae > Siphonobacter > Siphonobacter curvatus. Next base: position 3,379,783 of record NZ_PTRA01000001.1, read on the forward strand.
TTGTCAACGTAGCTCTGAACCAGATGGCCGGATCGCTGGGAGCAACCATCGAGGACATTGCCTGGGTAGTGACTTCGTATGCCATTGCCAACGTTATCATCATTCCGATGACGAGCTTCCTGGCCGAGTACTTTGGCCGGAAAACCTATTACCTGGGTTCCATCATTCTCTTTACTATCGCTTCATACTTCTGCGGTCAGTCGACGGATTTATGGGAGCTGGTATTCTGGCGGTTCATTCAGGGGGTCGGCGGTGGTGCCCTTCTTTCGACTTCGCAAGCCATTATTTTCGATGCCTTCCCGCCGCAGCAACGCGGCATTGCCTCGGGTATTTTCGCTATGGGTATCATCCTGGGTCCTACGTTCGGTCCTGTACTGGGTGGGATCATCGTGGAAGATTACCACTGGGCGAATATCTTCCTGGTGAACATTCCGGTCGGTATTCTGGCCTCCATTCTAACGATCCTTTACATTGATAAAAAGGAAGGAGAAGGTCAGCATAAAGCGGATATCAAAATTGACTACGCGGGTATCTTATTGCTCATGCTGGGCGTAGGTTCGCTCCAATTCATGCTTGAAAAAGGCGAATCCGAAGACTGGTTTGAATCCCGACTGATTGTGTACACGGCCATTGCCGCGGCCGTTGGTATGATTGGATTCATCTGGCGGGAACTAACGACGGATCACCCCGTCGTGGATCTGCGGGTAATGAAACGGGGTACCTTAGGCATTACCACTATTTTTAGTTTCGTCGCCGGGATTGGTCTGTTTACGGCCATGTTTGTCTACCCGGTGATGGTACAGCGAATCATGGGTTATACGCCCACGATGACGGGTCTTTCGCTGCTTTGGCCTACGCTGATTGGCGTATTCATGATGCCCATCGTAGGTCGGCGGCTGTCGGCGGGAGCTTCTCCCCTGCCGTTTATCATTTCGGGTATTTTGCTGATGATTGCCTTTGGATTCTATGGGGGTACATTCAACGCCGACGCCAGTCAATGGCAGTTTTTCCCAGCTCACATGCTACGGGTATTAGGCATTTCGCTGTTACAGCTCCCCCTGACGAACCAGGCCGTAGCCGGTCTTTCTCCGAAAGAATACCCGAATGCCATTGCCATCAATAATATGATCCGGCAGTTAGGCGGTGCCTTTGGCGTAGCCCTTGCCAACAACTTTGTGGCAATCCAGTACGCTCAGCACCGCTCGGATCTAATGGCGAACTTATACCCCGGCAATCCCCTCCTGACGGAGCGTTTGCAATCGATGGGTGGAGCCAGTATGCGAGCCTACCGGATGCTCGAAGCCGCTGTGGATAAACAAGCGTATCTGCTTTCGTACCTGGACACGTTCCGGATTGTCGGTTTCTTCTTCGTGCTCATCTTGCCCCTGACGGTCATTCTTCGTCAGAAAAAGAAAAAGTCGCCCGAAGAAATTGCAGCAGCGGCAGCAGCCATGGCCGAAGCCCATTAAGGTGTTGTCAGTTTACCGTTGTCAGTTTTCAGAATATTCGCTGAAAACTGACAACCGGCAACTGAAAACTGAAAACTCATTCAATTCTCCCAACATGAAATCCATATCAGTACTGGCCCTCGCGTTGCTTACGAGTTCGTTGGCCTTTGCTCAACAGCAGCCCAACGACGAGGTGCTCAACGGATTAATTCGTCAATCCATTCAATACTATCCCCAGTTAAAACAGCAACAGCAAGCCCTTTCCCTGAGCGAAAGCCGTACGCAGATGGCCGAGGCCGCTCGTAAACCTTCCGTGAGTGGGGATGCGTCGTATCAGTATATCTGGCCTTTGCAACGTGTAACGTTCGAAATTCCGGGTCTGGGTTCAAATGCGATTCAGTTTGCTCCGCGGAATAACTACAACGTTGGTGTTTCGGTGAGTCAGACCGTCTACGATTGGGGAAAAGATGCGGCTAACATCGACAAAGCCCGCACCGAGAGCCTACTTTCCCAGCAAAACGTTGATTTGGCCACGCATCAGCTGGCCTATCAGGTAGCTCAGGTTTACTTTAGCATTGTGTACCTGCAGAAAGCCATTACCGTACAACGGGCTCAGGAATCACTCGTGGGTGAGACGGCTAAAGTGATCGAAAACCGGATCAAGAGTGGCGATGAAATTGATTACAATTTGGTCGCTACGAACGTTCGCTACAAAAACGTCCGGACGCGTATCGTTGATCTGCAGACGCAACTCGATCGTCAGTTCATTCTATTAAGTTCGCTGGTGGGTAAAGACGTTCGGTCTACCATCAACGCTGAGGCCGGTTTTGCCTGGTCTTCGCTGGTTACGCCCCAGGATTCATCGAATGTGGATAACAACTGGGATTTGCGTTTGGCCAAAACCCGCGAATTAGTCGCTGAAAAAGACATTCAAATTGCGAAAGCAGCGAAATTACCCACTTTTTCGTTCAATGGGTCAACGGGTTTCCGCAACGGTTTCCAGCCTGAAATTAAAGAATTTCGTTTCAACGGTGGTGTAGGTTTCCGTCTGTCGGCTCCCATTTACGCAGGTGGTCGTCACCAGATTCAGGAAGACATCGCCCGCAAAAACCTTCAACTGAGCCAGTACGGAACGGAAACGGCTTCCGTACAAATTCATACCCAACTTGAACAGGCTCAGTCCGAATTACGTTCTACGACCGAGAAGCTACGTTTATCCGAAACGCAGCTTCAGGAAGCTCAATACGGCCTTCAACTTGCAAATGTTCGCTTCCAGAATGGTGTCATTACCCAGCTTGAAATCCAGTCGGCACAAACCGCTCTGGAGGAGGCTGAATTCCAACGAATTCAGTACCAATATCAGCAGGCACTGGCCCGTCTGGAATTAAATCGTCTGATTGGTACCAAAATTTGGTAACGGATTTACCCGTGGTACGAAATTTTGATCTAGTCTACGTAAACTATTTTTTTAGGAGATACGTTATATAACTGAGTCTCCCGTACAAGCCATAAATGATTAAAAGTGTCATCGTTTCGATGATCATTTCATTAAAACGGAGCACTTGAAGAAACCTAAAGTTTTTTTTACGAAGTCGAACTTTTGAAAATAACTTTAGGTTAATACTTTAGAAATGACTGAGTTAGTAAGAAGAATCGAGTACTGACTCACCATACGAATACTCGACGAATCTTTGGTTAAACGATTAGATGGGTAAAATTCTAATGAGTGTTTATCAGACCAAGAGTAGTCCTCGAAAAGCATTAAAAAAAAGAAAAGACAGATAGGTTGAAGGTTGAACGATGATTACCGGCTTGCTTTGCGGGCCGGTAATTTTGTTTATATACGTTTCAGTATCACCCGCCTATAAAAAAACCGCCCGAAAACATCCGGGCGGCTAGCGGTTTTATAGTTGCTGATTTGATGAATATCTTAACCGGACTAAGCAACAATCACTTTACCCAGTACGTCATCTACGGGCGTCAGCGGCAATTCCCAGGCGTCGGCTACCCCTTTATATACCGTCTTGCCCTGTACCACGTTCAAGCCTTTTTTCAGCTCTTCATTTTCGCGGCAAGCTTTCTTCCAGCCTTTGTTGGCAAGTTGAATGGCGTAAGGTAGCGTGGCGTTGGTCAGAGCCAGCGTGGAGGTGTACGGTACAGCTCCGGGCATATTTGCCACGCAATAATGTACAATACCTTCCACGACGAAGGTCGGGTTTTCGTGCGTCGTCGCGTGTGAGGTTTCGAAACATCCCCCCTGATCGATGGCCACATCCACCATTACCGTTCCCGGACGCATCAGGCTAAGCATATCCCGCGTGATGAGCGAAGGAGCCTTAGCTCCCGGAATCAGGACACCACCAATGATCAGATCCGTCGTTTGAACCAACTGACGAATGTTGTATTCATTGGAGATAACCGTATCTACGTTCGCAGGCATGATGTCTTCCAGGTAACGTAAACGCGGCAGGCTAATATCTACAATTGTTACATTCGCTCCTAGTCCCGCCGCCATTTTAGCCGACTGCGTTCCTACGATACCGCCACCCAGTACGAGTACGTTGGCAGGTTTCACCCCAGCCACGCCGCCCAACAGAATACCCCGGCCACCCATGGGTTTTTCGAGGTACTTGGCCCCTTCTTGTACGGCCATCCGACCCGCTACTTCACTCATGGGAACCAGCAGGGGCAGACTACGATCCGTTTTCTCAACCGTTTCATAAGCCAGACAGATGGCACCACTTTCCAGCATGGCGTGCGTCAGTTCCTGAGAAGACGCGAAGTGGAAATAAGTGAAGAGTAACTGATTGGGTTTAATGAGAGCGTATTCGGAAGCGATGGGTTCTTTTACCTTTACAATCATCTCCGCGATTTCGTATACATCCTCAATCGTCGGCAAAATGGTTGCTCCAGCGTGCACATACTCGGCATCCGTGATTCCACTGCCTAAGCCAGCCGTCGCCTGTACGTAAACGTCGTGACCGCTTTTCTTGAATTCGGCCACACCCGCGGGCGTTAAAGCCACACGGTTTTCGTTGTTTTTAATTTCTTTGGGAACCCCGATAATCATAGTTTTTTGTCGTTAGTGCTGCTTGTACAATGGACGCGTCAGTGGAATGGCTGGCAAGCGTGAAACTTTCTACAAAAATCGCTATTCAGAATAGTTTTCGTTCTTAATGCCATAAATAAGAAATTTGTTTTGTTTATAATTATAATTAAAGTTCATTTTTCTGTAAATACCCGTCAAATGAAGCTTTCTACCGAAAAAATTTCTGTACAGTTCCACCCATGTTCAACTCCTCTGGCGGTGGAGTAACGCATACAATAATTTCGGATTCTGATCTTTTCCGTGTATAATGCATAGCTTTCAAATTTTCCTTTGCAAATACGTTCTTCCCTGACTGACTTTATCTTCACTCGAATCGCGAAAAACGTATGGAATTAGATACTATTGATCGCCAACTGCTCAATCTCTTGCAGGAAAATGCACTGCTCACGGTACGTGAACTGGCCGAGCGGGTACACCTCAGTATAACGCCCGTTCATGATCGAATCAAAAAACTTGAAAATCAGGGGATTATTGAAAAGTACGTAGCTCTCATCAACCGTAAACGCATTGGTCGTGGCATGATGGTGTACTGTTTTATTACGCTCGACAAACAACGCCAGGAAAGCTTTCAGGAGTTCAATGAAGCCATTCGACAACTCCCTGAGGTACTCGAATGCAGCGTCGTATCGGGCAACTTTGACTATTTACTAAAAGTGATTGTTTCCGATATGGAGGCCTACAATACATTTTACCAGAGCAAACTAAGTGTCTTGCACAGCGTTTCGCATATGAGCAGCTCCTTCGTCATGGAAGAGGTAAAAAGCACGACGCAAATCGGATTGTAACCCAAGGAAACACCCCTACCCTGTTATCATCATTCCGGATTAACGTAAGTTCTTGGATACTTTAGGCTTAGCTCTTAAATCTTCGTCGCCACTTTTGCTTGATTTATCTCAGATTCCTGAACTACGGCTTCCCGGACGGCTAAATTCGTGGAAGTAGTCGTTTTTTGTGAGAAACTAGACCAAAATCGGGACGAAGGATGTATTGACGTGGTCCCGTATCTCTTAACCCCCATGTATAAAAAAATAGCCCTCTTTGCTAGCTGTTTTACGTTTTGCTTTTCTCTTTTTGCTCAGACGGCTCCCGAATCTTTATCGCTGGAAGACGCCATCACGCTGGCGTTGGAAAAGAATTATTCGATCAAAGTCGCCAAGAATCAGGTACGGCTGGCCGAAAACGACAATACCCGGGCAGCGGCCGGTATGTTACCCCTTATTACGGGATTAGTACAGCCCAATGGACTGTTCAACTTTTCCAATCAGCGATTTTTTGACGCCGTACGACCACCCTTGGTTCAGCGGGGAATCTTTAACCGAAATGTAAATGCGAACGTCCAATTAACCTGGACTATTTTTAACGGGAGGAGTATGCAGATTACCAAAGCCCGGCTGGAAGAACTCGTGCGGGCGGGTGAATCGCAGGCTCAGGTGACCATCGAAGGGACCATCGCTCAGGTAACGAATGCCTATTACTCAGCCGTTCAGCAAAAACAACAGGCTCGTTCGCTGGAAGATGCCCTAACGATTTCGCGGGAACGGCGGCGACTGGCCAAAGATCGTTACGACATCGGGCAGGGATCTAAAGTGGAGTACCTCACCGCTCAGGTCGATTTCAATGCCGATACAGCAGCCCTGATTGCTCAGAAACTAACCTACGTCAATACGAAAACGCAGCTCAATCAATTACTAGCCCGTTCGCTGGATGTAGATTTTGTTCCGAATGATACGCTCTTGTTGAATCGTGATCTGATGTACGAATCCTTGCGGGATCAGACCTTACGGGAAAACCCTCAACTTTTGCTAGCCCGCAATAACAGCCTGATTGCCAACCTAGACGTTCGGAATCAGAAAGCTTTACTCTGGCCCACCGTCAACGTAGTGGGAGGTTATACGTACAACCTACTTCGCAACGGTGGCTCCGGTTTTGGGGTGCGAAGCGGCTATAATGCAAACCTTACGGGGGGCGTTCAGGTTGCTGCCGTCATTTTCGACGGATTGAATCAACGCCGACGCATTCAGGGAGCGAAGATTACCGAAGAAATTACGAATTTACAGGAAGCCGACGTGAAAGTTCAGATTGAAGCGGCTCTGCAACAGACCTACCAGAATTATCGCAATAACCTGAATCTGCTCGATCTGGAGGCTCTCAACGTCAAGACCGCCGAGCAGAACGTTAGTATTGCCTTGGAACGCTACAAGATTGGCGTGGCCACACCCTTGGAACTACGAGAAGCCCAACGAAATTTTATCGCCGCTCAAATCCGACTCATTCAGGCTCAGTTGACGGCCAAAACTTCCGAAATTGAATTGTACCGACTGAGTAGTAACATCATGAAATAAGATTTAAATGACTATAAAAAAGCCCCGAAGCATACTGCTTCGGGGCTTTTTTATAGCTACTGTTCAATTCTTAAAATCCTACGACTGCAGATTGGCGGATGGCTTCGTAAATCATCTCCCCAAATTGGGTGCGAATGTTCAGCTGGCCAATCTTCGAATTATTCCGGGTGGGATACACGCGGTTCGAAAGGAAGATGTACAGCATTTTTTCCTTCGGTTCAACCCAAACGAACGTTCCGGTAAAGCCTGAGTGACCAAAGCTTGCCGGACTCGCCGATGGAGGCCCGGACAAACCGGGACGATTGCGATCGGGCTTATCAAAACCAATGCCCCGACGACTGTTTACTTCCACCGGAAAAGGATACGAGGTCCATTGGTGTAAGGTTTTTTCACTGATGAATCGCTGATTGCCGTATACGCCACCGTTGAGGTACATCTGGTACAATTTAGCCAAGTCATTGGCGGTACCGAATAAACCCGCATGGCCTGAGATACCCCCCATTAGCGTAGCTCCTTCATCGTGTACCCGACCTTGAATGAGTTCTTTCCGGAACAGCGAATCATATTCCGTGGGAATAATCCGGTCAAGCGGGTAGTGTTCCCGTGGATTGTACGTGAGCGTCGTCGCTCCCATCGGCCGATAAAACGTATTTTTCAGGTAATCTTCCCATTTTTCACCCGTCAGCTTCTCCACAATTTGCGGATAGAGATAGTATGACAAATCGCTGTACACGTAACCCTGTTTGGGTTTAACGGGCGATTCTTCAATTTGTCGTAACAACTCCCGGCGGTAACGGCGGTGCAGGAACAGGTGGTCAGCGACCGCAATCGGATAGCGACGACTTTGCTCGGTGCTGAACGTACGCGGTTTCCAGCCACTTTCACTGGTAGAATCCAGAGCCGTTTGCCAGAAAGGAATCCAGGCTTTCAGACCCGCCTGATGGGTTAAAATATCGATCAGTTTCAGGTTGGCTTTGTTGGAATTTTTCCATTTAGGGAACAGCTCACCCAGCGTCATATCCGGGCGAAACTTACCTTCATCCTGCATTCGCATCAGAGCCAGTACCGAGGTGCTGACTTTCGTGACCGAGGCCAAATCGTATAAATCGCCTTCCCGCACCAGTTGTGAACTTTCGTAGGTCGGTTTTCCGTAAACTTTCTTGAAGATCACTGCTCCATCTTTGGCGACCAATACCGAAGCTCCGGGATACGCTTTGGCCATCAGCCCCTGATTGACAATGGAATCGAGTTTGGCGTTCAAAATACGGGAGTCGATGCCCACCATTTCGGGCATTGCGTACTGAAAACGACCCATCGGCTGCACGCGTAAGCCATCGCCAAATTTGAAATTCGGATTTACCGTAACGGGCAATTGACCGTTAGCTCCGATCCCTCCGCCCACCAGCTGAGCAGCCAGTTCCTGCATCACTGCCGTTTCCTGATACGTGACCACCAAGGCTTTGGATTGCTCCATTCCGGGCAATTGATTCAGTACATAAGGGTTTCCGAAAAACAGGTAGGCGGCATTGGACAGACCTGTAAAGTTCTTGGCCAGTTTCAGATTCGGTTCGGGCCAGGCATTGGCCGATCGCATAAACGGACTGTGTAGCGACACCAGTACCAGATCGTATCCGGCCAGTTTTTCTTTGATTGCCGTGAGTTGAGCCTCCGGGGTTTTCGTATCGACGCGGAAGGTATCTACGGGCAAATAATTCATCAGCATGGACTGAAAAGCCGTTGGATTGGCGGGTCCCTGAGCGGGCGTCCCGACGCTGATGGCAGCCACTTTGGTATGCATTAAATCCTTAATGGGCAGAGTACCCGCTTCATTCCGCAGAACGGTAATGCTTCCTTCGGCCATCTTACGGGCTAAAGCTTCCGCTCGGGGCTGGTTCAAGTCTTCGCTCAATCGGGCCAGCGGAGCCGGTTGGTATTTGTCCAGACCCAGCCAGGCTTTGGCCCGCAGAATCCGGCGTACTTTATCGTCCAGATCTGCCTGAGAAATTTCGCCCGACTGTAAAGCTTTTTTTATCGCCTGAAACATCACCGGTACATCGGTAAAGGTCTCCAGTACATCATTTCCGGCTAACAGAGCTTTTACCCCCGCAACACCCGGCGGATAATGCTTGGCTACGCCCTGCATTTCCATGGCATCGGTAAAAATAAGTCCTTCAAAACCCAGTTCTTTCCGTAACAAATCCGTCACGATGGGCTTGGAAAGCGTCGAGGCCTGATTCGGCGTAGGGTCAAGAGCGGGAATACTCAGGTGAGCAATCATGACGCCATTGAGCCCCCGTTCAATCAGACGCTTAAATGGATACAGTTCCAGCGAATCCAGTCGAGCCCGTGTGTGATTGATGATAGGTAGATCCGCGTGTGAATCAACGTCCGTATCGCCGTGGCCAGGAAAATGCTTAGCCGTCGTAATCAGACCCGCATCCTGCATTCCCCGCATATACGCCTGCGATTTCCGTAGGACTTCCTCCCGGTTTTCACCAAACGAGCGGAAACCAATCACGGGGTTGTTGGGATTGTTATTCACGTCCGCTACGGGAGCGTAATTGATGTGAATCCCCGCCCGGCGACACTGTTCTCCAATTTGCTTACCCATGCGGTAAAACCAGTCGTCGTTCATCCGAATGGCCCCCAGCGTCAGTGCATACGGATAACGGACGGTACTGTCTAGTCGCATGGTTAGGCCCCATTCCAAATCCTCGCCCATCATCATGGGTACGGTAGAGAGGGCCTGTAAATCGTTAATCATCGACGTTTGTCGATAAGGCTGATTGGCGAACCAGACGAAACCGCCGACTTTGTAGTCGCGTACCCAGCTTTTGAGTTTTTCCTGATCGTAAGGCTGATTGGTAAAATTGGCCCGGGGCATCATGAGCTGGCCAATTTTTTCATCGACGGTGAGACGAGCAAAGACCGAATCGGCCCAGCGTTGATTACCCGTCGTAAAAGGTTTTTGAGCGTACGAGGCAAGCGATACCAGAAGAGCGGTACCCAGAGGGAGCAAACGTTTCATAAATACAAAAATAGAGCATTGCCCGCAGTTTGCGGGAGTACGGTAACTTTTCTATGTAGGAAAAGATAATTTTTGCAAATAAGCCTTTGAACGTGATTTATTAGGCGAATGATCATTTCTGAAAAAGATCCGTATCAATCATCTGCTTTCTGTTTGAGCAACGGCATTGGTTAAGGCGTCACCTTGATCTCGTAAATAGTTGACCAAAGTTTTCCCGTCACATACCAGTTTCCTGAGGTAGAGTCAAAAGCAATTCCATTCATTTCCAGGGCCTGGGGGTATTTTGTTCTTGCATCCTGTTGCAACGAGCTCAAGTCCATTTTTCCCATTACCTGACCCGTTTGCGGATTGATTTTCACAACCGTAGCAGTCGTGTACACATTCGCGTAGAGGTAGCCTTTGACGTACTCCAGCTCGTTTAGATTAATCACGGCACCCTGTTCATCGGTTACCGTTAGTACTTTTACAACCGTGAAGGTAGTAGGGTCCAGGTAGGTCAGGTTTTGCGTACCATCGCTCATGATCAGGTGCGTACCATCGGTAGTTAGCCCCCAACCTTCTTTACTGGGGAAAGTAAACGTACCCAGTGGTTTGAACGTCCGGACATCGTAGATAAAACCCTTTTTTGAAAGGTAGGTCAACTGATAGAGCTTGTCTTTTAAGAAGACAATTCCTTCCCCGAAGTATTGATCGCGGTCCAGCTCAACCTTCGTTTGTATTTTTCCTGAGGATAAATCCACTTCGCCAACGATGGACTGCGTCTGGGGCAATTCTTTCGGCGAACCCGTACTTTCATACAGTTTCCCGTTGTACATCTGTAAGCCTTCAGTAAACGCATTCGTATCGTGCGGATGCGTTTTGACGACGGCATAATGTAAAACCGGTGCAGATGACGGACTATCTTTTGCTTCAGTAGAAGATTTTGGGGCATCATTGCAGGCCGTCAGTATACTGCAACCGAGGAAAATAAGAATGGACTTTCGAAGGACTGATTTCAAGCGATTCATTACGTTAAACGTTTCCAGAACGATTTTTCGGGATCTCGGCGATTCACCAGAATACCGGCTACGAACTTACACGTTTATTGATTGATCTTCTCTCCGTACAAACAAAAAGCCGGAACCTCCCGGCTCCGGCTTTTCAACTAAAAGTATTTACTACAGATCAGCAATTTTTTTGTTGATCTCATCTTTCGTCTTACCCGTTTTTTGCTGGAGTCGTCCCCACAGTTCGTCTTCTTTACCTTCTTCGTAAACCAGATCATCGTCGGTAAGGTCTCCGTAGGCTTGTTTGATTTTACCTTTCAGTTCGTTCCAGTTTCCTTTAAGCGTCGTCTCGTTCATGACTGTATTCATTTTAAGGTTAAAGCGTAATTGCTGCTATTATTAGCAAAAAAACTCATTCCAGCCAGAGTCTGACCCCAATTTTAGGCCTGACCGTACGCTTTTAGTATCGGTTCGCGTAAGGTCTTGCCCGCTCCCAGGCTCACGAAGGCGATCATTTCCGCGAGTTCAGCCGGATTGATCCAGGTTTTATAATCTGCATCGGGCATGTCTTTGCGATTGCTGGGCGTATCGATGGTACTGGGGGCTACAACCGTCGCAACCACATTTTTCTTCTTGCCTGCAGCGTTGATCAAATCAGCCAGACTGTTCACCAGAGATTTCGAAAGAGCATACGCTACCACGTGCTGCCCCGCCGTAGGGTCCAGAGCCGGACGCGAACCAATCAGTACAATGCGGCCACCGTTGGGCTGCTGACTCATCTGCTCAAATACAGGACGTGCTACCTGATAGGCCGACTGAAAGTTAATCTTCAACTGAGCTTCCACGGCGGCGTAATCCGTATCAAGCAGCGTACCCATCGCAAAGCCACCCACTAATAGCACCGCTACATCGATGGCTCCGTGTTCTGCTACGGTGTTGTCGACAAACTGCCGACAGGCCTGTTCGTCCGATACATCTAGGGTATACGGATGCAAGCCTTCCTGCGTGGGCATGGTTTGTAGATCGCGTACGGCCGCTACCACCGTATGCCCCCCCTGAAGAAATTGCTGCGTTACGCTGCGGCCCAGGCCACCCGTCGCTCCGGTAATTAAAACAATTGCCATAGCAATGCGTATAGTTAGAATTGTAGGACTGGTTTCACGTGGCCAGCACCCAAAAATAAAACTTTCATAAACCGTTCGGGCGGCTTTGCCGTAAATTGATAGGTAGCCGTTTGCTTCTGCCTGCTTTTTCCGACTAAGTAGCCGGTATATTCTTTCAACTTTATCAAAGTACGTTATGAAATCATTTGTTCTACTCGGATGTCTGAGTATCATAAATTTCTCCCTGCTGGCTCAGAGCCAACCCGCTAGCCCCTCTTCGCGACCAGTGACGAAGGAAATGCAGGAAATTTACGACCGGGCGAACGCCAAGCCTACGACTTCGATCATTACAACTCCCATCAAGACAGAACCCGTTCGCTCCAAACCCGAGAAAGCCAGTTTTGATCCTACCGATGATTTCCGGGGTCGCAGTTACATCGGGATCAAAGCGGGAGGAAATTATACGACACTGCTCAACAACAATACCGATGCCCAACTGAATTTTGCACCGGGCTACCACGCGGGTATCGTATTCAATGCTGCTTTGGGAAATGTAGTTTCGTTCCAACCGGAAATTCTCTATAACCATAATGCCTTGAAGGAGAAACAATTCGGTGATACCTACACGTTTACGTCTTCCAGTATCGATATTCCCTTATTGTTCCGCTTTTCGTTCGGTAATCAGACGCAGTTTTTTGTCAATGCCGGGGTAATGGGAAGTTATGTACTGAAAAAAACTTCTGAACGGGCAGGAACGAAGTTCAAAAATGACTTATCTGATTGGGATTTCGCCGACCGTACCAATTTCTCGGGCGTAGCGGGCATTGGCGTAGCCCATAACCTGCCGAAGGGACAGATTTTTCTGGAAGCCCGTGGTCACTACCTGTTAGGCAATCTTTCGGAAGGTTTTTACAAGTCGGATGCCCCCCGCGACTTGCACGCAACCTTGTCTCTGGGTTATCTGATTCCTTTTTAATTAAATACAAAAACGGACCGCTTCACCAGCGGTCCGTTTTTGTAAGGAGTAGCGGAGTTTTATCCGATTTAGATTTCCAGTCGGTAAACCTTACCCGGTTTTATACCCACCAGATTTCCTTCCGTATCGTTGAAAATCCGTAAAGACTGTTCCATCCGCGGATAAATCCACTGCCCGTAAATACTGTAGTAGTACCGAACCCCATCGACGTTCATCCAGAGATTCCCTTTGGCATCCTGCACAAAATCGGAAACGGATCGTCCGGAATCGTAATCACTCACGGGGATCAACGTTAGTTTTTCCAGCGTTTGCCCGTTAAATTTCATCAGTACGCCATCCCATCGGCCATCTTTCACCACTAGCCAGAGTGTACGAGTATCATCTTCAAACACGCCAAACAAGGAATTCTTTATACCTTTTCGCGTATAGAGAAACTGCGACAAATCGTACTCAGCTACTGGTTGGGACAGATTCGTATGGCTGTAAATCTGTAATTGCTGATTATCGGATTTCAGGGAAAAATTTTGAGTAAAAAGCCGTTCACTCGTTTCTTCCACCAGGCGGCCTTTCTGCTGCTTTACATCCCAGATTACTAAACCTTTGGTCGTTTGAAACCAGTGTTCCTGAGCCGTAGCTTTCACCAATTCATTGAAACGGAACTTTACGTCAGCGGGAAAATTACCTTCTTTGACCCAGGTCCCTCCGGAGTATCGGTGTACGCCGTAGCCTAAGGCACCGTCTTTATCAACGGCCCATAGATTTCCCTCATCATCGGAGAACAACACCTCCAGAGGCTGGTTAGTGAGTTCAGGAAAACGGCCAAGGGCATACGTCACTGAGTCGGAAAGCATCAACGCATACGGACTGATAATCAGGGCACTGGCTGCGTTTGACGACAGGGTATCTACTTCCTTGAGCGGAATTGATTTACTCGCCAGCGTACGGGCTTTCGGTCCATTGAGTTTCGTCGGGCTGGGCGGATAATCCGTCGGTTCGAAGAGGGAGAGATCGCAACTGGTCAATAGCCCGAGCAATAGCAGGGCCCATAGAGAAGAAAGTTTCATAGCGAGTAGATGGAATCTGGGCAAAGGTACGCGGACTTTGCTTTCACCCAATAACAAAAGGACGAGTGGCTATACTCGTCCTTTCTGAAAATGAACGCTTAGTACGTTCCTATTCCGTTACAATCGCCCGGATTTTTTCGGCGTTCAACTCCGAAAAATGATTGATTACCTGATTGGCTTCGCTCAAATCCTGCAGGGCTGTATGCTCGCTGTTGTAGCCAATGCAGTAAATCCCTGCCGCCCGAGCCGCTTTCACGCCGTTGTTCGAGTCTTCGATGATGATACACTCCGATTTCGGAGCTTTAGATAAAGAAGCCGCATGCTCAAAAATCGCCGGATCGGGTTTCGATCGAACGAAATCTTCGCCACTCACCTTGTCCGAAAAGTACGGGTCCAGACCAAAACGTTTGAATACCCGGGCAATCGTCACCTTAGCCGCCGAGGAAGCGAGGATGAGCTGAAACCCGTGTTGGTGCAGGTCTTCAATCAGCGTCCGTACGCCGTCGAGCAAATCCAGATCTTCTTTTTCATCAAACGCATCGTTGAAAATAGCCCGCTTCCGCAGCACGAATGATTCGATATCTTCCCCCAGATTATAGGCTTCATTGAGTTTCTGGTAGACGTTGCGGGTAGAAAGACCCGTGAAGGTGGCGTATTCTTCGTCGGTAATGTGCAAGCCTAATTCGTCAAAATGCTTGAAAAAAGCGTAACGATGAACGGGTTCGGTGTCAACAATCACCCCGTCCATATCAAAAATAACGGTTCGTATCATGGGAAACTTGGTCTCACTGAAAAAGACGAAGGTACGGAAAAGGCCGGGTTTTGTTAGGAAAGTATCCATTCCAGGCGGTTTTTAAGGCGGGACCACTCCTTACTTAAAAAATGCATTCTTATCACTCTTCTTCGGAATCATCGGCTGCATACCCTGATTCGCCTGGATCGGCAAATCGGTTTCGATCAGGTCGGCTCCGGCTTTTAGAATCGTCTGATACACGTCTGTTTTCCCAGCTTTGTATTCTTTGTCGTATACTGGACCAGCGGCAACCATCGCCATCACCCCGCGTTGGTGTAACTCTTCAATCAGAGCCGGGTGTTCGGGTATGGTCTGGGAGCCGATGTACGCCATAA
This sequence comes from Siphonobacter curvatus, assembly GCF_002943425.1. Classification (NCBI taxonomy): domain Bacteria; kingdom Pseudomonadati; phylum Bacteroidota; class Cytophagia; order Cytophagales; family Cytophagaceae; genus Siphonobacter; species Siphonobacter curvatus. The sequence goes on from NZ_PTRA01000001.1 coordinate 3,394,967, forward strand.
CCTGCTTCCAGGGAATACCCGCGGCTTCGTATTCGTGCAGGGCCTTTTCCGTGTGGATAAAGGATTCGAACAGAATATCCGGGTTTCGCTGGTGGTAGTACTGAGCATCTTTGGCCGTATGGACCGTTACCATAACGAAGGCCTCGGCTTGGTGTTTACGAATGATTTCCAGCGTTTTGTCGAAAGGCACGTCCTTGTAATCCAGAATCAGTACCGTTTTACCGCGAGCCCATTCAATGGCGTCGTCTAACGTAGGAATGCGAAAATCCGTCAGCTTGCCTTCCGAATCTTTCAATCGAAATTGCTGCACTTCCTGCCAGGTATAATCCCGGAGTTTACCCGTTCCGTTGCTGGTACGGTTCAGCGTAGCATCGTGCAGGAGTACGATTACACTGTCTTTCGTCAGTCGTGGATCAATCTCGAAAGTAGCGTAGGTGTGTTCAAGCGTATGTTCAAACGTTTCCAGGCAGTTTTCCGGAAAACCGGGACGGGTTCCCCCCCGGTGAGCACTCAGAAAAGGCCGGTGTTGGGGCGTGTAATGCCAGAATTCCTGAGCTTTGGCTACCGTTGGAATAGCAAGTTTGTGCAATTTTTTCTGAGCGAAACCCGTAACACACAGGCCCACTAGTACGAGGCTAAGCAGCTGTTTCATCGAATAAAAAGGCAAATCCGCCCGGACTCGAAAGCCCGGGCGGAAGTTAAGAATTTGTTGAATAGTTACTGAAACGAATACCGCAGGCCAAGCTGAATCCGCCAGGGCGTACCGCCAATCGGACGCGTCCCCAGGTTCTGCACGGCGTAGCCATACTGACGGGTTGTCTGATTGAAAGCGTTAATATTCAGTAGGTTCGTATTACCACGGTTATAATTCCGGCCCCAGTCCCGATTGAGTACGTTCATGAAGTTAAAGACATCCGCCGAAAACTCCAGCTTCTGACCTTCGGCGAGTTTAAAGGCTTTGTTCAAGCGTAAATCTACCGTCGTGGCAAAGGGGTTAATCCCACCATTTCGCTCGGCCACTCTACCCAGATTGGATTTGATGTAGTCTTTCACACTTTGGTCTACCGAGGGGTTATTCAGCAGATCGCTCATGCCCTGGCGAACGTTTTCCGGCGTTGTCGGACTATTCGGATCGAAGACAAAGGCCAGATCATTCGTCAGTACAAAATCACCGTTCAGACTCGTACCGCCGCCCACCAGGAAGTTATAACGGGTACCGCCCACGCCAATCACCGTGGCCCCGAGCTGAAATCCTTTCCAGGAAGGCGTTGCTCCATTTACCACGATTTTGTTCCGGAAATGCGTATCGGCGTAGCCATAACTCAGGCTCCGGGGATCGTCTTTGACGGGCAAGAACGTCGAGGTATTCGCCACGCAGCAGCTATAGGACGAATTATCTTTCGTGGAATTGAGCGTATAACTCATGTTCACGTAACCGTCTTTTCCCAGTTTGATACCTGCGTCGGCCACCAGGGTAAACTGATCGGAAATACCCGTCGAGATCAATTCCAGTACCCGCCCGACTTCGGTCGTTTTTCGGGAATTCTGCCAGTCCGTAATTCCCTTGGCCGTAATGGTTTCGGCGGGAACGAAAACGCCCCGATTATCTTCATTGGTGATTCTGAATTCCGGGTTATCCTTCAGGTTACGATCCACGTACACGTAGTTATGAATCGTTTTTGCCCAGATGGCGTTGAGTCCAACCCGAATGCGTTCGCCGATGAAGTGATTGAAGTTCACGTTACCCTTGAACGTGGTCGGTACCTGGAAGCTTGGGTTAACGGCGTTGATGGTAGACACGTACTTTCCACCCGCCGGAATGCCCGGCACGGTCGAAACATCCTGACGGTACTTACTAAATTCCGGTACGGGTACCTGATCCCCCGTCACGTCCACGGAACCAACCATCAGTCCACTGTTCTGAATATTGTTGACCTGAGCGTAGTAGTGCGGCTGGGCGGAGAATAGCCCGCCTCCGATTTTCAGGACATTCTGACGTTTACCCCCAATATCCCAAGTAGCCTGAAAACGGGGTTGAATGTTATTCCAGTCCTCGGGTTTCACGTCCGTGCGAATCCCCAGTGTGCGTTTCACGGTCTCGTTGAGTTGTCCACCCGTCAGAAACGCCGTTGCATCGTAGCGTACGCCCAGAGCCAGGTTCAGGTCCGGATGCGGGTAGAAATCAGCTTGTCCAAAAACGGAAATATCCAGTACACTCTGATTCACGATGGGTTGTCCCTGCAAAGGCACTTCGCGGGCGTAGCGATACGGCCGCAGAGCTTCCAGATCATCGATGCTGTTGAAGAAGAATCGACCATTTTGTTCACTCGACAGGTACGTTTCCATGGTGGTAATCATGTTGTCCGTACCAAAGGTGAAGTTGAATTTGTCCGTATTCCCGTAGGCCGTATTGCTCAGGTGTACCTGGTGCATCCGGTTAAATTCGGGGGAATACCGCTGTCCGCCGAACTGTACCGTTTTCGTCTGCGTAGCGTTGGGATTGGATTCCGTGGGGAAAGGCGAGGTAACGTTGACAATCGCCCGGGGAATGTTCTGGAACGGTAGATAACCCTGCGGCGTAACGGGTTTGTAGGAATACAGGTACTGCACCTTGAATTCGTTCGTCAGTCGAGGCTTCAGCGTGGAACGCAACGCCGCCATGGCCGTTACCGATACGTCTTTCAGGTTCGCGTAGGATTCCAGCAAGTTGATGTTCGAGTTGTCACCATCGTTTAGCGGAGCTACGTAGTGGGTCATGTTGCCGCGTAGCGTCAGTTTGTGCTTGGTATTGAGCTGCCAGTCGAGGCGTGCAAAAGCGGTATTGGCCGTTGACTTCTTGGGAAACTGGCCGAATTGCTGCCCCGTAACGCCGTACTTTTCCTGAGCTACCTTCACCAGCCGTTCCAGATTGGTTTTCGTGATGCCGTACCGCAGCTCATCCGCGGACGAATTGATGTCGGCAATGATGAGCGGCTCGCTGGCATCCTGACGGTCGTAGGCTACGAAAAAGTGAAGTTTATCCTTAATGATGGGGCCACCCAAGCTGAAACCTGACTGGAAGTTAGTGAAGTTCTGCTTGCGATCCGCTCCCTGAATGGTGTACTGACTCGACAACGTGTTGTTACGGAAGTACAGGAAAGCCGAACCTTCCAGTTTGTTGGTTCCGTTTTTGGTGACAGCACTCACGGCCCCACCCGACTGACGACCCTGCGTAACATCGTAATCGTTGGTGATGACTTTGTATTCGCGAATGGCTTCCAGCGAAATGGCGTAAGGGCCAGCGGAAACTTGCCCATTGGTCCAGCTATTGCGGGCATTCATCCCGTCGATGGTCACGTTAGTACCCGTCGAACGCTGGCCGCCGAAGCTGAAATTATCGCCGCCCTGCAGGGGAGACAGGTTGTTGAGTCGTGTAAAACTCCGGCCTTCATTGGGTAAGTTTTTGATCTGAGCCGCTGTAATCGACGTAGCCGCTCCTGCCTGCCGTACTTCCTTGGTGTAGCCGCGTTCGGAAACTACGATTTCTTTCAATTCCGTATTAGACGATTGTAGACTAATGTTTACGTTCAGGTTATCGCCATAATTGAGTGAGTACCCCGTTTCTTTCACCGTTTGCAGACCAATGAAGGTTACCGTGACAGTGTAGGGCTTGCCCAGTGGCAACTGCCGAAGGGCGTACTCCCCTTTTGCGTTGGTCAGCGTACCCGTGGTAAAACCGGTCGCTTCGTTTCGAACGGTTACGGCGGCCCCGGGCAGGGCCTCGCCTTTTTCATCTTTCACAACGCCGGAAATGGAAGCGTCCGTAGCTTGAGCGGCCAGATGGAAATGAATACTAGTGCCGAGAAAGAAAAGTAAGCACAAAAAACGTCCGGTCCAGCCTTGGCCAGGCTGGTGTTTTTTCAACCAGAGTAAAGTCATAGTGAGCGTAATAGATTGATTGGTTCGTATAGGCCGGGCAAATGTATAGAGGGGTAAACCGGATCAAGATGTCGCTTTTGCGATGTTTATATAATCTTTACATGAACCGGATTTTTCCGCAAAATCCTTAACATTTGCCTAACTAATGCTTCACATGGGCCGCTGGACTTTCATTGTTCTACTTCTTTTTATACTAACTGGCTGTCATTCTACCCCCCAGCACCCGGAACGGGCGGGTATTGCCCTATCCTTCGACGATCGCTTTTTCAGTGACTGGATGGCCTTACGCCCCTTACTGAATCAATACCAAGCTAAGGTAACGTTCTACGTAAATTGTCCGGATTCGCTGACGAATGAAGAAGTGAGCATTCTGAAAACGCTTCAGCAGGAAGGGCACGAAATTGGCTTTCACGGTACCATTCACGGCATCTCTACGGAAATGATACAGAATCTGGGAGTAGAGGGTTATCTGGCTACGGAAATTCGGCCCGGGCTTTCGTACCTGCAACAAGCGGGCTTCCACCCTACTTCGTACGCTCATCCCGGCGGTAATCATAATGCCCGCGTCGATTCCGTATTGGAGGCTTCCGGTTTTCGAATCCTACGGGACGTTGCCCTAGCGGAACGCTCCTATAAAGGCTTCCGGCTCTATCATCTTTCCCCCCAATGGCTGCCTCAGATTTACTACGATTTTGTACCGCAACGCAGCGTGGATGCCCTGCTGTTCGATACGAGTGCAAATTTGAGTGTAGCAGAACTTCGGTCGGCCCTGGTTCGGGCCAAAATGCGGGGAAAAGCCGTGTTGCTCTTCGGTCATCAACCCTTTTTCTCAGTCCCCAAGCCTGAGCAATACGGTTTTGATGTACAGGTACTTCGGCAAATGCTGCAAACAGCCGATTCGCTGAACCTGAAATTTTATCGCATGTCGGACTTACCAGTGATCCAGTAAAGGGAGGATTTTTCAGCGTTCACAAGAGCCGCTATTCTGCTTCTAAAGAATAGCATTACTAGGTTTGATTCATCTTCGGAATTTTGTCTCGTTCTGCACCCAGTACGCTATACGATCTAAGTAGTACGACCCTCTATAATAGAAGAATAGTGAACTGATTCTAAGGGAGTAGGCAGGCGTTAAGCTGCATTACTTACTTCGCTTAGGAAACGGAGCTTTCCTACGAAAGCCTTAGCTGTATTCCGAAACGATAGAATGAACCCCTAACGTCCGTATCGCTTGTCTTTGAAAACGAGCAGCGGTTTTTCCAGATACTCGTACGAGAGGTAAGAAACCAGAATGGACAAGCCGAATACAGCAGGGTACAAAATCAGGTTGTAGGCCGTAGTAGACAGACCCGGAGCGTATGTATTCAGGACATTAATCAGGAATACCGAAACGGCAACGTGGTAGAGATACAGCCCGTAGGAAATCTTGCCAATGTAACTAACGACCGGGTTTTCCAGCGAAATAATACTGTTGGGATTCGTCGCCACATTCAGTACGAAAAAGCAGAAAAAGAAAGCATACACCTCCATGAAAGCCGGGATGTGTACCCCCGACAAAAAGCAGATCAGGAAGAGTACGTATACCGTAATCTGCACATTTTTCCGGTAGAGAACGGACAGGAATCGCGTTCGGTTGGTATACACCAGATAAGCTCCCCCCCCACCCAGGGCCATGATGAGTAAGCGGAACTGACCAATGAACGTCAGTACAGAATCTTTCTTCTGGGCTTCGGTTCCATCCAGCAGGTATACGCCCAAAGCGAGTAATCCGACGGTCGCCAGCATGAAGATGCTTACAATCAAAAAGGTCCGCTTGGGGTATTTGATAATCCAGGGCCAGAGGTAATAAAACTGCTCTTCCACCCCAATCGACCAGGCCTGAGCGGCCCAGTAGGGAATGTTATACAGGACGAACGCGTAGTTGGGCAGTACCAAAGCCAGTAGCGTGATTCGTTCCGCGACGTGCCGGGACGCTAGTTCGCTGGCTCCGGGAAAATACATCAAGGGGACATGCGGAAAGACAAACAGGGCCAGGCCGACGATCAGAAAGTAAATGGGCCAGATCCGAAATACCCGTCGTAGATAAAATTTGGGAGCAGAAATGTCGCCAAAATTACCTTTTTCCTGCAACAGCAGATACGTGATGAGAAAGCCACTGAGCACGAAAAAAAGACCTACGCCCAAACGGCCCGCGTGTTTGACAACCGTCAAATGGTAAATATTGGGCAGGTCAAACGCTTCTTTCGCCTGTTCGAGGTGATGGATCAATACGGACACCGCCGCAATACATCGTACGCCGTTCAGATTGGGGAAATTACGTTTCTGACTCATGCCAACAACTAAAGAAAGGTCTCGCTTATAGGGAATGTACGGGAGGTACTATTGAGCGGTGCGGTACTTTTTTTTTTCGGAGCGAGGAAAAGCTACGTTAATGAAATAGCCCGTTAATACCACAACGCCCACCTGAATCACGTAATCAATCGTACGGGCCTGAAGGCCGAAAATATCGGCAGGAGTCGCGTAGTTAGGCATGCCCATCCGCCACCAGTACGAGGGGTGAATCACCGACAATACGTTAAAGATGAACAGGAGAATGACCTGTCGAAGGTTAGTCCAGTCCATCACTTCAAACACCAGCGGCAACAAAAACAGGAACAGATAATTACTGTACGCACTTTGCTGGGCAATCATCATCAGACCATACATGGCGACCCAGAGGTGGGCTAGCATCACATTGATCGGCTGATTACGCATCCGCCAAGCCGTCAGACAACCCACACTAATGGTGGCTACTAGTCCAAGCCAGTTCCAGACTTTGGCCCCGGTCCCAATCGAATTGAACGTCCAGGGATTGATGACCGAAAGCAAGTTGGGAGCCCGTAATACATTCGCTTCGTCGAGCGGCTGCAAAAATTCCAGTTTTACCAGATGATACAAAAGGGCTACCGACAGGGCTCCAATCAGCGAGAGGGGAATCAGAAAACGGATTTTTTCTTTTTCAATGAGAAAGAGCGGGAACAGAGCCAGTCCAAAAATGGCCTTGGTGGTTAGTACACCCAGAGCCATGACGAGGCTGTAACCAATGACACCCCAGCGTTTGCGAACCAAAAAGGCCAGTACAACAAATAGCCACATCCAGATGTCTTCCTGGGCTCCGACCACGCACAAAACGAGTGAGCCGGGTAGCAACAGATATAGAAGGGCCTTGAAGAGTAAATCTTCCTTACTGTAGCGGTCTTTGTAAAAGAAATAGGTCAGTACCAGAGCAACACCGTCCATCAGGGCCATGGTCAGGACAATCATGCGGGGATTGTACCAGATTTTCAGCCAGATACCTAAGAAATAGGCATACAAAGGAGAATACGGGGACCAAAAATCGCGGTACACCATCTGGCCCATCGAAGCTTTACTGCCTTCGTCCCAGAAGCCGTTCACATCGGAAGTAGGCTCCTGATTAGCCCATAAATAAATCACCAGAAAGGGAAACACCCGGAGTAGCAACCAACTCACGCCGAGTACACCAGCGACAGGTTTCGTTTTCAGACCCGCCGTAATGGGAGACCTGAAGTATAGCACAATACCCACCAGCAGAATACAGCCCAGGCTAATAATCAGTTTGGCCAAAACAACACTCATGCTGGCGTCAAATGTTTAGGAGTAACAATTTTAGTGGCCGTTCGGGAAACCAGCCAGAAAAAACAGGCTACGTTGAGTACCTGTAGCAGCCAGTCGAACAGATATACGGGATTGGTCAGCATACAAAACCGGGTATAATCCGGTTGCTTAATGTATACGTTTACAAAGGGCTGTACTACGGTGAGCCAGCTCAGTACTAACAAGATTATTAGGTGTTTGTTATTCCGCAGGTCAACAATATCGAAAACTACGGCCAGCAGATACGCAATCAGGTACGCTCCGGGAGCACTCGCCTGAAAGATCATCATGCAAGCAAACGTGGCGATAAACAAGGCGGGCAGGGTGTGCGTCAGCGGATTGACGCGACCCCGATACGCCAGGTACGAAACCAGCAGCATGGTGGTGATTAGTCCCAGCCAGTTCACTAAGGTAGAGTTGCTTGTATCAATATGCACAAAAAGCTCGATGATCGGCCGGGTAATGGAAAACAGGTTCGGCGTCATCAACTGCTCGGTATGCTGGATGGGCATGAGGAATAAGTCGCCGATTCGCCAGTAGAGAAAAGCCAGAGCGGGTAATCCAATGGCGGCCATGACCAACAGCATTTTGATGGGACGGCGTACGCTAATGAGTAGCGGGGGCAGAAAAAAGACGAAAGTCGCTTTAGTGGTCAGCAGAGCGATGGCGAAAATAACGCCCAGTCCTACTTCGTAATCCTCTGGATTTTTTTTGACGTGCCGCCACATGAGCAGAGCTAAACCCCAAAACCAGACTTCTTCCTGACCATCAATGAGGATGTACATAAACGACGCCGGTAACATCCAGTAAATCAGGCTGGCCTGTAAGGCATTCGTCTTTTCGGGCTTGTAGGTTCGGTACGTACTCCACAAAATGAGCGTTTCCATCAAAACCATCAGCAGAACAATGGCTCGGGAATTATGCCAGAGCCAGAGCGGCAGACTGATGATGTAGGCAAACAAGGGAGCGTGATACGACCAGAAATCCCGGTACACAAATCCTCCGGCCTTTGCTCCTTCAGCTTTGTAAAAAAAGAAGGGGACGTCTCCACGAGGGACCTCGTTGAGCACGAGAAAAATCATGACCCAGGGTATCAAACGTAAGATGAGAAAACCCAGACTAAAGGCAAGGGTGTCGTTTTTTTGCTGCCATTGCTGAATGAGGGTTGCTTTCTTTACTGACCAGATGATTCCAGCAGTTAATCCTACGTTCAAAAGCAGCTTAATGTAAAAAACGGTAAGAATTGACATTTATAGGGTAGTTCATTCGGTGGGCTGAAGGTTCAAATCGCGGGATGATACCGTTCTGCTGGTTAAATCCTATAAGAGAAAAAAACGGGTTGTTTCAACACAGATACGTACGTTTTTTCTTCCGACCTGCAAAAGTATTTAATGTAATCGATTCGACCAACGCCTTCGGAAGATTAAGCGTTTCCCTATGGATAAATACTATCTTTTCTGAAAAATACTTAACCCTTTTGGTATTAAAAAAGGACCGAAGCGAGCTTCGATCCTTTGTGTTGCTTCCAGCCTACCCTTGGCTAACGACCCAGAGCCGTAGGTTTGATCTCTTTCATAACCATGGATTTCAGTCCATGGCCAAGCTACTGTCCACCCAAAGCCTTCCACAAAGCCACGGCGTATACCAACCGTTGTCCCTGTAACTGAGCCAGTTGTCGTTCAGCATCCAGCGACGTACGTTGAGCATCGAGTACGTCAAGGTACGTCGTCAGACCTTTTCCATACACTTCCCGCACGAGTTGCTCGGTTTTACGAGCCGTTTCAATGACGCTTTGCTGATTGCCAATCTGGGTTTCCAGATCGCGGATGTTATCCAAAGCTACTTCGGCTTCGCGTTGGGCCGTCACCACCCGCTGATCCACGGATGTACGGGCCGTTTGTATCTGCTGCTGGGCTAAATTGATGTTTTCCCGGTTTCGCCGACCTTCATAAATCGGAAAACTAGCCGTAGCTCCAACTGTGTAGGTATAGCTGGAGGGCAGCACCAGATCGCCAATCTTCCCACTGATCAAACCACCCGAACCACCCACGCTGACCCGAGGTTTAAGCGCTTTTCGGGCAATGTCCGCATTAATATCTGCTGCCGATACCTGTACATTCGACTGCTGAATGTCGGGACGGTTCTGTAGTAGATCCACTGTAATGTTGGCGTACGTTGGCGTTGGGTACTGGGGTAACGTAGCCGGCGGCAGGGTGAAAGTTCCCGCATCCTGACCCGTCAGAATGGCCAGTCCGTTTGTTAGCTCGTGCCGACTTCGTTGCAGAGCCGTACGCTGGGTTTGCAGGTTACCAATCTCGGTTTCGGCCCGACGGACGTCGATTTCACTGGTCAGGCCAATCCGGAATCGTTCGCGAACCACCGCCAGTACGGAATCCCGGGCTGACAAGGTCCGCTCAAAAACCGTTTGTTCGGCGTCGTTGGAACGTACCAAAGCGTAAAGACGGGCAATTTCGGCGGCTACTGCCAAACGGGCAATCCGAACATCGGCCTCACTCAGTTGCGTCTGCACTTCGGATAGCCGCACGGTTTGCCGGATTCGTCCGAATAAATCCAGTTCAAAACTGGCATCAATGGGAATCTGAAACGTCGTCAGTTGTACCCGTACCGCCCGCACGTTGGTGAACTGAACGGGCCGGTTGGGCGAAAGACTTTGCGTCTGAATGCCCGGATTGCCCCGGACTACGGGTCGTAGGTACGACTCGGCCACCCGTACGCGTACGCGAGCTTCCTCAACGCGACTCAGGGCATTTCGTATATCAGGATTGAAATTGAGTCCGGCTTCAATGAGTTTTTCCAGTTCCGGATCGGCAAAGGGTCGACTGGTGGGCGTCTGTGCCGTAACCATACTGGTCACCAGCAAAAGCAACCCACTGATTTTCAATAAACAATTCATACGTTCGGTAAAAACTTTGGGAAGTTGAGGCAGTTTTCAGTTTGCGGTTTTCAGTTGACAGGTGAGTATCCTACTGAAAACAGAAAACCGCAAACTAAAAACTTATTTTACGCGTACCATGCCTCCTTCTTTGAGGCCGTCGGATGGGTTGGCTACCAGGCGTTCGTTACCCTGTAGTCCATCCAGTACTTCCAGACTCGTACCAAAATCGCGGCCAATCGTGATGGGCTGAAAATGCACCTGACCGTTGGAAGAAACAATGACTACCCGGGAGCCTTCGGGCGTAACCAGCAGCGTGTTGGCTGGAATCCGTACGGGGGGATTGATCGCCCGAACGTCCAGCGTTACCTGACCGTACAAACCAGCAACTAATTCACCAGAGCGATTGGGAATGGCTACTTCCGTCAGCAACGTACGCGAGGCCGAACGAAGCGTACCCGAGGTACGCACCACTTTCCCCGTGAAGCTTTTACCCAGTTCGGGAACCTTCAC